>CAZXQZ010000069.1:0-17875 GCA_964642445.1 uncultured Anaerolineae bacterium
AGAAACAGGACTTCGAACACCAGGATGAGCGGGTTGGCCAGGTAGTTGACGACGTCTTGATACGTTTGCAGCCCGCCCGGCACCACGAAGTGGTTGGCAACCATATGCAAGCTCAGCAGCACGAGCAGCGCAATCCCGGACACCGCCTGACCCAGCCAGCCCACACTGGCATTTGTCTGATGAGATGGAATAGACATCGTACGCACCTGTTGTAGAAATCAGATCTCCAAAACGACCTTGCCGAACTGCTCACCGGACTCCAGGTACAGCTGGGCCGCAGCGGCCTCGGCCAGGGGGAAGACACGATCGATGACCGGCTTGATTTTGCCGTGACCCAGCAGCGTCACCACCTGGGCAAAATCCCACGGGCTGCCCAGGGTGGTGCCAATCACCGAGATGAAACGCGAATAGAGCCAGCGCAGATCGAGCGTGACATCGGCACCGCCGGTGGCTCCAAAGGTGACCAGGCGCCCGCCCACCCGCAGCAGCGGCTGCGCGGCGGCCACTGTCGGTGTGCCCACACTGTCGACGAGCACGTCGACCCCCTCGCCGTGCGTCAGGTCACGGATCACGGTGACCCAGTCCGATGAGCGGTAATTGGCCGTGCCATCGGCACCCAAGGCGCGGGCCCGGGCCAGTTTTTTATCACAGTGGGAGGTGACATAGACGGTAGCACCGGCCATCTTGGCGATTTGCAGGGCAAACGTGGCCACCCCACTGCCGATACCGGGCAATAGAACACGATCACCCGGTTCCACCTGCCCACAAATCATCACCGCGCGCCAGGCGGTCAGAGCCGCCACCGGCAGCGCGGCAGCTTCCGGGAAGCTCAGGCTTTCCGGTTTGGCAAACAGGTTTTCGGCCGGCACGACCATGAACTCGGCGTACGTACCAGGGTCGGGCCCGCCCAGGATGCGAAAGTCGTTGATCGGCCGGCGGATCGAGGATCCCCAGTGCAGCGCGGGGTAGATGACAACAGCCTGACCCACCTGCCATCCTTCGCAGCCCGATCCCAGCTCCGCGATCTCACCGGCCCCATCCGATCCTGGAATCAAGGGCAGCATCGACTGGGTTGATGCCCGCCGGCGCAGGGAGACATCGCGCCGGTTCAGTGCGGCCGCACGCAGACGGACCAGGGCATGCCCGGGTCCGGGTACCGGGGTGGGAACGTTTTCCCAGCGCAGGACTTCGGGCCCGCCAATTTCTCGCATGACAATGGCATTCATTCTCGTTCCTGTAGACTGCTGAACCATGTGATCAGTCCGGTCAGGGACCGGCAGCGATCGCGCCAGTCCCTGATCGGTTCGAATCAGTGCTTATGGCAGCTGGAAGGCGTAGACACCCAGCGCCGCCAGCAGCAGCGACAGGCTGGTCAACAACGCAATCGTGACCGCCGGCGGGTCGATGTGCGTATCGCCATAGACCAGAAACAGCCGTGAGACATATTCAGCAATGAAGGCTGCAACCAGGCCGAACAGGGCACCCCATATCAGGCTGCCGCTGGCCATCGCCGCTACACCCGCTGTCAGCGTGATGTGATGCGTGACGGGGACCTTTCCCCCGAACTGCAGTATGATCAAGCTGACTGCCGAGATGGCAAACCCGATGACGTGCCCGACATTGGGTACGTTGGTGGCGAAAAAGGCTGCCATCAAACCGCCACCCAGACCGATCAGGGCGATCTGGCCGGTGCTTGACTGCCAGGGCAGCCACTTGTTGGCCTCCGCCGGCATGGCCATACGGCTCGTGCCCTGCGGTGGTTTGCCAAACACTCCTGTCTTGCTAAAGGCGATGCGGGCAATGATCGCCGAAACGACCACGGTCAGGGCAATCGTGTCGGTCCAGGGAAAACCAACCAGGTTGAACAACCAGTTGATGACATAACCCAACCCGCCGAAGATGGCGCCGATGGCCAGGGTAGCGGGATCAGCGAGACCCATTAGTGGTGTGGCGATATCGCGGCCGTTGGCCAGCTTACCCTTGTTGGCGGCGTAGGCCGCAGCGGCCACGCCGCTGGCGAACCCAGCAATGTGCGGACCGAAGAGACCAAAGGCAACCGGACCGAGAAAGTCAGGACCGCCCCCCAGGGCAGTTGCCACACCCGCCAGCACCAATACACCAAAAATGATGAAGGCCGGCAAGGCCCCGATGGCGGCACCAAAGATACCGGCACCGAAGGCGGCGATGAAACTGATGATCGAAAAATCCACGAGCGTCTCCTCTAGTTTCGTCCTCTCTCACGGGTTGAGAGTGCTGAATGGACAAATTCGCACGCTAACACGCCGATTGGCAGAATCGCCTCGGCCGGCATGCACTCTGTACGCGGGCACAGTCCACCATCGCGGGACGAAAGGCGCTGCAGGGCACACACGAACGGCTTTCTGTCTGACGAACAGACCATCAAGCTGAAAACACGCCGATGGCCGCGGCCACGAGCAGCATCACCGCTGCGGCCATCAACCCCACAAAAGTAACCTTATGACGCGCGACGCCAATCCCCAGACCTACCAGGGTGACGCGAATGCCGTTCAGCCCATGAATCAGGATCGCGGCAATCAAGACGATATCCAGGACCAGAAACCAGGGTGAACGGGCCAGGCGCACGAAGTCATTCCATGCGTTGGGGCCCTGCGCCAGCAGACTGAGCACCAGCAGGTGGATGAACAGATAGACCACCAGACCCAGGCCAGTCAGCCGGTTCAGCGCAAAAGCGAACAGGCCGACGCCGCCGCGGCGTAAGTCGAACCAGCCAATCACGCCGCGCGCGCGCGATATCCGGTATGTCTGTGATTGGGTTGGTTCGACGGGTAAAGGCGTAGTACTCATAGTGGCTTAGCTCCGTATCCCCAACAGTTGTTTGATGCGGTTACCGACGATCTGGCGGCGCAGCTGAAGGAGCAGACCCGCCGGATCGACGTCGGCCGGACAGGCGGCACTGCATTCGAACGCTGTGTGACAGCGCCACACACCCTGCTCACTATCGGCCAGGCGCAGCAGCGCCGCCACATCGACGCCGCGTGGTTCCTGCACCATGCGCTCGATGGCGGCCAGCGCCGCGGGACCCAGGTAGGTTGGATCGCTGCCAGCGATCGGGCACGCCGAGACACAGATACCGCACTCCAGGCAGTTTTCGAAACGATAAGCGGTGACGTGCACCGGCGCCGGCGCACCGGTTTCCAGGTCCAGCATCGGCTCGGCTTCGCGCACGGGCGCAAACCGCACCTGCTCCATGCGGGTGTAGAACTCGGTCATGTCGACGGCCAGGTCACTCAGCACGGCGAAGTTGCGCAGCGGCTCGATGGTCACGGTGCCGCCATCGACTGTCACACTGTCGATGCGCGTGGTACAGGTCAACTTCTCGCGTCCATCGACGCGCATGCCACAGGCGCCGCACCCGGCATGGTGGCAGGCATGACGAAAGACCAGGGTACGATCCTGTTCGGCCCAGATACGCTCGACGGCATCGAGCACGTATTCGTCTGGTCGCACCGCCAGCCGAAAGCTGTCGAAGTGGGGTAGGGTTCCATCCTGTTTGTAACGAAAAAGGTTGAAAGTCACCTGCCAGGTCATGACACTGCTCCGTCGGATACCGGGTGCGAACAGTGCATTGCGACCACTGCTCGCACCCTTGTGACAGAAAATCTGCTCGGCCGCCGTACGTTCGCTGCGCCAGCGGCTGTGCCAGAACTACTTGAGCCAACCCATGGCGTGGCGAATCGCCCGATTCCAATCGCCGTACAACTGGTCGCGCTGTGCGGCCTCCATGCGCGGCTCGAATACCTTGTCAACCTTCAGGGTTGCGAAGGCTTCCTCCATACTCGACCAATAGCCAGAGCCGAGGCCCGCCATGTAAGCGGCGCCCATCACGGTGGCCTCCGGGTTGACCGGGCGCACGACATTGGCATTGAGCACGTCGGCCTGGAACTGCATCAGCCAGTCATTCTTGACCGCCCCGCCGTCGACCTTCATCGACTCGATTTCGATGCCGCCCGAGTCTTCTTTCATGCTCTGCAAGAAGTCCTTGGTCTGGTAGACGATCGATTCCAGGGTGGCGCGCGCCAGGTGCGCACGCGACGTACCGCGCGTGATACCAATGATCATGCCGCGTGCCGAGAAATCCCACCACGGTGCCGAGAGACCGGTCATGGCCGGTACGAAATAGACACCGCCGTTGTCGGGCACACCCTTCGCCAGGTCTTCCGATTCGGATGACTTCTGGATCAACCCGGCACCGTCGCGCAGCCACTGCACGGCCGAGCCGGTAACGGATGCATACCCTTCCAGGGTGTAGGTTGTTTTGCCCTGCATGCGCCAGGCAACGAGCACGTTCGTGCCGCTGCGCGAATCGGTCAGTTTGTCGCCGATGTTCATGTTGAGGAAGGTGCCGGTGCCATGCGTGCATTTTACGTCACCCGGATTGATACATCCCTGGCCAAACAACCCGGCCTGCTGGTCGCCGATATTGCCCGTGATCGGAATTTCGGCGCCGAACAGGGCGGGGTCGGTATAGCCGTAGAAGGCATCGTCATCACGCACTTCAGGCATTGCACCCACCGGCACGTTCAGATAATCGAACCACTCCTTGTACCAGGTGTCGGTGTACAGGTCGTAGATACCGTTGACACTCGCATTGGAGGCCGACGTTGCGTGCACCTTGCCGCCGGTCAGTTTGTAGATCAACCAGACGTCGATGTTGCCGAAAACGACATCGCCTTTGGCGGCGGCTTCGCGCACCCCCGGCACGTTCTCGCACATCCAGTGCAGGCCCAGCGAGGTGTAAATGGGCCCGAACGGCCAGCCCGTATGTTTGTAGCACTTGTCGCCCCAGGTCGGGCGCAGACGCTCCACCAGTCCGGCATTACGCATGTCTTGCCAGACGATGGCATTGTGCACCGGCTTGCCGGTTTCGCGGTTCCAGGCCAGGCGCGTGCAGCGCTGGTTGGTGATACCAATGGCCTGGATATCGGTGGCCTTGAGGCCGGCCTGGTCCAGCGCCTTCTTCATCATCCGGTAGGTCGCATCCCAAATTTCTTCGGCGTTGTGTTCGGTGCGATCCGGTGCCGGCGTCAGCTGCGCAAACTCACTGTAGGCCTGCGCGATGATGTTGCTCTCTTTGTCGACGATGAGGGCGCGGGTTCCCGTGGTGCCTTCGTCAATGGCCAGAATGTATTTCTGAGACATGCTCTCATCTCCATTCAGAACTGTACAGCGCCCAAAAATGTAACCTCCCGCAGGCCATGGTGACCTGCGGGAGGCGGAAGGAGGGAAACGCCTAAGCCGCCAGCAGCTCAGCGATGTCCTTAACGGTCAGGCCTTTATCGCCGGCCACGCGTGCCAGGTTACGTTTGGAGGCAGGTGCGGCGGTCACCGCGACCGGAGCGGCCACAGCGAGCTCCTCCGCCCGGCGCCCCGCCACGGCATCGGCCCATTCCCAGTTGAAGTAACCAAGATAAGGACCACTCGGATTGGCGTGATCGCCCTTGAAGTAACACTCCTTGAACTCGATCCCCGCCACGCGCCCCAGGACCTTACGCGGGGCATCGTACACGTTCAGGTAGCGCCCCAGGTAGGAGGAGTCATGATAGGTTACTTTGCCAGTGTAGGTGGCGGTGACGCCCAGGCGATCGAAGTACTCGGTGTGATGCAGAATCTCGGCGTCGAGCTTGAGGCCCAGCGTCGGATACCATTCCTTCAAACCGTACACCAGCGAAGGGTCGTTGGCGACGATCGTCTTGGCGCCGCTCTCCTTGATCCAGCCGGCGAACTCTTTGGCTTTCTCTTCTGCCAGGGCCCACAGACCGAGGTCATACAGACCCCAGCCGTCGGTACCCTTGGCCAACACGGTGAAGTCGACACCGTTAGCCGTCAGCACCTTCTTGACCGCTTCAGCGATCTCCGGCGCATAGGCACGGGTGACGTCGTCGACGATGTACAGCACGTCGGCTTTGCCGACAGGACTTTTGTCGTCTTCGACCCCGTAGACGTTGCCGGTACGGGTCACATTGTCGGCGATCTCATTGACGAAGGCCGGGGCGACGCCGGCATCCACTACATCGGCACGCGCGGGGCGGTCCCAGACACCTTCGTCGTTGTAGAACATGGCACTGGCGGCATCGGCATTCAACACCGGGCAGATGCGGTCATTGAAGCTCCAGTACATCGCTTCCACCACGTCCGGTGTCCAGGTGAGTTTTTCCGCGGCGACCAACAGAGCCACGTGGGCAGCGCGCAGCGGTGTGTACTCACGCCCAATGCAGCGGGTGAGCGGGTTATAGGTTCGATAGTACACGTGGTCGATGGCCGACATCTCGAGCACATCGCGCATAGACTTGATTCGCATGAGTTACGTCCTCTCTCTCAGAGCCCCATCTTGCCGGGGTTCATGATGCCGTTGGGGTCCAGCGCCGTCTTGATCTTGCGCACCACGTCCCACATGCTCGGTTCGTTCATGTGGATCCACGGCCCCTTGTTGAGACCGATACCGTGATGGTGTCCAATCGAGCCATCGACCGCGACGATCGCCTTCATAGCGGCGTCCATGATCTTCCAGTACAGGCTTTCAATGGCCCGCTCGTCCTCGGCAACCGCCTTCCAGATGACGTACAGGTTGGCGCCGGTGCGGTAGAAGTGGGAGCCGTGCCCAAACACCTCTTTGGCGCCAGCTTCTCGAATGGCTTCCAGCATACCGTCGTGCATCGGCGTCAGGGCGCTCCAGCGCGATGAGCACTCGATCGCATCGCCGATGCCGTTTGGTGTCAGGTAGGCATCCTTCAGGTAGCCGGTGTCGTAGCGTTTGCGGTACCAGCGCTCGCCGAAGCCAGGCCGCTCGATGCCATTGTGCGCTTTGCAGGCTTCGTGGGTCACCTTGACTTCCAGCTCCACCAGGTCGCTGCGACCTTCACAGCCGAAGTACGCGCAGTGCTCGACGCCGGCCTGCTCCTTGTACCCCAGGTCGGCGAAGGCATGGGAGGCCTCGACGTTGTCGTAGAGCCGCATGACGGCCGGGTAGATGTCCTGCACGCAGATGTCACGGCAGGCGGCCACGGCGTCCTCGAACGTGGGAAAACCATAGGCCACCCACTCACGGCGTTCCGGCTTCTTGCGGATCTGCAGCGTGACTTCGGTGATGATCCCAAAGGTGCCTTCGGAGCCGATGAACAGTTGATCCATGTCGGGACCACAGGACGATCGTGGCGTGTTTTTGGTGCGGGCGATCGAGCCGTCGGGCAGCACCACCTCCAGGGCAATCACGATGTCTTCGATCTTGCCGTACTTGGTGGAGAAGGTGCCGACGCCGCGCGGTGCCACCCAGCCGCCCACCGTCGAGCACTTGATCGACTGTGGGTAGTGGCAGCCGATATAGCCGCGCATGTTGAGCTGATCTTCGTAGTCCTTACCCAGCATGCCAGCCTGTGCCGTGGCGGTCATCGAAAACTCGTCGATCGCAATCATCTTATTCATGCGCTTCATGTCGACGACGATGCCGCCCTGGGTTGGGATCACACCCCCGATCGTGCCAGAGGTGCCGCCCGCCGGGATGATGGGCACACGGAAGAAGTTGGCCATCTTCACGATTTCCTGCACGTCCTTGACCGATCCGGGGAATACGACCAGCTGGGGCAGGTATGGCACGTCGTCGCGGCGTACCCACTTAAAGGTGGACGGCATGATGTCGTGTGAGAAGCAGAGCCGGTCCACGAGCGAAGTTGCGACGTTGCGTTTGCCCAGCACCGCCTCGAGCTGCGTCAGCAGGATCGGGTCGATCTGGTACATGTCACCACGCAGGGCGTCGTCCAGGGAAATTGTTCTCATGCTTGTAACCTTCCTAACGTAGTATGGACAGGAATTGGTCTGTCAACCGATGCCGGTTATGCCGGCTGGCGTACACGCTCGACCAGCTCGTGCATCCGGGCAAAAACTCGATCCACCCACGCGTCGTTCCACATACCGGTGTAGACCAACAGATCGGCATGGCTGAAGCGTTTGCGCATCAAGTGAGCATTGGCGTAGGCCCAACGGGCCTGGCTTTCGGCGACCGGCACGTTCAGCTCCTCGAAGTAGAGCGGATGGCCGGCTTCCTGGTAGGCAGCCACGTATTTTTCGGCACGCAGAATCAAGCTTTCCAGGTGTGCGCGCTGGTTGGGCCAGTCAGCCAGGAATTGTTCGAAGATGGGGCGTGCCTTGTGCCACGCCGTCAGCTTCTGTTTGTAGTCACTCCAGCACTCGGCACCCATTGCGCCGCTCGGATCGATATCGATGAAGGCATCGCGCACCCTCGCCTCCATCTCCTCCAGGGATGGATAACAGCGTTCGATGTCGATCTTGCTGGGGTCGAACTCATCCAGGAACCAGCCGAAGCCGATCAGGTGCAGCACAGCTGCGACTGCGACCTGCGAGCCGTGGTTGGCAATTGGGCGTCCGAAGTGGTCGGCACTCATGTCCAGCATGTGCGAAACGACGTGCTCGTAGCCTGACATGGGTGAAGACTCGCGGGCATAGGTCATCGAAAGACCACCCAGGGTCAGAATCTTGCCCAGAACTTCCATGCCAATCGGTGTGTGGTGGCCGACGTCGTGGGCGTAGGGCAGCAGCAGCGTGTTGACGTCTTCCATGATATACCAGGAGCCATCGACGTACTTGGACATGCCAAAGTAGTCGCCGATGTACCAGTCGGCAAAGGCCGTAAACATGGGGCTGGTGTCGCCAATGCCGCCCAGGGTATATTCGAGCAGGGCGCCCTGCAGGGTTTCGAGGTCAATTATCAACACATCGGACAGGCGCGAGGGCCAGGTCCGTTTGACACCATCTTTGGAAATGACAGCCATACGGGATGCAAATGCAGGCACCGAGTTGGCCGTCTGGCAGAAAACGAGTGGCAGGTGCGGCTGATCGGGATGTTCCTGGTCGAACAGGAACGAAGCGTGTTTGGTGATATCGGTGATGACACCAGAACCCAGGGCCACGACGGGCACGCCGGTCCGCAGGTGCTTTTTGACCGTTTCGACTTCATGGAAATCGGGATGGACGACACCGCGCTCATCACCGGCAAGCTCGACAGTCTGCACCTCGAACCCTTCGTCACCCAGCATGCGCTTGACCATGGGTTTGAGGCTCTCCCCATTGCGCAGCATAGGGGTTTTGTCCATGACCAGGACCACTTCGCCGGAGCCGCCCGGCACCAACGTCTTGAGCTCCGCAGGCAGCTCGTAGATTGCGCCTGACTTGACGATGACCTTATTGAGCTCGTACTGCGGCAGTTTTTCGGTTTCTGGCCAGCGTGTGGCCTTCGTCTTGAGATCGACCATGTTGGCCGGATCGTATTTGAATACTGGTGGGGGGATTTTTGTGGTTGTCGCCATTGTTGTCCTCCTCGACAGAGCCTGCTGCGACAGAACTGGCACCTGGTGCCCGGATCGGGCAGGGGGCCGGTACCCCTTGATCGTCCCAAAGACGACGATCCCGCCGGCTATGCACCCATCCGGGCACTTATTCACTGCCACCTCGGGCCACAACGGCGGTGTGATGCTGCCGTGTGGCGTGGGCACAGGTGCGTCGGGCAGGCGCTGCGGCACGAGACACCCCCGCTGCGCAGCGTACTGCCCTGGGTGCCGGTGCGGGGACCTGTGGGTCAATCACCAGAAGGTGAGGCACTGTGACCGAACAAACTCCCTGCACCGGCAGTCGATCATCAACCGTACTTCAGCTGGAACTTGTTCAGTTCCTTGTAGAAACCGGAATCGGCCAGTGCCGTGTACGAATCCTTCCAGAGTTCGTACATTTCGTTGTAGACACCATGGGTGACCGGATCGGGCTCGAAGGTGCGCACCTTGTGCAGCATCTGATCGCACCCTTCCTTGACTGACGTGAAGACGCCGGCACCGACACCGCCCAGGATGGCGGCGCCAATCACGGTGCATTCGCCTTCGCGCAGGAAGGTGGTGGGGCGGCCATAGATGTCGGCCTGGATCTGGCACCACAGCGGTGACTTGGTGGCGCCACCACTCATCATGATCTCGCGCATGTCGACGAACTTCATGAAGGCCTCGACAATGTCGCGGGCTTCGAACGTCACACCTTCCATAACGGAGCGGGCCAGACAGCCAAAGTCGGTCTTGAAGCTGAGGCCGTAGAAGCCAGCGCGCGCCAGGTTGTCGTAGTGCGGCGCAACCGAACCAGCCAGGTAGGGATGGAAGAAGACACCTCGTGCGCCAGGCGGCACCCTCTTGGCATGCTCGTTCATGATGACGTACGGATCGACCGCGGTGAACGGTGTGATGTAGTTCAACAGGTGGCCGACATTGTCGCGGAACCAGCGGTAGGTGCCACCGGCGGCGGCCTGGATGCCTTCGGCTTCCCAGGTCTTGTCCGGGAAGGCGTGGGCCGACAGGCTGACGGCCATGTGCGGGTCATACTTGGGCGAATTCAGGTGGGCGACGCTCACACCCGCAGTGCCGAAGGTTACTTCACACAAACCTTCATCGATGACACCGGCGCCAATGGCGGCACACTGCTGGTCGCCACCACCGGTGCAGATGGGCATGCCGATGGGCAGGCCGGTGCGCTCGTGCGCATACTTGTCGATCGTGCCGACCTTCCAGCCAGAGCCAACCAGGGTGGGCAGCTTGTTCATGGGCATGCCCCAGTCCCGACACAGCTCTTCGCTCCACTCCATGGTGCGGATGTCCATCAGGCCATAGAGCGAGCCATTGGACCAGTCCTGGTACCAGCCGTCACGCGCACCCAGGTGGTGCAGGAAGTATTCCTGGGTCAGGAGGATCTTGTCGGCCTTTTCGAAGACTTCGGGCTCATTCTCCATGACCCACTTGATCTTACCAGCCGACCAGATCTGGCCGACGGGCAAACCAGTGATCTCGAAATAACGCGATTCCGGCAGGTGCTCGCGCATCCAGGCGAGCTGTTCGGTGTGACGACCGTCCTGCCAGGAGATGCCCAGACCATTGCGCAGGACGTTGCCGTCTTTGTCGACATACAGGTGCAGGGCACGCTGGGTGGACAGGCCCATGCCAGCCACTTCGTTGGGATCGACACCGCTGCGTTTGAGCACGTCAGCCAGGGCCTGGTAGTTGGCTTCCATGAGCATATGGATGTCTTGCTCAGTCCAACCGGGCTTGGGATAGACACACTGGTACTCCCGGTAGCCCTCACCCATGATGTTGCCTTCGAGATCGTAGATCTTGCACTTGACACCGGTTGTCCCGTTGTCGAGGCCGAGCAGATATTTCTGTGCCATACGAGTCACTCTCCCTTGAGTCTCTAAGAAACAGAATTGTGTGACGAAACGAACGTCGTCACGGCGCACGTCCGGGGTTCGATGCACCTATTCGATGAGCCGAGCCTCCTTCCCGAGGGAAACACATCCTTCGAATGATTCGGGTTGATCAATCGTCGCTGTCAGTCCAGCCGAATTCATTCCACAAAGCCGGAGGGATCAACCGGTCGATGCGATCGAGTGCGTAAGTGGGTTTGCCCTCTTCCGGCCAGGAAACCAACATTTCTGGTGTGGTCTCACCGGTGAACACCACGGCGGTATCCATGCCCGAGTCGATGCCCATCTTGATTTCGGTGTAAAGCCGGTCACCGGTCGTAATGCAGTCCTTGACACCCAGCTTCATCACATTCATGATGGTATTGAGCATCACCGGGCTTGGTTTGCCACAGTTGACTTCAAGCTTGGTCTGGGTGCTGTCTTCGAGGGCTGCGATCACGGCGCCGGCATCGACTTCGCCGTGGCCACCTGGGAAGGGGCAGAAATGGTCCGGGTTGGTGGCGATGAGGCGGGCACGCTTGTGCACGTAGATGGCCTCGAAGGCGATCTGCAGTTTTTTGTACACCAGCGTGCGGTCATAGCTGGCAATCACGATGTCGATTTCTTTCGGGTCTTCCGACATCTTGATGCCGTGTTCACGCAGTGACCGAATCAGTGGCTCTTCCGAAATCGGATAGACGACCGCATCCGGTGCGTTCTGCAGCAGCCATTGGGTCGTGGTGAAGACCGTCGTGACGATTTCCTCGGCTGGAGTCGGCAGTCCCAGACTTTCCAGCTTCTGCACGTACATCGAGACGTCACGTGTGGGGTTGTTGGATAAGAAAACAACCCGTTTGCCGAGTTTGCGCAGGGTGGTAATCAGCCGGTAGGCGCCGGGCAGCAGTGCTTTGCCCAGGTAAATGGTGCCGTCGAGGTCAAAAATATAGCCCTCGTACAGGCGGTCAGGAACCTTCACCAGGTTGGCAACCAGGGTCCCATTCGTAGCAGTTGACACGGCCAAATCTCCTTTAATCTGGCTTCCAATGAGCCTTCACATGAGCCGGGCGGCTCGCGCATTTCCAGTGTCCAACCTGTGTGCGCTGCAAATCGGTCCGCAGGCTGCAACCTGGAAATCACCTCAGTAATACACGACCTGGCGCTCTGTCATCAACGCGTAATAGATGTGTCGGTTGGCAACCTGCACGCCAGTGTACAGGTTGTCGGTATTGAGCTGGCACACGCGTGAGCAAAAGCCGCACACGTAGATCGGTACGCTACGGCTGAGCAGGTAGTCGACATTTTCTTTGATGTCCGGATTGGCCTCGACATTGTCCCGCCGCATGATGTTTCCCGCGTGATACATGAAGTAGAACACAATGTCGAGCCCCTTGTCGTCCAACCAGGTACGGGCGATGCTGAGCGACATCGGATCGAACTGGGGATCATGATGCTGTATGCAAAACAGGTACTTGGGTTTGTTCTCAGGCATGGTTCATCCTCTCGGCGTTTTCTGCCAACGAATCGACGTGCTCCAGGCCCAACAGCTCGCGCTCTTCCGGCAGGTCGGTGACACCGGCGGCACGCAGGAGCTCGAGTGCGACCTGGCATTCGGTCACCAGCACGCGCACGGCGCTGCTGCGCAGGGCACCCAACACCGCCTGGGCTTTTTCGACCTCGCTGGCGATCGCAATGACACGCGGGATACGCTGCAGCTCTTCCATCGTCAAACCAATCAGCCGTCCGTTCAGATCAGACATCAGGCTGCAACCATACTGATCGAAGTAATTGCCCAGGATTTCACCGACGGCTCCCATGTCGCGCAGGCGGTGAACTTCGGCCAACGACAGGCAGCCCACCTTGACCAGGATCGAATCATCGGTGGGTGTGCCGATGCCCATCAGGGCAATGTCGGCCTGTCGCGCCACATCCAGCGTTTGCTGGATCGTCTCGTGTGCCAGGAGCGAAGCGCGTACTTCGGTACTTTCGACGAAGGTGGGCGCGTACAGTGCCAGCGCCCGACCCCCCAGGCGCTGGGCCAGGTTATTAGCAATGTCATTGGGATTGATGGCCAGACCCATGTGCGGTGAGCCACCCATTGCACTCACGAAGGTGCAGTCGGTCCGCTGCGCCGACCGCAGGAACGCGGCCACACTGCCAGCATTACGACCCAACCCCACGGCGATCGTTGCGCCTGGGAAGAGGCAGCGTTCCAGGTAGCTGGCCGCCGCACGCGCCACCGAGTGCCGGCGCCGCTCCAGGTCGGGGTCAGAAGGGGCAATGACGGCATCAACGTGAAACAGGGTTTTGATGCGCCGCTCGATTTCGAGATGCAGCACAGGTGCGGCATGGACGTGAATCTCGACGATGCGCTGGTCGCGTGCCTGGCGCAGCAAACGCTGCACTTTCTGGCGGGATAGGCCCAGCTCGATGGCGATCTCGTTCTGTGTCTTGTCTTCGAGGTAGTACAGGGTGGCAACACGCGCAAGAAGGTCGAATAGAGCATGACGCCCCTCATCGACAACCTGGCCGTTGCGAACGCTCAACCCTAAATCGAATCCATTGATGCCTGGCAGCTCTGCCATGGTGACCTTTCTACGTTGTGCAACGGACGCCTGAATCATTCCGGGGCAGGATACACAGTGGGGATCTACTGCTCAATGCGAGTGAGCATTTGCTCAATATATGAGCATATGCTCACGGTATGATAATAACATAGAACGCGGGGTTTGTCAAGATGCAATTTGGGGTGATTACCCGCCAATCTGGTGTCTACCGCGAATTGGCACCAATTTACGCGAAATTTGGGTTCGTGGGGAGGGTGTTGCATGTGGTGTCGGGAGGCTGCTGGAATTGGCGCGGGCGGGTGCGAACACAGGCGGCACGCCGCCCAAGTGGGGCCTCGCCTGTGTTCGCACCCGCGAATGGGGGACGCGTCAGGTTATGCCAGTCCGAGCACCAGTTTGCCGATGGTGGTGCGGACCACGTCGAGCACCGGGTGCAGGGAGAGGGTTTTGGCGTCGCGGAAGTAGCGTTCCAGCGGGAAATCGTGTGCGCTGCCGTAGCGGCCGTGCAGGGTAATCGCCTTGCTGGTGACGTCGACGGCCATTGTTTCGCTGAACACGGCGGCTGACAGCATCAACCGCGGCTGCATGCTGCTTGCCGGCAGGACGGCGCGGTAGGTGAGCAGGCGTGCCGCTTCGATGGCGATGGACATGTCAGCAATCGCGACCTGGACTTGTTCGAGGTGTGCGACCGTGCGCGGCTCGTCGATGGTGCGGCCTTTGACGTACGCCACGCTGGCGTCGAGGGCGGCCTGCGCAATGCCAACGGCGATGGCGGCCTGGCCGGCACAGACCATCGCCGCAAACGGTGGCACCAGCCGGGCGCCTTCACCCGCTTTGCCCAGGATCTGGCTGGCCGCCACCCGGCAGTCATCCAGTACGATATCACCCGCCGGCGTGGCGCGCAGGCCCAGTTTGTTCTCGTGTGTGCCAAACGCAAGACCGGGCATTTCTTTATCGATGAGAAAGGCAGAGATGCCGGCTGGCCCTGTGCCCGGTTCCGTCCTGGCCAGGACCACGTAGATACCCGCTGCGCCGGCATTCGAGATGAAATCTTTGGTGCCGTGCAGGACGTAGATGCCATCTTCCAGCGTTGCCCGGCTGCGCAGGGTTAGTGCCCAGTTGGCACCGCTGTTCGTTTCGGTGATGGCCATCGCTCCCAGGATGTCGCCGCCCGCCATCGCTGGCAGGTACTTCTGCTTCTGTGCCTCTGTCCCGAACGTGGCAATCAAAAAGGCTACGGTGCTGCTTTTGACATAAATCGAAGCCACTGATGCCGACACCATGGCGATCTCTTCGACGGCCAACAGGTAGTCGAGACGTTCACCACCGGCACCACCGTACGCGGTCGGAATCAGAATACCAAACAACCCGGCGCGTGCCATCTGGTCGATGATCTCTTGCGGAAAGCGGCGCGTCTCATCGATCTCGGCGGCCACCGGTGCAATGGCACGCGCCGCCAGCTCATGCGCGAGTTTTTTGGTCATCAACTGAACTTCAGTAAATTCCACCATAATCACCCTCTCTTTTCACATCGATCGTCAATGGACCGATTCGTTGTTGAACATGATCGTTGACCGGGAGATGCAAGCATGGATCGACCCCGGGCGAGATGCCTGGGCTTCCTGGTTCCAGCCCGCAAATCCACAGGTCGCGCCGATTATCGCGCCCGCGCGCCGCCTGCACAAGCACCTGGCTCATAATGGATAGTATCGATTGGTGGTGAGCGGTGACAGATTACGACAGGCTCTCGGTGATGAGGGAGGGTTGATACGAAGTGGAGGCGCTGGCTGCAACAGCCAGGTCCAGTACATTCAGCTGCAGGGTCCGGTTTCCATTGTAGGTGTTGGCCTCTAGATTGAATACGACATCAATCCGGTTACGCAGGCGGGAGACCCAGGCACCCTGCCGGAACGCGATGGCATCACGCGTCGTCCAGCCATCCGTCAATTTCAGCTTGAGATGGGCGCCCTCGCTGCCCACCGTGCGTGCCTCCACGACCTGGCAGCTGCGGGCGAGCAGCACGGGCGCAGGATTTTTTTCACCGCACGGCTCGAGCTGCTGCAGGAGCGCGTGCAGGCCCCAATCCAGGTCACTGAGCCGCACTTCGGCATCGATTTGCAGGGTCGGTCGCAGCGTCTGGTCGGCCAGGGTGGTGGCCGCAACCTCCTGCAGTGCGGCACGCAGTGCCGGCAGCCGTACCGTACGCACGGTCAGGCCGGCCGCCGCGGCGTGTCCGCCGTGACGTTCCAGCAGGTGCGCCACCTGGTCCAGGGCCTCAGTCACATGGAATTCGGGGATGCTGCGTGCCGAGCCATGACTGACCAGCGGCCCTCGCTCGATGACGACCACGGGCCGGTAGTACTCCTCGGCCAGTTTGCCGGCTGCCAGACCCACGACGCCGTGCAAGAATGAATCCCCTTCCGCCATCAGCAAAAAACCGTTGCCGGGATTCTCCTCGATCTGCTGGCGGGCTTGCAGCACGGTCTGTTCGGTCAGGGTCTGGCGCTGCTGGTTCAAGGCACTGAGTTGGGCGGCCAGCTGCTGGGCCTCGCCCATCTCCTCGCTGGACAGCAGCTGGTAGGCGAGCATGGCCGATTTCAGCCGGCCTGCGGCATTGAGCCGCGGCGCCAGGCGAAAGCCAATGGCGGTGGTGTCGACCTGGTCAGGGGTAACGCCCGCGTTGTCCATGAGGGCGAGGATGCCCGTGCGACGCGTCGATTTGAGCCTTTCCAGCCCCTGTCGCACCAGGTCGCGATTCTCTGCGGTTAGCGGCACGATGTCAGCCACCGTGCCCAGCGCAACCAGGTCCAGCAGGTCGGTCTCGTCGAGGTCACCTGTACGGCGGCGGTCGCCGCTGCTCACGGCGCGCAGCACACCCTGCGCCAGGCGATAGGCGACCCCGACGCCGGCCAGGCCTTGATAACCATAGCGGCAGTCCGGCTGGCGCGGGTTGACGATGGTGTACGCCGCCGGCAGCTGCGGTCCCAGGTGATGGTGATCGGTGATGATCAGATCGATGCCGATCGCGCGCGCATGTTCCGCCTCGCGCACCGAACGAATGCCGCAGTCCACCGTGATGACCAGGGTGCAGCCACGCTCGCGCAGAAACGTCAAGGCATGATTGTTCAGGCCATAACCCTCATCCACGCGGTGTGGGATGTAGGGTTCGACCTGGGCCCCCACGGCGCGCAGGGCCTGCACCAGGAGCGTGGTCGACGTCACCCCATCAGCGTCGAAGTCGCCGTACACCGCCATGCGCTCACCCTGGCGCAGCCCGCGCCGGATGCGGGTCACCGCTTCGGGCAGGCCTTTCAACGTGTAGGGATTCTTGACCCGCGTCGTCCCGCGCAGGAACGCCTCGATGGCGGCGCTGTCGCGCAGCTCCCGATGGTAAAGAATCTGCCCCAGGACCGGGCCGAGCTCGCTGTGGCGGGCGAGGAACTCGGGCGGTGGGGGAGGAAGGATGTGCCAGCGTTTGGGTTGGGGTGGCAAGGGGCGGCTCCGATTTTGGATTTTGGATTTTGGATTGGCGACCGTGACTTTGGGGGTGCGCGGGATTCATTCACGCGCACCGTTTTGTGTCATGTGGGAATTCTAGCATGGATTCGTTTTGGGACCAACATTTAACCGCGGGTTTGAACAACAAAAGACGGGCACGCGCCCAGGGCGCGTGCCCGTCTTGATCTGGTGCTGCTTAGGCCAGCCAGCCCTGCTGCTTCATGATTCGGGTGACGATCGGGATGTTCAGCTCCTTGCCCTGGTAGGCCTGCCAGGCGTAGACCAGCGCCAGCAGGTGGGGTAGGAAGAAGATGACCCATAGGCAGATGGCGCCCAGGCCCAGCGTCACGATCGTGCCGACGGTGAAGACGACAGCGGCCACGAATTCGTAGACGATGGCGCCAATCCAGAAGCCGATCGCCTGCAGCGCGTGGTGGCGCTGGAAGGGGCGGTTCTTGTTGCCTTCGGCCAGCAGCATCACGATGCTGACCAGGGGCAGCTGCAGGAGCACCAGGCCGAGCCAGTTGAGCGCCGAGATCAGGCGGTC
>CAZXQZ010000069.1:17975-19916 GCA_964642445.1 uncultured Anaerolineae bacterium
CACTCCAGATGAGCGCAAGGGATTGTGGTAAGGAGACTGACGGTGACACGACTCGTGTTTATGGGGACACCGGCATTTGCACGGCGGGTTTTGGAAGAGTTGTGGGCGGCAGCGGACCGCGGCTGGGACGTCGTCGGCGTGTTGACCCGGCCGGACAAGCCGGTGGGGCGCGGCCAGCAGGTGGCGATGTCAGCGGTCAAGGAGTTCGCCCTGGCGCACGTGGTGTCGGTGCAGCAGCCGCGCACGCTGCGCCAGCCCGAACCGCTGGCGGACCTGGCATCTCTCCAGCCCGACGTGATCGTCGTCGCCGCCTATGGGTTGATCCTGCCGCAGACCGTATTGGACCTGCCGCCGTACGGGTGTCTGAACGTGCATGCGTCGCTGCTGCCGCGGCACCGCGGGGCCTCGCCGGTGACGGGGGCGCTGCTGGCCGGCGACGACGTCACTGGTAGTACGATCATGCTGATGGATGCGGGCATGGACACGGGGCCGATCCTGAGCCAGGCCAGCCTGGCGATCGAGCCGGGTGAAACGACTGGGGAGCTGACGCTGCGCCTGGCCGAACAGGGGGCACGCCTGCTGGTCGACACACTGCCGCGCTGGCTGGCAGGCCAGCTGGTGCCGCAGCCGCAGGATCATAACCAGGCCACCTACACCCGCCTGGTGCGCAAGGAAGACGGCCAGATCGACTGGACGCTGCCGGCCGCGCAGATCGCGGGCCAGGTTCAGGCCTACGAACCCTGGCCCGGTGCCTACACGACCTGGCAGGGCAAGCTGCTCAAGATCCGCCGTGCCCACGCGACGGACGGCGGACCAGGCACAGCCGGACGCGTACAATTCGCAGGCTCGGAAGTCAGCGTCGACTGCGGGGCGGGCCGTTTGATTCTGCTGGATGTCCAGCTGGAGGGCAAACGGGTCACCGATGCGCTCGCATTTGCGCATGGGCAGCGCGATTTTGCTGGCAGCGTGTTGGGGACTTGATCGTTACAGAGTCTCCTGCAGCCATTTCAGGATGGCGTCTTCCAGCCCGTTCTCGCGGCCCAACATGGCTGTGCCGTGGCCCTGGTTCTGGAGTGACAGCACGGACTGCTGGCCTTGTGCCAGCTGCTGCAGGCGCTCCACGGCCACGGCGGCTTCGCGATCCTCTGTGCTGGCCACCAGCAGCACCGGCCGTTGCCCATAGGCGGTCATCGCGTCTGGTGTCGACACCCCGCGATAGTTCAAACCAGGTGACAGCAGCACCAGGGTCTTGACCCCCGGATCCGCGGCGGCGAAGTTGAGCGCTAGGTTGGCGCCAATGCTGGCGCCGACGAGGCCGATGCGCGTGGGGTCGACTTCGGGCCGGTTGGCCAACCAGGCATAGGCCCCGGCGGCGTCGGCCACCATCTTCGTCCATTCGCGGCTGCCGTTGCTGCCGCCGTGTCCGCGCAGATCGATCGCCAGCACGCCATAGCCCTCGGCCTGCAGCGAGCGAGCCAGGGTGTCCCAATCACCGCGCTGGCGCTCCACCATGTGCAGCATGACGAGACCGGGGCTGTTTGGGGCAGGTGGTGCGTAGAACGTCCCGGCCAATGTGACACCATCGGCGGTCGCGACCTCGACCGGCTGTACGGCACCGGCTGGGATCGCAGGTCCTACCGCCGGCACGCCCGACTGGCCCTGGGTGGGTGAGAGACCGGGCTGTGGGGCGGGCTCCTGTCCGCCTCCCGGCCCCGACGCGCTGCTCACCGCCGGCATCGACACCTGGCTGGTGGCCTCGGGCGCACCCTGCGCCGGCTCCGTCGCTACCGCTCCCGGCTCCTGGTTACACGCCACCAACGCCAGTAACAAACCCAGGATGATCACCACGCTCAGAAATCGATACCACCGTTTGATCGTTTGCATGGACGCGTCCTTTCGTTCCGCCCTCTCCACCATCCAACCTCCACCATCCAACCTCCA
>CAZXQZ010000070.1:0-16414 GCA_964642445.1 uncultured Anaerolineae bacterium
CCGCCGGTGCTCTGGATCTTCCCGTTTTACTCTCGTCATCTTCTTCTCCTTGAATGGTGGTTACCACCGACTGCGGGTAACACTTCGTGCTGGCCATCGACTGACCGTGCAGACCACCGGGTGTGTCACAGTGCCTGGTGCCCGGTGGTTCGATCCATTTATTTGTCCAGGTACGGGGCCAGTCGTTTGACGCGGCCCGCGAACGCGGGCGATTCTACCACGATGGTGTCGCGGTAGTCCGCCTTGAGCTTTGGCAGTTTTTTGCGCTTCAGGTGTCCACGACCCTGTTTCATGCGCAGGATTTTGCCACTCCCCGACACGCGAAACCGCTTCGCGGTCGACTTGTGTGTTTTGATCTTCGGCATGGAATCTCCCATTCAACATCAAACGAGCAGGGGACAGACTGCCGGTCACCCTGTCCGCAGTTCAGCTCGTACGCGGCGCCAGCACCAACAACATGCTGTTACCTTCCATCGCGGGTGCCTGTTCGACGATCGCCACGTCGTTCAGCTCTTCGACCACGCGGTCCAGCAGGTCACGTGCCACTTCGGGGTGGGTAATCTCACGACCACGGAAGCGGATGCGCACCTTGACTTTGGCACCCTGCCCCAGAAACCGGCGGGCATCGCGCGTCTTGAACGCAATGTCGTGCTCACCCGTTTTGGGGCGCATGCGCACTTCTTTGACGTCGATCTGTTTCTGAGCCTTGCGGGCATCCCGATCGCGTTTGGCTCGCTCGTATTGAAACTTGCCAAAGTCCAACAAGCGGCAGACCGGCGGCACCGCATTGGGTGCAACCTCCACCAGGTCCAGCCCGCGCTGGCTGGCCATTTCGAGCGCTTCGCGAATCTGCAGAATGCCGAGTTGTTTGCCCTCGTCATCGATCACCCGCACTTCGCGTGCACGGATCATCTCATTGACACGCTGGCCTGTTTTGGTGCTTATTGCGGCCTCCCCGGACAGAGTCTTCTCACCTGTTTGTCGTCAGAACTTCGACGGCGCACTATATCATATTGCTTCAGGCATGTCAAATCTTTTTGGGGGTTGGGAAGAGCCACAGAGCACACAGAGAAGCAAACAAAAAAACCCTGCGCACTCCGTGTCCTCTGTGGCCAATATGACGCCGGGCGCGTACCCAGTATCCTACAAGGCTGACGCGCGCGCGCTGATGCGGGCCTGGGCCAGGGCGATGAACTCACCCACCGGCATGCCGTTCTGCTGGCTGCCATCGCGTTTGCGCAGCGAGACCGTTTCGTTGGCCATCTCCTGGTCACCGACGACCAGCATATACGGCACTTTCATGCCCTGCGCCTTCCGGATTTTGGCGTTCATGCGTTCCGCCCCCAGGTCGGCCTCGGCACGGATGTCGATGGCTTGCAGCCGGGCGGCCAGCTGCGCCGCGTAATCGCGGTGGTTGTCCGTAATCGGGATGATACGCACCTGTTCGGGTGCCAGCCACACCGGGAAATTGCCGGCGTAGTGCTCGATCAAAAAGCCGATCATACGCTCGTGCGTGCTGAGCGGCGCCCGGTGGATACACAGCGGCGTCTCTTCCTGCCCTTCGGCGTTGGTGTACGTCAGCTCGAAGCGGCTCGGCTGCGCAAAGTCGACCTGGTTGGTCGCCAGGGTGAACTCGCGACCGATCGCACTCCAGATCTGAACATCGATCTTGGGTCCGTAGAACGCCGCCTCATCCGGCACCTCGACGAACGGCACGTCGTGCGCCTGCATGGCGTTGCGCACCATTGCCTCGGTCTTGAGCCACAGGCGTTCGTTGTCGACGTACTTTTTGCCCAACCCTTTGCGATGGTGCGTGCTCAGGCGCATGACAAAACGTTCGATGTCGAACAGCTCGAAGTACTGGCGGTACATGTCGATGACCGCCATGAACTCCTGCTCGAACTGCGCCTCTGTACAGTAGATGTGGGCGTCGTTCATCTGCATCGAACGCACCCGCATCAGGCCAAACAGCTCGCCGCTCTTTTCATAGCGGTAACAGGTGCCGTATTCGGCCAACCGCAGCGGCAGATCGCGGTAGCTGTGCGGTTTGCTGGCGTAGATTTTGTGGTGCATCGGGCAGTTCATCGGCTTGACGTAATAACGAACCCCTTCGAGCACCATCGGCGGATACATGCTCTCGGCGTAATAGGGCAGGTGCCCGCTGCGTAGGAACAGCGACTCCTTGGTCAGGTGCGGCGTCCGTACGCGGACATAACCGGCCCGGTGTTCCATCTCCTTGGCCAGCGCTTCCAGCTCCTCGATGATCACCCCGCCGCGCGGCAGCCAGAGCGGCAGACCCGGCCCCACCTCCTCGTCGAAGGTAAAGAGCTCCAGCTCCTTGCCCAGCTTGCGGTGGTCACGCTTTTTGGCCTCTTCGAGCATGTCCAGGTACTGCTTGAGATCGTTTTTGTTGGGCCAGGCCGTGCCGTAGATGCGCTGCAGCATCGGGTTGTTTTCGTCACCACGCCAGTAGGCACCGGCGACGTTCATGAGTTTGAAGGCGTCGGGCGGAATCTGGCCGGTGTGCTCGACGTGCGGCCCACGGCAGAGGTCCTCGAAGCTGTCCTGGCGGTAGGTGCTGATGACCGGCTTTTCGTCGGTCTCGTTGCCATATTCGTCGACGCCACCCGCGGCCAGACCGTCGATCAGCTCCTGTTTGTAGGGCTGGTCATTGAACAGCGCACGCGCTTCGTCGGCACTGACTTCGCGCCGCACGAAGGGGTGTTTGCCGGCGATGATCTGGCGCATGCGCTTTTCGATGACCGCCAGGTCGTCGGGCGTCAGCGCGCGCGGCAGCTCGAAGTCGTAATAAAAACCATCCTCGACCGGCGGGCCGATGGCGATGCGCGCCTGGTTGGGGAACATCTCCATCACCGCCTGGGCCATGACGTGCGCCGCCGAATGGCGCAGCTTGTACAGATCGTCCTTTTCGAGCTCGTTTGATTTAGCCATGTTTCTTCTCCTCAAAATAACAAAGCCCCTCGTCGTATGGGACGAGAGGCTCGCGGTTCCACCCAAATTGAAACACCCAGGCTGCCCTGGGCAGGTTTCCATCTCGAGGCTGTTAACGGGGCCAACCGGCATCCTTTAATACCCGTTGACCGGGGTTCCAGGATGCACTCACGGGTGGTTTTCGATTCCTGGTGACGGCAGGGGCTTGCAGCCTGCGACCCCCGCTCTCTGGCGTACCCAATGAACCTACTCGTCCCGCTCGACGCGTTGTGGTGATATCGTGTGTTGTGTCACACACACCGACAAGCCAGAAGCAGACCGGCCGGTCGATTGAATCTGATGCGCAGTGTAGCACAGGCACGATCGGGCGTCAATTTCACGCAGCCGACGAACGCGCCACAAATTGCCGACAGACGATCGATGGCGCACCCACAAACAAAACCACCCGCCAGAAGAAGACTGGCAGGTGGCATCTACAGATCGAGTCGATGGAGGTGGGCGATAGAGGGCTCGAACCTCTGACCTCGTCGATGTCAACGACGCGCTCTAGCCAACTGAGCTAACCGCCCAACGGGGCGTATTATAACGTCGCCCGTGCACTTTGGCAAATTCGCCGCGTCACACCGGAACGGGGAACGCGGCGGCGAACTCCCTCACCTCGGCGTGCACACGGTCGATGGTCGCCTGGTCATCGACGTGGCGCACGATCTCGCCGATCCACTGTCCGATCTGCTGCATGTCGCCGGGTCCCATGCCACGGGTGGTGGCGGCGGGCGTACCCAGGCGAATCCCGCTGGCCGTCAAAGCGGGTTTGGTGTCATAGGGGATCATGTTTTTGTTGGTGTGAATCCCGGCCGCATCGAGGGCACGCTCGGCCGCCTTGCCAGTGACCCCAGCTGGCGTCAGATCGACCAACAGGAGATGATTGTCCGTTCCCCCGCTGACCAGGCGCAGACCCTGGTTCTGCAGCTCACCCGCCAGGGCCTGGGCATTGTCCAGCACACGCTGCTGATAGGCCTTGAAGCCCGGCTGGGACGCCTCGTGCAGCGCCACCGCTTTGGCGGCAATGACGTGCATCAACGGACCTCCCTGGATGCCGGGAAACACCGCTTTGTCGATCGCCTTGGCCACCGCTTCTTTGCACAGAATCATCCCGCCGCGCGGGCCACGCAGCGTCTTGTGGGTGGTGGTCGTGACGACGTCGCAGTACGGCACGGGGTCGGGATGCAGGCCGGCAGCAATCAAGCCGGCCACGTGAGCCATGTCCATCATCAAGTACGCACCCACCTCATCGGCAATAGCCCGCAGCCGTGGAAAATCGAAGAAGCGCGGGTAGGCACTGGCGCCCACCACGATCAGGCGTGGGCGGTGGGTGTGCGCAAGGCTCGCCAGTTCGTCGTAGTCCAGCCGCTCGGTCTGCTGGTTGACACCGTAGTGGAAAAAGTGATATAGTTTACCGGACTGGTTCAGGTGAAAGCCATGCGTGAGGTGGCCACCATGGTCGAGTTTCATGGCCAATACCGTGTCGCCCACGTCCAACAGCGCCAGGTAGGTGGCCGCGTTGGCCTGGGCACCGGCATGGGGCTGCAGATTGGCGTGTTCGGCCCCAAACAACGTCTTGGCCCGTTCGATGGCCAGGCTCTCGACCACATCGACAAATTCGCAGCCACCGTAGTAGCGTCGACCTGGGTACCCTTCGGCGTATTTGTTCGTGAGCACCGAACCCATGGCCGCCAAAACGGCCGGGCTGGTGTAGTTTTCGGACGCGATGAGCTCGATACCTGCAATCTGGCGCATCCGCTCCAGCTCGATCGCCTCGTAGACAGCAGAGTCCGACTCATACAGCATCCGGCGTGGGTCGGGCAAGTCTATCCACGGGGTCACCGCAGATGCCGCTTCGACAAGGGAAAGGGTCGACATCTCCAAAGAGCCTCCTGCAGCAATCCACTAATACAAAACCCTGGGCTGTACGAAAAAACGCACTGAGGAACCCTATCCGCCAGGCATCATGCAGGCTGCGCGTGCGGCTTCGTGGCATCTTCAGCACATGTCGAGGATACCACCGGGCTAACCTTTTGTCAAAGACGCATGGCGGTAAGTTTTCCGACTTCTTGACACGGAATCGAATCGATGGTATCGTATTTTCTGTGCAGTGACACCGGGAGCCAGTGCCGGGTGATTGTTCCGTGTCATCGATCCGCAGACAGGACGATTGCTGATCAGGTTCCCAGTACCGGTACGGTATCGATGGTGGACATGAACGACACGATCGTGGGGCATGACTGGGCGGTAAGCTGGCTGCGAGGTGCACTCACTCGGGGCACGGTTCACCATGCTTACTGCCTGACGGGTCCAGAGTCGATTGGTAAACGAACCCTGGCCCTGGCATTTGCCCAGGCGCTGGTATGCAGCGCCCCGGCCGTGGCGGACCGCCCATGTGGAACTTGCCGGGCGTGCCGGAAATCGGTAGCGGGCAGCCATCCGGACGTGCGTGTGCTGGCGCCTAACCCACCCACGGCAGCCATCACCGTCGAACAGATCCGCAGCATCGTCCACGATGCGGCGCTTTCCCCCCTCGAAGCACGCTACAAAGTGTTCGTCATTGCACGCATGAACCAGGCCACGAGTGCCGCGAGTAATGCCCTGCTCAAGACCCTGGAAGAACCTCCGGCGTACGTCGTCGTGATCTTACTGAGCGAACGGCGCGAGGCTCTGCTGCCGACGATTGTTTCGCGCTGCCAGGTTATTGGGCTGCGCCCCCTGCCGCCCCACCAGATCGAGCAGGCCCTGGTGACGCGCTGGCACATCCCCGCCGAACGGGCTGCGCTGCTGGCGCGGTTGAGCCATGGTCGCCTGGGGCTGGCCGTACGGCTGGCGCAGGATGAGGCAGCGTGGGATGCGCGCGGCCAGCACATCGATGCCCTCCTGCAGCTGCTGGGGGCAGGCCGCGTGCAGCGCCTGGGTTACGCCGCCACCCTGGCGGCCGAAGAGGATCAGGTACTACCCACCCTCATCGACTGGCAGAGCTGTTGGCGGGACGTCTGGCTGGTGCAGGCCCGCTGTGGCGAACAAATCGTCAACCGCGACCGTGCGCCCGCCCTGCGCGCCCTGTCGACACGTTTGCCCAATCCGCAGGTGGCGGCGGCGTTGCGCGCCGTAACCCGCACCGCCGACCTGGTTGGGCGCACCGTGAACACACGGCTGGCGTTGGAAGTGCTGCTGCTGCGTCTGCCGTTCATGAATGGAGTGATGGAATGACTGTCATCGTCGGGGTCAGCTTTCGCCCGGTAACCAAGGTGTATTATTTCGATCCAACTCGGGTCCGCGATCTACAGCAAGGGGAGTATGTCGTCGTCGACACGGCGCGCGGCCGTGAGGTGGGATGTGTTGTGCTCACCCCGCGTGACGTGCCGGCCGGCGAGATCAGCGGTACATTGAAACAGGTCGTGCGCCGGGCCACGGCGTGGGACATGGTCGAAAAGGAGCTGTACCGTCAGCGCGAGGCCGAAGCCCTGGCGCGCAGCAAACAGAAAGCCGCCGAACACAACCTGCCGATGAAGTTGGTGCGCACGGAATACAACTTCGATGGCGGGCGCCTGGTCATCTATTTCACGTCGGACAAACGCGTCGACTTTCGTGGTCTGGTGCGTGACCTGGCACGCATTTTCCGCTGCCGGATCGAGATGCGGCAGATCGGGGTGCGTGACCAGGCCAAGCTGCTGGATGGCCTGGGCAAGTGCGGGCGCCGCTTGTGCTGCTCGTCGTGGCTGCGCGAGTTTGCGCCGGTATCGATCAAGATGGCCAAACAGCAGAACCTACCCTTGAACCCCACCGAGATTTCTGGTGTGTGCGGCCGCCTGCTGTGCTGTCTTTCCTATGAGAACGAGACGTACGACGAAGTACGCAGCCGGCTGCCCAAGCTGGGCAGCAGTGTGCTGACCAAACAGGGGGCTGGCAAGGTGCGCAAGCTCAACCCCCTGCAAGAAACGATGTTCATCCAGCTCGAGGATGAGTCAATCGTCGAGATGACGATGGAGGACATTCTGGAGAACCGCGGCAAAGAAAAAGCGCGCGCCCCTGGTAGTTGCAGCGGGTGCGCCATCAAGAAGCGCCCGGCCAGTAAGGGGGGCCGGGAAGAGAGCGGCGAGGAGTCTATCCATTAAGGGCTCGTAAACGAATAACTTCCTGCATTATGGCTGGAATTCGCCGCTCCGAAGGCGGTGGCGGTTGCACATAGTTGCCATCTTTTTGGAAAGATGGCAACTATGTGCAACCGCCACCGCCAAATTCGATCAATAGAGCACAGGAAGTTATTCGTTTACGCTGCCCAAGACGCCAACACCGGGTTTCCAGGAAACCCGGTGTTGGCGTCTTGGCGTGCCGGCGAAACCGACTGCTCTCAGGTGTCGGCCATCGTGACACCGAGCACATCGCGCACAGCGTTACCACCGTTGTGGTGCGGCTTGTAGCGTGGCTCGACAGTCAAACGAACCGCGGTGCGTTCCTGTCCCTGGATTTCGATCTCCGTAAACGAAGGAATGCACACGATCTCGATACCATCCTCCACCAGGTAACCACGTGCGATGGCGACGGCTTTGACAGCCTGATTGACGGCGCTGGCGCCAATAGCCTGTACTTCCGCGTAGTGTGCTTCGCGCACGACGCCGGCGATGGCACCAGCAACCGCTGGCGCTCGCGAGTGAGCTGAAACCTTGATGATCTCCATGGCGCTGCCTCCTTGTGATCGACGCGATCTTGCAGTTGGTGCAGCCGAGCGTAGCTCACTGGCCTGTTTCATTTAACCGCTTTTGTGGCAAACACGACGTACGACACGTACATCGGCTTGACGATCGCGCCACAGAAGCAGCGCTAACTATTTCACAGACAACAGGCGCCTTGTGACTGCTTCGGTACGAAGCTAAAGACGTCACAGCACAAGGAAAGATACGCCTGTCATGCGATCATTTTGCGTAATCGACGGCCCGCATTTCGCGAATGACGGTCACCTTGATCTGGCCAGGGTATTCCAGGTTGTCCTCGACCTTTTTGGCGATTTCGCGTGACAGCCGGATTGCGGCCAGGTCGTCCATATTCTCAGGACGGACCACGACTCGAATCTCGCGTCCGGCCTGGATGGCGAACGATTCGGCCACCCCTTCGAAGGAATTGGCGATGCCTTCCAGGGCCGACAGGCGTTTGACGTAGGTTTCCAGGGCTTCGCGGCGGGCACCGGGACGCGCACCGGAGATGGCATCGGCCGCGGCCACGATGATCGCCTCCAGGCTCTCCACCTCGACTTCGTTGTGGTGCGCGGCGATGGCATTGACCACCCTGGGTGGCACGCCATACCGGCGCGCGATGTCAGCACCGATCGTGGCATGCGGTCCTTCCACCTCGTGACTGACCGCTTTGCCAAGGTCGTGCAGCAGCGCGCCCATTTTGGCCACTTTGACGTCAGCGCCCAGCTCGGCCGCAATCATGCCCGCCAGGTGCGCCGACTCGATGGCATGGTAGTACTGATTTTGCCCGTAGCTGGTGCGAAACTTGAGCCGGCCAACCAGTTTTAGAATCTCGGGATGCAGGCCCTGCAGTCCCGTATCGAGAGCAGCCTGCTCGCCAGCCTCTTTGATAACCCGATCGACCTCTTCGCGCGCTTTTTCGACTTCTTTTTCGATACGCGTGGGGTGAATGCGTCCATCCTGCACCAGCTTGGTCAGCGCCAGGCGCGCAACTTCACGCCGCACCGGGTCGAAACTGGAGATGATGATCGCTTCGGGCGTATCGTCCACCACCAGGTCGACACCAGTCGCCGCCTCGATGGCGCGGATATTGCGACCCTGGCGGCCGATGATGCGGCCCTTCATCTCGTCGGTGGGCAGGCTCACCGCGGCCACCGTCGTCTCGGACACCTGGTCCGAGGCCAGGCGTTCCATGGCGGTGATGATCACGCGGCGGGCGCGCTTTTCGGCTTCTTCCGCCGCTTCCGCCTCGACCGCCCGGATCATCTTGGCCATGTCTTGGCGAGTGTCGTCCTCGACGGCTTTGAGCAGGAGTGCCTTGGCTTCGTCGGAAGAGAGGCCGGAAATGCGCTCCAGTTCTGCCACACGCTGGCTTTCGACCTTCTCCAGCTCTTTGAAACGTTTATCGATCGTGCTTTGGCGTTGATTCAACCGCTTTTCGCGTTGTTCGATCTGCTCACTGCGGCGGTCGAGACCCTCCTGTCGTTTGTCTGTCCGTTCTTCCACGCGCTGCAGATCGCGTCGTCGCCGCTCGAGTTCGCGTTCGGTCTCCTCGCGAAACTGGAGCACTTCATCCTTCCCGCGCAAGATCAGTTCTTTAGCCGAGGCATCAGCCTCGGCGACGATCTGTGCGGCGCGGGCATCGGCGGACTGCATCTTGGCATTGACCTGCATCCGGTGCCAGTAATAGCCAAGTGCAGCCCCTACGGCGCCGCCCATCAAAAGAATCACCACCCCCAACAGGATGGGTCCAAGGTTCATAAGTATCGTCCCTTCCTAATCAAAGACGTACGCGCGTTCTCGATCATGGCGATTCATCCGCATCGGCCTCGCGCAGAAGGCGGTCCACCGTCGTGCGAATGACATCGTACGAAAAGCCACGCCGGCTCAGGTAGGCTGACATCTTCTGGCGAAATGAGCCTGCATCCAGCTGACGCCAGCGTGCCGCCGGTTGCTGGGCCGCCGCATAGGCCAGTTCGTCAGGTTTCAGTTCGGATAAGACCGTACGAATGATGTCCGGGCTGATCCCCTTCTGCTGCAGCTCATACCGCAGAGCCTGCGTCCCGCGTGGGTGCAGTCGGCCACGGCTGGTTACCCAGGCCTGCGCAAAGGCCTCATCGTCGAGGTAGCCCAGACGCCGCAGTCGTTCCAGCACGGCTTCGACATCGCTTTCGGCCACGCCGCGATCCACCAGGTAGCGGCGCACTTCGGCCTCGCTGCGTGGCCGGAAACTCAAGAAGTGAACCGCCCGCGCCAGGGCCTGCTCGCGCCCATCGGCCGCCCGCAGTTCCGCAATCGCTTCGT
The DNA here is from genome assembly GCA_964642445.1 of uncultured Anaerolineae bacterium. Classification (GTDB taxonomy): domain Bacteria; phylum Chloroflexota; class Anaerolineae; order SSC4; family Amarolineaceae; genus SSC4. The sequence continues at coordinate 9,996 of CAZXQZ010000070.1, forward strand.
CGGTCAGGCATTGACCGATGGCCAGCGGTGCTGCCAGGATGGCCGCCAGGCTGAATGCAGGTGCGTCGTCCAGGAACACATCGACCCGTTCGCGCCTGTTCTGTTGGTAGACCAACGCCGTGATTGTTCGTGTGACCATATCAAACAACGGGGCCACAAAAAAAGCCGTGGCGCGCTGCCACAGCTTTTTTTGCACGATGCCGTTCCCCATCGCGTGCCCAGATCGGCAGATCGCACAATCTGCCAGGCTGCCATGCACAGGATATGAACAGCCGATACAACCTGGTCATTCAACCAGATTGCGTCGGTCAAAGAAGCTGTGGCGTGTGGGCAACCGCTGGGGAAGCCGAGGAGCTGCCGGTCCGTGCCCGGACCGCGGTCATTGCGGGCAAATCGGGAAGCATCCACCCTGGAAAATGGGCCACGTCGGCTGTTCGCATGGTTCAGCCTGGCTCGAGCGGCATACCAGCGGCCATCCGAATCAACTGATCGATCGCCTGTGCCGTCTCCACATTTTCGCGCAAAGTCACTTTGCAGTTCTCACGACCCTGTCCCAATTTCTGGTCGCCATACAAGTAATAACTGCCGCGTTTCTCGATAATACCGGTCGCGACCCCCACGTCCAGGAGGTCACCTTCCTTCGAAATGCCCTGGTCGAACAGGATATCGAACTCGGCCACGCGGAAGGGTGGTGCCACCTTGTTCTTTTTTACGGTGACCCGTGTCCGGTTACCAATGATATCACTGCCCTGTTTGATGCTGTCGATGCGTCGCACATCCAGCCGCACCGACGCGTAGAACTTGAGCGCCATGCCGCCAGCGGTCGTTTCCGGGTTACCAAACATGACGCCGATCTTCTGGCGCAGCTGGTTGGTAAACAAAATGACCGTGTTCGACTGTTTGATTGCACCAGCCAGCTTACGCAGGGCCTGGCTCATCAGGCGTGCCTGTAAGCCCACATGGCTGTCACCCATTTCGCCATCGATCTCAGCCCGCGGCACAAGCGCGGCCACCGAATCGACCACCACCACGTCCAGGGCCCCCGAGCGAATGAGCGCCTCAGCGATTTCAAGGGCCTGTTCCCCGGTATCCGGCTGGGCGATGTACAGCCCATTCAGGTCCACACCGCAGCGGGCTGCGTACACCGGGTCGAGCGCGTGTTCCGCATCGATGTACGCGCACAGCCCACCGCGTCGCTGTGCCTCGGCAATGACGTGCTGGCAGATCGTGGTTTTGCCCGAAGACTCCGGACCATAGATTTCGGTAATACGGCCGCGTGGCACACCACCCACACCCAGCGCAATGTCCAGGGAAAGTGAGCCCGTGGGAATGGCGTCGACGTGCAGGCCCGCCGCACTCAACTTCATAACCGTTCCTTCGCCGTAGCGCCGGGTCAGGTTGGCGACCGCTGTATCCAATGCTTTCTCTCGATTGTTGGTGCCCATGACGCCCAGCCTGTACACAGCAGCCCGAAAGGAATTTGCTTTACAGAAATGGTTTTGTGCCGCACTAAGTTTACACGAATCAACGCAAAAAATCAAGTCACAAAAAAAGACAGCCGGGTTTTGTGCCAAACCCGGCCGCACAGGCGTTGTTGGAGTCAATTCGAACCTCTACGCCTCACGCGTCAGAGGTAATCACGCAGGCGGCGGCTGCGGCTGGGATGGCGCAGGCGCCCCAGCGCATGGGCCTCGATCTGTCGCACACGCTCACGGGTGACGCCAAATTTGCGGCCCACCTCTTCCAGCGTGTAGCTGTAGCCATCGGTCAGACCAAAACGCAGCTGCAGGATGCGCACCTCGCGCGGGGACAGGGTCGTAAAAACGTCATCGATGACATCGCGCAGGATCTGGCGAGAGACGTTCTGCGTTGGCGAACCGTTCTCGTCGTCTTCGACGAAATCGTTGAGTGAGCTGTCATCCTCGTCGCGGATAGTCATTTCCAGGCTGAGTGGGCGCTGGGACACGCGCATGATCTGTTTGACCTTTTGTGGCGTCATTTCCAGCTCATCGCCAATCTCTTCGGGCGTGGGGTCATGCCCCAGCTGCTGGGCCAGGGCGTGGGAGGTGCGGGTTACCCGATTGATCTGTTCGTACATATGAACGGGCACACGAATCGTACGTCCCTGGTCGGCAATGGCACGGGTCACGGCCTGGCGAATCCACCACGTCGCATAGGTCGAAAACTTATAACCGCGGCGGTAATCGAACTTCTTGACTGCGCGAATCAGGCCGATATTCCCTTCCTGAATCAAATCCAAAAAGGGAACGCCGCGACCAATGTATTTTTTGGCCACACTGACGACGAGCCGGGAATTTGCCTTGATCAGGCTCTCCTGCGCCCGCTGGCCATCGATCATGAGGTGTACCAGCTCGTCGCGGTGCATCGGCTCGTAGCAGCCGCGGTTGTATTCGTAGCGCGCAATGCGGCCGCGTTCGATGCGGCGGGCGAAATCGATCTCTTCTTCGGCAGTTAGGAGCGGTACCCGGCCGATTTCTTTCAGGTACAGGCTGACCGAATCGTCCGTATCGAGCTCGTGTGCCGCTCGCGCCTCGACCGATTCATCACTTTCATCTACCGATGCGCTGGGTTTACGGGCACCACGCGCGGGCGCGTGATGGCGCGCTGTGCGTCTGCTCTCAGGTACCGGTATCATTTCGGAATGGGCGGTATACAGGAAATCGTCGCTCTCCGCCTCGGGCTCATGTCTTTCCTCGGAGAGAGATCGCTCCTCCATAGGCGTGGATGCAGAGTGTTGATGTACGGCCCTCGAGTGTTCCACCACGCTGTGTCCCCCCTTCTGCGTCACAGACTGCGCAAGCCGCGCCGGTCACTTCTGTGCGAAAATCCAACTGCAGCTAAGATAGCAGATTGTACGCAGCTTGAAAATGATATGGCGCAGGTTGGGCAACGAATTAGTCAAATCCATCAGCCATTTTGGCTGGCCGGTGCATCTCCAAAGTCGTAGATACCCGCGCGTCGGGGCCACACCGCACCACAGGTGGTACACGAGAGACCATCGACCGTCTCAGTCAGGGCATCACCCTGGCATGCGGGACAGCATAACAGACTGGGGGCCACGCCCTGGCTGCCCGGACCGCCAGTTGCCTGGGCCCGCACAAAGACACTGGGGGCCAGCTTTAGTCGCGCGCCCGGTTTTTGCAGCAGGCCATCCAACTCTGCCAGGCGCGTCGGCGACACGAGGCGCTTGAAGAAGGCCGCACGGAAGTGCGAAACTGCCAGCTCCTCCTGCACCGTCAGGCCGGCCTGGGTCAGCTGCGCATGCACCCAGGCCGGGTGGAAGTCGAAGTTCAAGGGCACAAATTCGTAGGGAGCACGATCGTAGGGGCTCCAGGGCTGGCGCCGCAGCGCATAACGGGCGATAGCTTTGGCGTTGCGCTTGTTGGCATACTCCAACACGAGCTGGCCACCCGTCCCCAATACCCGGCGCAGCGCACGCAGCGCACGGGGCACATCCACCAGGTGATGCAGCACACGCACCATGACTACCGTGTCGACCGCGGCATCGGCCAGGGGCAGATTGTAGACATTGCCGCGTACAAACACAAAACGGGGGTCGTTTCCTAACCGCTGCTGCGCCGCCTGCAGTAGTGACAGCGCCGGCTCGACCAGGATCACCTGCTCGTAGCCACCGTATAGATCAGCCAGGCGCCCAAACCCCGCCCCCACCTCGACCAGGCGCCTGCCAGTGGCTGGCAGCAGCCGGTGCAGCGCAATGCGCTCCACCTGGTCCTCGAAGACACGCGCCGTCGTCCAGAACTCGGTCTGATAAGACGAACCTTCGTAATCACAGATGACCGGCCGCTCCGCTTCCTGCGCCATCACCCCTTGCCTCCACACCCTCAGTTTGACCAGCACACGTGGCCGTCACCTAGTTTCGCACAGGTTGTGGTTTTTTGCAAAACGCGCAAAAATGTTTCACGTGAAACATTTACATAACGCGTAGCGTGTCACCACGACGAGCGCCGGCACCGTGCGAAGTCATGAACTTTGAATTACTTGACAGTCTTTTGGGGGGCTGGTATAATGCGCCCTGCATTTCGTATGGTGATGACCGGACCATTTGCCTGTTTGTGGTGTTCGCGGTGTGGCGCACCTGCCATGCTTCGTTACCACAGAGCATTAAGAGGAGACCTGGCCCCTGCAAGGTATCAACGCTGCACTGCCAGCGAAGCGACCTCTCAACGACATTCGTGGTACCTGCAGGCCTGGCTTAACCAGGCAAAGGTGCCAGCACTTGACCAGAAGTGTGGTGGCGTTGCGTCTCGGCCAAGTCCAGTGGGGATGACCGAGATTTTTTATTTTTCAGAGTGGACTGGCCTATGCAAAGGACACAGGGTGATTCGACAGAGCAAATGAATGAAGACTTTGCGACTTTGCTGGCCAGGTATCTTGATGAGCCAGGCAGCCATCTACGGCCAGAACGTGGTGAACTGGTCTACGGGACAGTCGTGCAGGCGACGGACAAGGAAGTCCTGATCGATATCGGAGCCAAACGCGAAGGGATCGTGCCCGCCAGCGATCTTGCCAAGCTCGATGCAGCCGGGCGCGCGCGCCTGGTGGTCGGTGCCCAGGTGCCGGCCATCGTAATCAATCCGCGCAGCGCCGACGGCGAGCTCATTTTGTCGGTCTATTTATCGCAGCAGGAAAATGATTGGGTCGAAGCACACCGGCTCATGGAAAGCGGTGAGATCGTCGAACTCGAAGTGGTTGGTTACAACAAGGGTGGTTTGACGATCATGTTTGGCAGCATTCGCGGGTTCATTCCGGCCTCGCACATTGGGGACGGGGGCTATCCTGAAGAACCGGGTGGGCGTCAACATCACCTGGCGGATTTGGTAGGCCGCACACTGCCGGTGAAGACCATCGAGGTCGATCGTAAGCGCCGCCGCCTGGTATTTTCACACCGGCAGGCCGAGCAGGAAATTCGGCTGCGACGCAAGACCCAACTGTTGGACACGCTGGCAGTTGGCCAGACGGTCACCGGAATTGTAACGGCAATCAGGCCATTTGGCGCGTTTGTCGATTTGGGCGGGGCCGACGGTTTGATCCACGTCAGCGAACTGGATTGGCGGCCGGTCAGGCATCCCAGTGACGTGGTGCGCGTGGGTGATGAAGTGAGCACCATTGTGCTGCGGCTTGACGAGGACCGTCACCGCATTGCACTCAGTCGCCGGCGAGCGTTGCCCAATCCGTGGCAAGCCGCTGCCACCCGCTACCCACCCGGGACGGTGGCCCAGGCCCGAATTACGAAGGTGATGGACTTTGGCGCTTTTGCCGAGCTGGAACCTGGCATCGAGGGCTTGATTCACGTCTCGGAGCTGGCAGACCGGGCCGTCCGCCATCCGCGCGAAGCAGTTACGCCTGGACAGGAGGTCCTGGTGCAGGTGCTGCGCATCGAACCAGATCGCGAGCGTTTGGGCCTCAGCGTGCGGCGTGTACGCAGCGACTGGGTCGTCGGCGATCCCAAGGATGAAGACAATCAGCTCGATTTGATCGAGAATGAATACGATGACATCGAAAATACCAGCAGTTGAAAGGGGGTGATTCCCATTACGGTACAGCTTCGTCCCGGTGAGTCTCAAGACAGCCTGTTGAAGCGATTTCGTAAGGCCGTTGCCGAGGCACGTATCCTGCCCACGGTGCGCCAAAAACGCTGGTTTACACCAAAAAGTGAACTGCGGCGCATCAAAAAACAGAAGGCAATTCGCAAAGCCCGTCGCACCATGCGCAAGCGTGAGATGAAGATACAGCGCTAGTGCTCTGTTAGGTTAGAATGTGTACCGATCCTGCCGCTGTACGAGCGCAGGATGATGACAAAATCCAACCTAACAGAGCACCAGGTACCGGCGCAGGGCTGTTGTGCGGTGGCATGCCGGCTGAAACGCAGGCATTTCACCGAGCAGGCTCCCTACACCGGCACTGGGTGCCGCCAGGCTGCGGCGCATGAACGGCGGTTCATGCGCCGCAGCCAATCCGATGTCAGCGGTCAGGATGACGGAGAGGAGTATCCCTAGGAATGACCAAAGCCGAAGAAGAGAAGATCATCGTGGAAGGTACGATCACGGAAACGCTGCCCAATACGATGTTTCGTGTGATGCTCGATAATAACCACGAAGTGCTTGCTTACCTGTCGGGCAAGATGCGCAAGTACTACATTCGTGTACTGCTTGGTGACCGCGTGCGCCTGGAGCTGTCACCTTACGACTTGACGCGTGGACGCATCATTTATCGTCATAAAAAGTGATCTGTTCTATTTTCACCCCGTTAATTCTCCGACAACAAAAAACCTGTCCCATGGACAGGTTTTTCGATGGTATCCCATTTCTCGCCTGGCGCTCAAGCCTGGCGCTCAAGCGCCAGGCTGAAAGCGAAAGGCCGCTAAAGCGGGCTGCGGT
>CAZXQZ010000070.1:16514-19678 GCA_964642445.1 uncultured Anaerolineae bacterium
CGGGCTGCGGTTTGTCGTTGCCACCCAGTCAGCTTCAGCTGACTTCAGCTATGAGCCTGGACCTTGAGGTCCAGGCGCCTGAAGCGGGCTGCGGTTTGTCGTTGCCACCCAGTCAGCTTCAGCTGACTTCAGCTATGAGCCTGGACCTTGAGGTCCAGGCGCCGACCCCGCCGCCTGGCGCGCTTTCAGCTCGGCCTGGCGGGCGTAGTCGATGGCATCGGCCAGGATGCGCAGCGCCTCCTCTGGATTGTGAAAGCCCATGCTGTTTTCGGCGGCAATGAAGTCCCAACGCAGCTGCGATTTCCGATGCAGCAGGCGCGCCTCGTCCAGCAGGACGGCATCGTAGGCCGGCAGCTGGGACGTGTCGGTCATGGCCTGGATCGCGCTGATCAAGGCTTCTTCGGTGCGGCTCATGGTCGTCGAGACCTGCATCTGGATGGCGCCCACGCGATCGATGACGTACTGCACGTCATGGTGGCAGGTGCCACAGGCCTGTTCGGCGTATTTGAGCGGGCTGGCTACGAAGTGCGAGCTGTATTTGGTAGCACCATCACTCTGGTAGGGCATGTGGCAATCCACACAGCCAACACCCGCCTTGAAATGGGTGCTGTCAGCGGTGAACACCTCGAACTCCGGGTGCTGCATCTTGATCATCGGCGCGCCCGAGATGGCGTGCGTCCAGTCGCTGAAGGGTTTGCCATCCACGAGCAGCGTATCGTAGTACTTCTCGATGTCTTCGATACGCGTGCCGTTGGTCCAGGGGAAGGTGAGATACTTGCCATCGCCCTTGAAGTAGTACTCCACGTGGCAGTTTGCACATACCACAGTGCGCATTTCCTGCCGGCTCAGGGCATCCGGGTCTTTGCCCTGGGCCGTTAGCGCCTCCCGCAGTGCCGGATTGGTGACGATCAGGTTCATTGTGCCTGGTTCGTGGCAGTTGGCGCAGCTGATCGGGTTGTTGACCATGGTCTTGAGCTCGCTGAACGGCATCGAATAGAACCGGGTCGGTGTCAGCTCCGCCCACAGGCGCGGATTGTCGGAGCTCTTGCACGACATACACGTGCCGGCGGTCGGGTTTCGACCGGTGGTCGTCACATCCTCGATGGCCCAGTAATGGCCGCGGTCTTCCTTATAGTCTTTGGAAAATGCATTGCCAGCAAACAGTGTTACCAGGCGCGGGTCGGTCTCCAACTTCTGGTACGGCTCCGAGCCGCCGAAAACCGTGCGCGCCATTTCCTGCGTGCGTAACCAGCTGTCGTACTGCCGCGGATAGTTGACGGCCCATTTTGTGGGGTCCGGCTCCATCGGCGCAATCGAGACCAGCGGTTCCGGGCCTCGTACCTGAACCGGCTGGTTGCTCAAAAAGGCAAACACGCCCAGCAGGATGAGAGCCAGAACCACGACGACCCCGGTGAGAATCCATATAATCCGTTTTGAGTTTTGCATGTCCGGTCGTTCGTCCTATGATGAGTAGTCTGCTGGTGCTAGGGCTGGGGCACCAGCTCGTACAAGGTGCGCCCGCGCGTACCGTGCGGCACGGTACGGTGGCAGTCGAAACAATCACGGCCCGCATCGGGCAGGCTGTCTCCCACCTGAGAAACCATCTCCCCATGGCAGCGGATACAGTTCTCCTGCACGATGGCCTGCGATGATTCTTTGGCACGGATGGCATCGGGAATGTGCCCGGTCGCAAACGCTGTGACGTGATTGAAACCAGAGCGAGCCTTGACCAGGTACTTCGGAACCAATGCGTGCGGCGTGTGGCAGTCATTGCAGGTAGCAGCGGTGCGATGCCCGCCATGATACCAGCCTTCGTAGACCGTTCCCATAACATGACAACTGTTGCATGCTTCGGGGTTGTCCGTCAGGTAGGAAGTGAAATTGGTCAGGCGCATTCCAACGACAAGAACAACCAGAAGCGCCACTGCACTGATGAGTAGAGCAACTTTGGTCATATTCCTCTGTTGTTGTGGGGGGATTGATTGGGCGGCCGGCTGCCACGGGCACGGGCACTCTCGGCCGGCCAACCATGGTTGTATCTGACCGCAAGTCTACCGGAGACCCCGTCAAACCGCTATGATTTAGCTCATAAGCAAAAACCCGGCCAGCAGAAGGTGCTGGCCGGGTGTGGTTGGCAGTGGCCCAAACGGCCTGGCAGCGGCGATTCGGATGGCGCAGGCCGGGTGTTCGGTACTTGTGCTGGAGGGCAAAGATTCCATCGGCGGTGGACTGCGCTCGGCCGAGGTGACCTTGTCCGGTTTTGTCCACGACATCTATGCCGCCGTGCTCTCGATGGGTGACGCGTCGCCCTATCTGCGCACGCTGCCCCTGGCCGACATCCCACCGGCACGGGCGGTCCTGTGCGACGTAACCCCGCGGCAGCTCCTGTCGATCGCCGGCGATCGCCTGCCAGCCGGTTACCGGCGTCAATTGGCCCGTTTTCGTTACGGCCACGCCGCATTCAAGGTCGATTATGCCCTGGCGGGTCCGATGCCGTGGCGCAACCCGGACTGCCGCCGGGCCGGCACGCTCCACCTGGGGAGCACCCTGGCCGAAATGGCCGCCGCCGAGCGGGTCGTCTGGCAGGGCCGTCCGTCCGAGCAGCCGTACGTGCTTGCCGTGCAGGCCAGTGTGTTCGATACCACGCGTGCCCCGGCCGGCCAGCACACCCTGTGGACCTACTGCCACGTCCTGCGCGGCTCGACCGTCGACATGACGGCACGCATCGATGCGCAGATCGAACGGTTCGCACCCGGTTTTCGCGACCTGGTCCTGGCGCGCAGCGTACGCAGCGCCCCCGAGATGGAACTGTACAACCCAAATTACATTGGTGGTGACATCAACGGTGGTGTGCAGGACCTCCGCCAACAGTGGACGCGCCCGGTAGTGCGCTGGAACCCTTACACCACACCGGTCAAGGGGCTGTACATCTGCTCCTCCTCCACGCCACCGGGCGGCGGTGTGCACGGCATGTGCGGCTATCATGCGGCACAGGCGGCGTTGCGCGAGTTGGGTGGCGGTTGATGCGCTAAGGCATCGTAAAAGAATAACTTCCCGGTTTCCGCCCGGAATTCCCATGCCAAAAGCGGAAGTTATTCTTTTACGAGCCCTAAGCCTAAATTTCGCACATTGACAAACGAATAGAGGGTAGTTTGGACAGATGT
>CAZXQZ010000071.1:0-11331 GCA_964642445.1 uncultured Anaerolineae bacterium
TCAGCAAAAAAGGCGCTCGCCGCCCGGTTGCCGGCACGGCCAACGGCGCGGCCCGAAATATCCTGGCACAGCGTGCGCAGGTAAGCCACTGCGTTGTCTGCCAGATGGCTCGATGCCATAGGTTCCCCTGTCATCTACTCATTTCCAAACCAATCCAAAATCCAAAATCGTCTCACCCTACCGGCACCGTGCGCAGCACCGTCGCCGTGGGCTTCGAGTACTGGTGATCCAACTGTCCCAGGCACACCTCGCTGCCCGCCAGCTCGATCGTGCCATCGACCGCGGCCAGCAGGTAGGTAATCACCGCGCCGCCCAGGTACGAGGTCTGCCCGGAGCTCCAGAAGCTCTTTTTGGTAATGGCCTCGCCGCCGCTGGAGACAATCTTCAGATACAGGAGATGGGTGATGCCCTGCTGGCGGATCTGCTGGCGTACCGCGGCCTGCAGCCACAGCGGCGGCACCGCCGGGTCGGACGTGGTGGTCAGCGAGGTCATGAATTCGCTGAAGGCCTGCGCCAGGGTGTCGGCATTGGCGATGGCCGCCTGGCCACGCGCCAGCAGCCCCTGGCTGGTTTGCAGTGTTTGCCGGCGCGCGTTGAGCTGGGTGCGTAGTGCATCCAGGTGGTCGGCGTCACTGGATGACCCGAGCTTGTCCAACTCTGTCTGGATAGCCGCGATCTCGGCCGGCGTGGTGGAGATTCGGGCCGCCAGCGGCTCGACCAGCTGCTGTTTGAGCGATCCCGTGATTTTGCCCAGCTTGAGCTTCTGCTCGATCAGGCCCGCCCAGCGCGTGACCAACACCGACTGCTGCACCAGGTTGAAGTTAAAGATGCGCACTGCATGCCCCGCGATCCGGCCGGCGACCTCGGCCAGCAGGGCTTCGCCGCTGAGGTCCACGGTCTGCCCTGTGACGGCGTAGTCGGTCTTGAAGTACCCGATGATGTCGGCCACCGAACTGAGCAACGCTGGCGCCGCCATCACCAGTGGGGCGATACCCACCGCCGGGAATACCTCGAGCTGACCCTCCCCCGTCCCTGGCTCCAGCACCTCCAGCCCGGCCGCACCCGTGGTGGGTGGAAACGCGGCGACCATCTCTTCCAGCAGGCTGTCCATCTGCTCGTATTGGGCGTCGAGCTGGCTGCTGAAGAAGTCGAACTGCCGTTCGACCTGCAGCAGTGGCATATCGCCCTGGGCCATGTTGCGCTCGTCGACAATCAGGATATTCGCCGGGCGGCTGGCCGGCAGTTTGTCATTGATGGCCCTGGCCACGGTGGCTGCGCCTTCGCACATCACCTGGTAGGCGACGAGCGTGGCCATGTAACCAAACTTCTCGTCGGTCGTTACCGCGCCCTCGCGTGGTTTGCTCTCCCCCTTGGGCACGGTTGCCTCCAGGGTCGCCTTGCGCGCCACCGCCGCCGCACTTTCGGCCTGCGCAATCGCCTGCTGCACCTCGGCCGGCTTCTGCTGCATGCCCGCCTGCAGGTCGGCGATCTCCTTCTGCGTTTTGACGATCTCGAGCTGCTGCTGGAGCTGTTTGAGCTGCTCTTCTGGTGTCATGGATGATTTGCTCCTTCGGTTGGCCTCTGTGCTGCTTACGGAGGTGGGAGACATAGAATTTACCACAAAGACACAGAACACACAAAAGATTTATACGGTTTCCTTGTGTGTTCTGTGTGTGCTGTGCGTTGAAACCCGTGCCTAACAGATCAACCCCCAGTGCGCGGTGACGAGCTGGATGTCGACCATGTCGACGTCACCATCACCGTCGCGGTCGGCGTAGCCGGGGGCGGGGAGGTCACCCCAGGCATCGGCGATGACCTGGATGTCGTAGATCGTGACGACGCCGTCGTCGTTGACGTCATGTGCGATGGCGCAGCGCCAGTAGCCACCGGTGACGATGTAGCTGGCGCTGGCGGCAGTGGGTGGGCCGGCCGATCCCTGGCCGGCAGTGCTGTTGACGGCATAACTGGCCGAGCTGATGGGCGCGCCCCCACCGCCGATCACGTGCCAGGTCAGGTCGTAGGTGGTGGAGGTCTGGGCCTGGACGGCAGTCGCCGTGGCGATCACCAACAGCAACAAAATGATGATTTTTGTGCGCATGCTGGCCTCCTACTGCAAGGTGACGTAAACGTACAACAGCGTCTGGCCCGACGCCAGTGGAGCCAACGCCTTGCCCAGGACAGTGCCCGGCGCGGCGAGCTGCACGCCGTCCACGTTGATATCGGCCGCACGGCCAGCGTGGCCGGCCAGCGCAGCCGCCGCCAACAGATCCCCCGTCTCGATCGCGGCCGCACTGGCATCGGCCTTGACCAGGCACGGGCCACGCACGACGATCAGCAGATACTCACCCGGCGCCGCAGGGCCTGGATGGGTGGGGGGCAGCGCTGCGGTCCGGCCGGTGGCGCCCGTCGGGTCGAGCGCCGCGGGGTCTTCGAGCCAGGCGGCCGAATAGGTGGCGTAGACGACACCGATCACGCCGCGGCTGTTGGCCGCGTCCGCTTTGCGTACGTGCAGCAGTGGCACACCTGCCACGGGTGACTCACCCAGCCCGGAAATGACCACCACGTCACCTTGTTCGAGTGCACTACTGTCGCCGTTCTGTACGACCTGCATGGCCGCGCCGAGGGAGTGATAGTTGAGCGAGTAAAGGTTATCGGAGGTATACACGCCGTAGTTGTTATCGGCGCGGGCGGTGGAGCTGCTGACGCCGTTGCCTTCGGTGCTGTAGCCCCAAATGCCGTTACCGGTGCTGTAACTGACCCCGGATGCGCCCGAACCGTTGCCATCCGTGCGGCCGTAGGCGCCCAGGCCATTGGCGGTACCGGATTGGTGGCCGTACACGCCGTAGGCACCTGTGGCCAGGCCGTAAACGCCGGCATCACCGATGTCATCACTGCCGGTAATGCCCGAAACGCCGTGGCTGTTGATACTGCGACCATAGACACCCGGGCCATCGGTGCTCTCACCGCGCACGCCGGCGTAGGAGGCATCACTGACACCGTAGACACCCACCCCTTGCAGACTGCGTCCATAGACGCCGGGCGCCAGGGTGTTGGCATAGGTCCGGTTCGCGGCGCTGTAGCCGTATACGCCAATGCCGTTGTCACTGGTGAAGTAACCGCCGTAACCACGCGCTGCGCTCGTGCCTGTATCGCTGCCATAGACGGCATAACCATCCTGGGTGTAACCGTACACACCCAGCCCGCCAGTTGACTCGCCGCGCACTGCCGAACCGGTGGTGGTCACCCCAGTCACGGCGCCGGCCTGCGGATACGCCCCATCCATCGTCACATTGAACACCCAGCCGGTCCACGCCGTCGGTTCGCCGCGCACCTGTGCGCCGGGACGCAGACTCAAGGCGTATGGCACCGGCACCAGCTCCTGGCGCGGCGTCAGCCATTCGCCGTTCACGTAGAGACGCAGCCACAAGGCCCGCCCATCGAAGTCCGTTGCGTCGACAGACAGAATGGCGTCGAAGAGGCCGTTGTCCACAACCACGTTGAAAACACCGCTGTCCCAGAGAAGCGTGCCAACGGCGGCATCGTCGTAGACCTGGAAGCGCATCGGGTACGTGCCATCCAGGGGCAGACCGCTGCTGTTGGTCAGGCGCCCCTGGTAGTTGATTTTGCCGGCCACCGCGGCGTCGGGCGGTGTCGGCCCGGCCAGGGCTGCCCCGGCCAGTGAAACCACGAGGACAACGGCACATAGAGCCGTCGTCCAGATCGTCGATTTGGGAAGCCTTTTCATCCTTCACCTCACTGCGATGTCGGTGACATCACGCTCGGCCACAAGACTCTTCAATCTTGGGCTGTAAACTCGGCCAGCTGCTGGGCACGGGTCCACATGGCGTCAGCGGCAGGGGCGTTGCCGAGTTGGGTGTAACATCGGGCGAGACCGGCATAGGCACGGGCGAGATTGGGGCTCCAGTGTAGTGCGCGTTCGTAGGCTGTTTTGGCTGGATTGACCTGCCCCTGGGCAAAATGGGCATCACCCAGGTAAAGAAAAGCGAGGCCATCGCTCGCGTCGAGCGCGACAGCCCGCTGCAGCGCCTGCGTCCCGGCCGCCTGCTGGCCATCCTGCACGAGAATGAGGCCCAGGGCGGTGTGGTACGCGGCGATGTGGGGGGCGATGGCGATCGCCCGCCGGTAGGCAGCCAGCGCGGCCACCCGGTGGGCCGGGGCTTGTTCACCCCAACGCGCCTCCAGGTCGCCCAGGGCGGCCCACACGGTGGGATCGTGGGGCGCCAGGGCCAGGGCCTGCTCGACTTCTGTGACGGCGGCAGACCAATCGTTCGCCGAAAGCCAGCGTGCGGCCAGACCCAGGCGGTAGACCGCTTCGGTTGGGTTGAGTTGGACGGCACGTTGCGCCGCAGCCAGGCGGACGGGTGGAGAACGATCGGACTGCTGCGCCTGCCAGTATGCGGCATCCGCCCACAGCAGGCGCGCCCCGATCGACAGCCACAGGAGAAACGCCAGCGTAACAGCAAACACGGTGGGTACGAAGCCGCGGCGCGGCCGCGTGCCGACCGCGCGCGGCGGGTCCGTATCCGGTAAACCACCTGGCCGGGTCAGCGCGGCCGCCATGGCGAGCAGCAACCAGAAGACGGCGGCCGTAGTGGTCACCTCGAAGCTGACGAGCAGGTCGGCCAGGTGCCCGCCGAGCGCGGCCAGCAGGGCAGCCCACAGTACACGGGTCCACGAGCTGCTGGCTGCGCGCAGGCTGCGCCAGCCCAACCAGCCAAACACGAGCAGAATGGTGGCAAAGGTGACGATGCCGGCCAGCCCGCTGCTCAGGCCCAGGTCGAGCCACAGATTGTGCGCACGGTCGACCACCGCCTGGCGGCCCTGGTAATAGACCAGCTGCGGCGGATAGACGGGAATAAAGACGGTACGCAGCGTTTCGGGACCGTAACCGAACCAGGGACGTGCCTGGAGCAAAGGCAAGACGGCTTGCCAGATGGTCAGGCGCGCCCGCACGGAGCCCCCATCGGCGTTGACCAGGTCGGCCAGGGGCTGCCAGGCACCCAGGAGGCTGATGAGGACAACGACCAACAAGCAGGTTCCCAGGATCCACCAGGTCACCCGGCGCCGGCCGCTGGTCCAGGTCCATAACAGGGCGGCGACCGCTGCAGCCACCACCAATCCAAGCCACGCTCCGCGCGCGTGCGTCAGCGCCAGGCAGATCAGCTGGCTGGCGCACAGCAGCAGGAGCCCAGCGCGGGCACGGGCCACCACGAGCTGCCCCCAGGTCAGGGGTATGATCAGGACCAGGTAGGTACCCAGGAAATTTGAGCGGCCCACGGTGGCCAGGACGGGTGAGGCGGCGTCGCTCTGCCAGGCCAGGGGGTCGAGCCGGTGGGCTTGCAGAAACCCGTAGAGCACTACCGGTGCGCTGGCCCATACCAGTGCGCGCCACAGGAGGTCGATGTGCTGACGGGTGCGCAGACCGGTGATGGCACAGAAGAACAGGACCAGGTAGGCCAACAGCGTGAGCAGACCCTGTTGGCGTTCATAGGATCCCCAGAGACTCACACGGAGATCGGTGGACAGAAGTGTGCTCGCCACTAGCGCCAGGGCGTAACTACAAACGGCCAGCAATAGCGGATGACGCAGCCACTGGCGGGCCTGTGTCAGACCAGACCGTCCGTTGGCCAGGCCGCGGCTAACACAGAGGGCCGCAAGGAGCAGCACCAGACCGCGCAGCACTACCACCTTGGGCAGCTCGAAGGCATTGCTCGCCCAGGGTGCAATCGTCAACGGAATCGTAAAGGCGACCGCGCACACGATCAGCAGGGCGGTGTCCTGGGGAGGCAGCGAGGACAGGGTCCCGGTGCGGAGTTGCCCGGACGGCGTCGCGCTCATCTGGCACCTGGTGCACTGCGAGGAAGTACCCACCGCACGTGGCAAGCCTGGTTTCATCGTAGCACTGCCGTGCATGTCTGTCAAGACCGGCCAGGTTCCGCCGGCAATTCCATGTGTCACGCAGCTTCAACCACAAAGCGCACATAAAACACACAGAAACGGCCTGCAAGCAGTCAAAAAGGATTCTGTGCGCGCTGTGTGCCCTTTGCGGTTACGATGGTGCCGGTGCCCGGTACTGGTTGGCTTCATTTGGAATTGCTGAGGTTCCCGCTGATTTGACCGTTCGCACGGCTATACTTGACGGCAAACCACGTCTTGTGGGATACTACCCCACCCCCAACGACATACTGTTTCACTCGACCTGTGGGAGGTGAATCGATGACACGGCGATTTGTGTGGTTTGCCCTGGTGTCCCTGATGCTGGCACTGCTACTGGGCGCGTGCGCAGGGGGTCAGCCGGTACCAGTCGCTGACGACCAGGCAGAGGATCTCGTCAGGATCTACAAGAGCCCGACTTGAGGCTGTTGTGGCGATTGGGCGCAGTACATGCGAGACAACGGGTATACGGTCGAGGTCGAGGATATGAACGATCTGAGTCCGATCAAGACCCGTTATGGTGTACCGGCTGCGCTCCAGTCCTGCCACACAGCCATCGTCGATGGCTACGTGATCGAAGGGCACGTCCCGGTCGCGGACATCCAGCGGCTGCGCAAGGAGAGACCCGAAGTTGTTGGGTTGGCTGTGCCGGGCATGCCGGTTGGCTCGCCTGGCATGGAAATTCCGGGCGCCGAGCCCGAATCCTACGAAGTCCTGACCTTCGACAAGGACGGTCAGACCCAGGTATTCAGCAGGTATAACCCATGACAGTGGTTCGTCAGCATTACAGAGAGGACAAAGCGGATGCGTGAGCAAGCGTTGACGGTGGTGGATGGTGTGGTGGTAAGCCTCGATTACACGCTTCGCCTGGACAGCGGCGAGGTGGTGGATACGTCGGCTGGGCGCGAGCCCCTGGATTTTCTACAGGGTGCCGGGCAAATCATCGGTGGCCTGGAGAATGCCCTATATGGCATGGCCGTCGGAGATGAAAAGCTGGTGACGGTGGCACCGGGGGATGGTTACGGCGAACGTGACGCCGACGCGTACCAGCTTGTGCCGCTGGATGCCTTCCCACCAGATATGGACCTGACGCCCGGCGCGGCCCTGCAAGTGCGCGATCAGGCAGGTCGCGTGTCAACCGTGTACGTGGCCGACATTACACCGCAGGGCGCGGTGTTGGACTTCAACCATCCGCTGGCCGGTGAGACGCTGCATTTCAGCACGAAGATTGCCGGGTTACGCGGGGCAACGGCTGAAGAGCTGCAGCACGGGCATGCACACTGACCGTTTTGGATTTTAGATTTTGGATTGCCGAACGAGCCTTGTAGTGACGCAGGGCTCGTTCGGCGATCGGTTGGGTGGCGGGGTGGCGCTTCGAAGTGGGGTGAGCCTTCCGAAGTCTCGCCGACTTCGGAAGGCTCTTGATTGCATCAGGACTCGACCAGCTCACGCTTCAGAATCTTGCCGGTGGCAGTCATGGGCAGGCTGGTGCGGAATTCGATGAGGTGCGGGTACTTGTAGTCGGCCAGGCCCGCCTTGGCGAAGGCGACGATTTCTTCCACGGTCGCCTGTTGGCCTTCCTTCAGGACGATGTACGCCTTGACCTCTTCACCCAGGCGTGCATCGGGCACTCCCACCACTGCGCACAGCGAGACCTTGGGATGGGTCAGCAGATACTCCTCGACCTCACGTGGGTAGACGTTGAAGCCGCCGCGGATGATCATCTCCTTGAGGCGGTCGACGATGTAGAAATAGCCGTCGGCATCGATCTTGCCGAGGTCGCCGGAGTGGAACCAACCGTCTTTGATGACCTGTGCGGTGGCATCGGGGCGCTTGTAGTAGCCCTTCATGACGTGATGGCCGCGGATCACGACTTCCCCCGTTTCGCCGGGTCCCAGCGTCTTGCCCTCCGCGTCGACGATGCGCATCCAGGTTCCCCAAATCGGCTGGCCGATCGAACCGACCTTACGTTCGCGATCGAGGTGGTTGAAGCAGGCCACCGGTGAGGTTTCGGAGAGACCGTAGCCTTCAAGAATCGCGACGTTGTAGCGGGCTTCGAAGCCGCGCAGGACCTCCACCGGCAGGGCAGAGCCACCAGAGACGGCCACGCGCAGGTTGCCGGCGATCTTGTCCAGGTCGAAATCGGCAGCGCCGGGGAAGTTGAGCAGCGCCCAGTACATGGTTGGCACACCGGCAAACAGCGTCACGTTGTCGCGCTGCATGATGCCGAGGGCCGCGGCTGGATCGAAACGCGGCAGCAAAGTCAGTGTTGCCCCCGCCAACAGGCTGCCGTTCATTACCACCGTCTGGCCAAAGGAATGGAAAAGGGGCAGCGTGCACAGGAACACATCGCCCGTGTGGCCCGTCACCAGCTGCTGGCTGACCCAGGCATTGAGGAACATGTTGGTGTGGGTAAGCTCGGCCCCCTTGGGCTGACCCGTCGTGCCGGAGGTGTACAGAATGACCGCAGTATCATCCGCCATGGTCTGCACGGTGTCGAACAGGGGCGAACCACTGGCCAGGACGTGGCTGAAGTGTTTGACACCTTCACCGGTGACCGGCAGGGGACCGGTGGGATCGGCCGTGGCCACGATCAGGTTCTGGCATCCCGGCACTTCCTGAAAGCCCTCGAAGGCGCTCTGCACGAACATCTCGAAGGCCACAAAGGCGACGGCATCGCTGTCCTGCAGGTGGTAGGCCACTTCCCGCCCTTTGAAAAGTACGTTGAACGGTACCACCGCCGCGCCGGCTTTGAGAATACCATAATAGGCAATAGGGAAGTAGGGGACGTTCGGCATCATCAGGGCGACTTTGTCACCGGGCTGCACACCCAACTGTCGCAGCCCGTCGGCGAACTTGCTGGCTGCACCATTGAGCTCGCGATAGGTCATTTTGCGGTCGTTGAAAATGACGGCCAGCTGGTCCGGGTAGCGCCCGGCACTGGTTTCCAGGATGTAGGACAGGTTGAGCATGGTCTTCAGGTCTCCTTGTGTTAGATCGAGCGTTGAACCATCGCGCCGGTGGTGTACCAGGGGGTGGTGCTGCCTGGCGTGACAACAACCTGCACGTGTACTGCCCACTGGAGAATGACGAGCTGACACGCATGCCTGATGACGCCGCGGCGCGCGGTGCTGCTGGAGGTCATCAACGATGAGCGCCGCGCCGGCACCCGTCTACGATGGCTGTGGATAGGGCAAAGTATAACATGAAGGCCCCAACAGTCACAAATCGACCCGCAGCCACGGGAGTACCTCAGATTGGGGGCAGACCCTTCGGGTTTTCGTCAACGGCCGGGATACAGCACCGGGAGACTGCCATGAAGTACCAGCTGTCGGCGATTATGGTGAAAAACCCGAAGGGTCTTGTGTCGTGCCCCAGACATGCGATGCACCCCGCAGCCACCCGCAAGGCTCGAATGGGCCTCTGTTGTCTTGAACGCCCGCATACCAGGCTCCACCGCATCCCGTTGGCGTCAACGATTTGCATATTCCGGCAATGACCGGTACCATTAACTCGACATGATCAACGGCCTGCCAGTAGCGGACAGTTGGTCGTGGACCTGTTCGACCGTGAGGACACAAGAAGGAGCTGACAGTGGAACGCACGCTGGTAATCATCAAACCTGACGCGGTACAGCGCGGATTGATTGGACCGATCGTGACCCGCCTCGAGCAGCGCGGTCTCAAGATCGTGGGGATGAAGTTGTTACAGGTGGACCGGGCACTGGCCGGCGAGCACTATGCCGTGCACAAAGGCAAGCCCTTTTACGAGCCGCTGCTGGAGTACATCACTTCGGCACCCGTGGTGGTCATGGTCGTGGAGGGCAAACGCGCCATCGACGTCGTGCGTAAGACGATGGGCAAAACCAATCCGGTCGATGCCGAACCCGGCACGATTCGCGCCGACTACGCATTGGAAATTGGGCGCAATCTCGTCCATGGCTCGGATGGGCCAGAGACTGCGGCGACAGAGATTGCCCTCTGGTTCAGCGAAGGTGAGCTCGTCTCCTACAGCCGGGCCAACGACCCCTGGATTCACGAATAGTCAGTAGGCTGTGGTTCCGGGTCTTCCCCCCGGAACCACAGCCTACTGTAGTTTCAACACCACGACCGCTTTTTGCCACACATCTTCGAGGCGGTAGTACGCCCGCTGCTCCTCGGCGAACGCGTGCAGCACCACATCGCCGAAATCGATGAGAATCCACCCTGAGCTCGGCTCACCTTCGACATGCAGGGCAAGCCGCCCTTCTTTTTTGGCCTCGGTCAGCACGTGGTCGATGATCGCATCGATTTGGCGCTGCGAGCCAGCTGTACAGATCACAAAATAGTCGGCCAACAAAGAAACCTGGCGCAGATCGAGCAGCACGATATCGGTCGCCTGCTTCTCATCGGCCAGGTCCACCACACGCCGGGCAAGGTTGGTTGAGTCCAGAATTTGCACTCCTCTGTGATTGCATTCAATACCACTCATTGCCCCGATTGTAACACAAGGCGCCATTTCACGCAACGCGTACGAACCGACAAGGGCTGCTGCACGCACATAACACACTCAGCCACACAGCCAATAATTTGTGCCAATTCGCGCACTTCGTGGTCCCCACCACTTGGGAAATCTGCGGTGAGTTTTGGGAAATGTTGGGATATGACTTGACATCCCAGAACATTCGTGCTATACTGAGGCCGAACAGATTTTCTGTACGGACTATGCAAGAGGAGGACAAACACCATGACAAACCTTTCCGATCGCCAACAGCGCATCCTCGAATTCATTCGCGATTATCTGGCCGAGCACAATTATCCGCCGACGATTCGCGAAATCGGTGCCGCGGCCGGCATCAGCTCGACGTCGGTGGTCAACTACAACCTCGACCGGCTGGTGGAATACGGCCTGCTGGAACGTGACCCCAAGAGCTCACGCAGCATGCGGCTGCTGCACGAGCCGGTGCAGGTAGCGGTGAGCAGTTTTGGTCTGCGCATTCCTTTGTATGGGCAGATCGCTGCCGGTACGCCCATCCAGCGCCCAGGCATTGGTGAAGGCCAGCTGGCCTACGACACGATCGAACTGACGCGCGATATCGTCCGCGAGCCAGACAACGTCTATGCACTGCAGGTGCGCGGCGACTCGATGATCGATGCCCTGGTGAGCGACGGCGACCTGGTCGTGCTGCGCGCCCAACAGGTGGCCGAAAATGGGGAAATGGTGGCCGCCTGGCTGCCCGAACGTGAAGAGACGACGCTCAAATACTTCTATCGCGAGGGCCGGCAGGTTCGCCTGCAGCCGGCCAACCCTGCCTACGCGCCGATTGTCGTGCCAGCAGATGCGGTGGAGATCCATGGCAAGGTGATTGCGATTGTTCGCCGATTAGGGTGAGGCGAT
>CAZXQZ010000071.1:11431-19625 GCA_964642445.1 uncultured Anaerolineae bacterium
TGCCGGACCGCGTCTTTGTGGGGGAAGGAGTGGCAGGAATGGGTCAACAGTTTGCCAGTGCCAGCGTGTTGATGCGCTATATCGTCGACGATCTGTTTCGTTCGGTCAATCTACCCACCAGCGGCTGGCTGCGCCAGGTCCTGGCGGCACCGCTGCACCCGCCCCTGCAGCGTTTTGTCGACATGGCCACAGAATTCGACCGGATCGTGGCCGAAGATGGTTTTCGCGAGGCCATGCGCTGGATGACAGCCCGCTACGTACGCGGTGTGATGACCTATGGGGTCGAGCAGGTTCCCCAAGAGGGTCCCCTGCTGCTCGTCTCCAATCACCCCGGCACATTCGATGGCATTGTCATCGCCAGCCAGCTCCCCCGGCGCGACTTGACGATTGTGGCCACCGGTTTTCCCTTTCTGCGCAGCCTGCCCGCCACCAGCCGCCATCTGATCCTCGTGGCCAACACAGACCCGTACGGTCGCATGTCAGCTCTGCGCACCATCATCCGCCGCCTGCGTGCAGGGGAAGCACTGATGATTTTCCCCAGCGGGCGCATCGAGCCCGACCCCGACCTGCTGCCCGGTGCCGGCGAGGCGTTGGAGGCGTGGTCACCCAGCCTCGATTTGATCATGCGTAAGGTGCCAGAAGCCAAAATCATGGTGTCCATCGTCAGCGGCGTAGTGGCACCGAGCTGTCTGCATTATCCATTCATCCGCCTGCGCAAGGGCGTGCTCGAGCAGCAGAAACTGGCCGGTTTTGTGCAGCTGGTGCAGCAGATGTTCTTTCCCCACCGGTTTGGCCTCGTGCCACGGGTTTCATTTGGCCCACCCCTGTCACTCGGTGAGCTGTCCGTTGCCGAACGCGCCCACAGCCTCAACCGCCTGGTGGTCGAACGCGCCCAGCAGCTGCTGATGCTGCACGCCCAACGCAGCCTGGCCCTGGTCAGAGCTCGCTGACCCAAGGAGATATTCAGCCATGTTCTTTTTCAACGGGGACTACCTGCTGTGTGTTGCCGTTCCCACGCTGCTAATCTCGCTGTTCGTGCAGTTCTACCTCAGCGCCACCTATCGCAAATGGAGCCAGGTGCCCAACGGGGACGGTATGACCGGTGCCCAGGTGGCCCAGACGATCTTCGGCCGCACCAGCCTGGCACCAGTCCGCCTGGAACGCGTGCCCGGCAACCTGAGCGATCACTTCGATCCACGCAGCAACACGGTGCGTCTGTCGGATGCCATCGCAACGCGCCCCTCGGTGGCGTCGATGGCCGTGGCAGCGCATGAGTTGGGACACGTACAGCAGTACCAGACCGGGTCGGCGCTCATTCGCGCCCGTGGATTCCTGATCCCGGCCGTTCAGCTAAGCCCCACCATCTCCTACCTGGCGATCGTATTTGGCATCATTCTCAACCTGACAGGCCTGATCTGGGTCGGGGTCCTCTTTTTCGGACTGATGGTGCTGTTTTCGATCCTGACCCTCCCCGTGGAACTCGACGCCAGCCGGCGTGCGCTCAAGCTGCTCGACGAGGCCAACCTGCTGCAAGCGCCTGCCGACGCGCAGGGTGCACGTGCCGTGCTGCGTGCAGCCGCCCTGACCTACCTGGCCGCAGCCGTGACGTCGATTCTCCAGCTGCTGTACTACATCAGCATCGCCCGTCGTCGCGGCTGACACCTTCGAGCAAACGCATGAATTATCCTTCACTCTATCAGGTCAATACCCGCGTCTGGCTGCGCAGCTTACAGCCGGCCCTCGGCCGTCCCGCCACGCTGGATGACATTCCTGATGCCGCGCTGGACCGCCTGCGCGAGCTGGGGTTCGATTGGGTCTGGTTTCTGAGCGTGTGGCAGACCGGGGCCGCCGCGCGCCAGGTCTCGCTGTCCGATCCGGACCTGCGTGCGGCGTGCGCGGCGCTGCTGCCCGACCTGACGGATGCCGATATCTGCGGCTCCGGATTTGCGATTGCCGGCTATGCGACGAACCTTGCCCTGGGCGGGGATGCGGCGCTCGAACGGCTGCGCCAGCGCCTGCATGCGCGCGGTCTGCGGCTGCTGCTCGATTTCGTGCCCAACCACATGGCACCGGACCACCCCTGGGTATTTCGCCATCCAGAATACTTCGTCCAGGGCGGCCGCGATGATGTGGCGCGCGAACCGCAGAACTACTTCTGGGCCTCCACCCACGCCGGCGCGCAGGTCTTTGCCCGCGGCCGCGACCCCTACTTCCCCGGCTGGGCCGATACGGTTCAGCTGAACTATGCCAATCCGGCCCTGCACGCAGCCATGTCGGGTGAGCTGCAGCGCATTGCCAGCCTGTGTGACGGCGTACGCTGTGATATGGCGATGCTGCTCCTGCCCGAGGTCTTCGAACGCACCTGGGGGTTGGCTGCGCCGGCGTTCTGGCCCCAGGCGATTGCCCGCGTGCGCGCACAATCGCCCGATTTTGTATTTATGGCCGAAGTGTACTGGGACCTGGAAGCCACACTCCTGGGCCAGGGCTTCGATTATGCCTACGACAAGGGGTTGTATGACGACCTGCGTGCGCAGGTCACACCCGAGGTACGCAGCCGCCTGGCGATGGATACGACCTACCAGGCGCGACTGGTGCGCTTCCTGGAAAACCACGATGAGCCCCGCGCCGCCGCCACCTTTCCTGCCGCCGTTCACCAGGCAGCCGCCGTGATCACCTACCTGACGCCCGGCCTGCGCTTTTTCCACCAGGGCCAGCTGGAGGGGTTCCGGCACCACATTTCGGTTCACCTCTGCCGCGGCCCCCAAGAACCTGCCGATCCGCACCTGCAGTCGTTTTACGCACGCCTGCTGGAACTGCTCAAACGCCCAATCCTGCACCGCGGCACGTGGCAGCGGTTGACCTGCGCACCCGCGGCCGCGGGTAGCGACACCTGGCAGCACATCCTGGCCTGGACGTGGCAAGATGCTGGTGGCCAGCGCCTGCTGGTCGCGGTCAACTATGCACCAGGCGCCGGTCAGTGTTTTCTGCCCGTGCTGACCTCCAGGTCACCCGGCCAGGTCGAGCAGATTGTCAATCTCCTGAGCTCGCCGGACGAGCCTCATGTGGTTCCCGATTGGCCGGCCGAAGGTCTGTCGGTGGACCTGCCAGCGTGGGGCTTTTGCGTATTGGAGCTGCGCGCCGCGTAAACGCGTAGACGCGTAAAATGGAAGCTGATTCGCTTTACGTTTGGCAACGATCGTGGTACAATCTCGCCGCTTGATGAGAATCAGCCACACGCAGGCCACAGGCTGGTCGATCCAAGATACAGACTCTATTGAGACTACAATTGTGGAGGCTACTTTTTTATGAGTGACATGTACGTGTTTGCGTTCAAGAATGAAACCGGTGCGCATGACATGCTGGGCGAGATTGGTCAACTGCAGAAGCAGCAGCTGATCACCATCTCCGATGCGGCAACCGTGGTGCGCCGCCAGGACGGTAAGGTCAAGGTCAAGCAGGCCAACAGCCTGGTCGGTGCCGGTGCCATGGGTGGCGCCTTCTGGGGCATGCTGATCGGCCTGCTCTTCTTTGCGCCCTGGCTCGGCCTGGTCGTCGGTGCCGTTGCCGGCGCCGTCGGTGGCAAACTGTCCGACTACGGTATCGATGACGAGTTCATCAAGAACGTCGGTGCCACGATCCAACCGGGCGACTCGGCCCTGTTCCTGCTGGTCGAGAAGGTCACCGCCGACAAGGTGATCCCGGCCCTGGAGAAGTACCACCCCACCGTTCTGCAGACCTCGCTGACGGCCGATGCCGAGGCCAAGCTGCGCGCAGCTTTCGGTGCTGATGAGGCCTCCGCCGAGACCACCACAGAAGCTGCCTGATCACCGGGCATTTCTGACCGCTAACCGGGTCACCCTGGTAACGATGGACGCCCGCCAGCCTGCACGGCGCCCATCCACCAGGGTGACTTTTTTTGTCCCCGGCACTCACCTTAACGCCAGATTAAAGTCTTGAAAAACCCTATACAATCTATAAATTAACTCTTGACAAGATGTGGAGTCTGTGTTATACTGTCCCTTGTAAGGAAGATAAAGGATGAGGTGTGGAGTCGATATGGGTGCATACCTGGCAATCAGAGAAATGTGGCGCAACCGAGGCCGGTTCCTGTTATTCAGTCTTGTCATTGCGTTGATTACAACGTTGGTACTGTTCATTGCCGGCCTGGCAGAGGGGTTGGGATCGGGTAATAAAGAATACCTGGAAAAGTTGAATGCGGAATTAGTCGTATACAAAGAGAGTGTCGATCTCTCGATCCCAACCAGTAAAATCGAACGCTCGAAGCTCAATGGGCTGCGGCGCGTCGAGGGCGTCGCCGACGTCGGCCCGATCAGCTTCAGCTCGGCATCGTTGGTGTTCACCAACGGTCAAAAGCCGCTGAACATTTCGCTGATTGGCGTAGAGCCGGGCAAACCCGGTGAATCACCCGTGGTCACGGGCCGGGGCCTGGAGCGCCGCCGTGGCATGGAAGCGGTCATCGATCGTAATGTCGCGATCCGGGCAAATGTGGGTGTTGGTGACGTAATTACCGTCAAATCGATCCAGGGCGCCGATGAAGAATTGTACGAGTTGACGGTTGTGGGTGTGAGTGATGGACGGCAGTACTCGCTGCAGCCGTCGGTGACCGTGCCGTACTTGACGTTCGAGAAGATCAAACCGCAGGCCGTGGCCGGTGGCGCGGCTAACGCCGAGCTGGTATCCAACGTGGCAGCCGTGCGTCTGCAAAATCCAGCCGAGCTGGAAACGATGGCCGCTCGCCTGGAAAGCCAGGTCAAGGACATCGAGGTCGTGGATCGTCAGACCGCCTTCCAGAATACACCGGGCTACAGCGCACAGCAGAGCACGCTGAATACCCAACGCGTGTTCGTACTGCTGATCGGTATCCTGGTCATCGGCGGCTTCTTCCAGATTCAGACACTGCAGAAGGTGCCGCAGATTGGGATGCTCAAGGCGATCGGTACGCCCAACCGGGCGATCGGTGTCGCCAGCCTGACACAGATTTCGGCGGTCACGGCAATTGGGGTTGCTATCGGGGCTACGGTGACACTGCTGCTGTCGCTCCTGTTTCCACCGACGGTGCCGATCGTCTTCACGTCGGCAGCGGTGACCACGGCGCTGGTATCACTGTTACTGATTGGCCCGCTGGGGGGCCTGGTATCCATTCGTTACGCGCTGCGTATCGAACCACTGACGGCCCTGGGCCTGGGATCTTGAGGGTAAGCAAATGACGGCGTTACAGACGATCAATGTCAACAAGACGTACGAAGGCGGTAGTGGTCTGATCAAGGCGGTGGACAGTGTCTCCATCACCGTCCATCCCGGCGAGTTCGTGGCCCTGGTGGGTCCCAGCGGGTCGGGCAAGACAACGCTGCTGGCCATGCTGGCCGCCCTGCTCAAGCCGACCGCCGGCGGCATCCTGATCGACGGGCATGACCTGAGCCAGATGGGGGACGCGCAGCGCACGGCCTTCCGCCGGGAGAAGATTGGCTTTACCTTCCAGGCCAACAACCTGGTGCCTTATCTGACCGCCCAGGAAAACGTAGAGCTGATGCTGCGCTTGAACGGCAAACTCGACAAGGCGGGCAAGGCACGCGCCCGCGAGCTGCTCGAGCGCCTCGGCCTGGGCGACCGCCTGCGCAACCTGCCGCGCCAGCTTTCGGGCGGTCAACAGCAGCGCGTGGCGATCGCACGCGCCCTCATCCACAGCCCACAGCTGGTGTTGGCGGACGAGCCGACCGCCAGCCTGGACACGGAGCGGGCTTTCCAGGCCGTGGAAACGTTCTCGGAGCTCATCCACGAGCAAAACCGGGCTGGCATCATGGTGACGCACGACCTGCGCATGGTCCAGTTTGCCGACACGGTCATCAGCATGCGCGACGGCAACGTCGCCCGCATCCTGACTGACCGCGCCGAGATCGCCGCCATGGCCGCTACCAGCCGCGAAGAACACCTGCCCGCCGCCGCACCGGCGCCCGCACCACGCATCGTGGTTCCAGTACCTGGCCTGGCACCTGCGTACAGCTACGCCGCCTGACGCGCAGTTTCTCTTCCAAAGCGCCGGCAAGGATGCAGAGCCCTTGCCGGCGCTTTTTCTTCGTTATGATTGGCCAAAGCTTGCACCCTACACACAGATCGATTATGCTATGCGTATCTTGAGCTGTAGCATAGCACGTTGTCCTGGCCGAAGGCCTGGTTCAGCAGGCCAAAGTCTTGAACGGTTACAGCTAACCAGCGCGAACACGCAGGAGGCATGCTGATGTTACGACTGCATATCATCCAGGCCGCCCACGGCGATGCCTTGCTGCTCGAATACGGAGAGGCCGGGGCACCGCGTTTTGCCCTGGTTGACGGTGGACCGCCGCCCGCCTACCAGGAACATCTGCGTGTTCACCTGACGGATATCGGCGCAACCGGCGGCCAGATCGACCTGGTGGTGCTTTCCCACATCGACGACGACCACATCGGCGGGCTACTGAATCTGTTCGGTGAGTTGGAGGACCAGCAGCAGCGCGGCGAGCCGGGTCTGGTTGCCATCAACGACCTGTGGCACAATTCCTTCGACCGGGCGTTTGGCCCGGAGTTGGGTACCCGTATCCAGGTTGTGATGGAACAACTGGCCGCCCTGGAGAACAGCCTGTTGTCCTTCGATTTTGCCTCGCGCAGCGTGAGCCAGGGTGATGCCCTGACTCGCCTGGCGGCAGCCCTCGACATCACCCTCAATGCCCATTTTGCACCCGACCGGCTGATCCTGGTCGAGGATGCACCGCCCGACCTGGTCTTTGCGAACCTGGCGCTGCGGATTGTCGGTCCGACGCGGCGCAACCTGCTGCGTCTGCGTAAAAAATGGCTGCGCTGGTTGGAGCAGCAGCAGACCCTGCTGGCCAGTGGCAATGTTGCGGCCCTGGTGGCCGACCAGAGTATTCCCAACCTCAGCTCGATCATGTTTCTGGCCGAGGCCGAGGGGCGAACCATTCTGTTTACCGGCGACGGGCGCGGCGACTATATCCTGCATGGGCTGCAGCAGGCCGGCCTGCTCGACCACGACGCCCGGCTGCACGTCGACGTGCTCAAGGTGCCCCATCACGGCAGCGCGCGCAACGCCTCGCGCGCGTTCTACCGCCAGGTGACCGCCGACGTGTACGTGATCTGCGCCGACGGCAGTCATGAAAACCCCGACTATACGACGCTACGCTGGATCGTGACGTCAGCCTTCGAGCAAGGACGGTCGATCGACCTGGTCATTACCAGCATGACGCCATCCACGCAGCGGCTCCTGCGTCGCTACAATCCCGCCGTATTCGGTTACCGCATCATTACCCTGCCACCGGACCAGCATGCCTTGACCCTGGAATTGGCCTAATTCTGGTCCCACTGCACCCACACAAAGCCCTGGTTGTCGCCGATCGTGAACGAGACATCACGGCTGTCGCGTTCGCGGTTGCCGTCGAGGACGTACATCGTGTACGTGCCGTTGACCGTTCCGCCCGGTAACTGGCCGGCCGGGATGGCAAATTCCCAATTGTACTTCCCTGCCGGTCCGCTGCTGGCCACCAGGGCCTGGCTGAGCACATTGTCCGGGCCGGCGACCGCCTGTCCGTCCTTCGTCAGGTGCACGCGGTAATCTCCCTGGGGCTGGCCGCCGTCGACGCCGCTGTGAATGAAAATCAGTTGCAGCTTGAGCTCCCCGCCGCCGTTGGGCTGGATGACAGGGCCACCGGTCACTTTGAACTTACAGCCGTCGCCGCCGATGGACGCGCAGGGATCGGCCACGGGGGGTGGAGGGACGGGGGTATTCGTAGGGGCCGGCAGGCGTGGGCGCGGTGTATTAGTGGGCGCGGCGGGTGGCACCGGGGTTGCCGTGGGCGGGACTGCTGTCTCGGTCGGTACCGGCGTATCGGTGGGAACCGGGGTTGGCGAGGGCACCGGCGTGTCGGTTGGCGGCGGCACCGGTGTCGCTGTCGGCGGTAGCGGTGTAGCCGTCGCTGGTGGTTTGACCGTTTTGGTCGGCGTGGGTGTCACGGCGGGTGCACTGCTACCGCAGGCAGTAAGTGCCAGAAGAGCCAGTGGAATCAACGCGGCAAATATCCAGCGTCGCATGTGATCATCATCCCCTCGGGCCTGTGTCAGCAGTCCCACGCCGTGAATGCGGCGGGTTACTGCTCCACAAACCCCTTGCACAGTGGTTTTGGCCGCA
>CAZXQZ010000072.1:0-19383 GCA_964642445.1 uncultured Anaerolineae bacterium
ACTCCGTACTCCCTACTCCCTACTCCCTACTCCCTACTCCCTACTCCCTACTCCCAACCACGTTGACACGATCCCCCCGTAGTGCTATAATCGGCCTGCGTGTTCGAGAAAAGGAGCTTGGTCCCATTCGTCAATTTGTCACCGCCGCCGTGTTCTCCCAGGTCGCCCGTCGTCATCCGCCTGTTCTGCCGCGACCGGCCTGCCTTGGTAACGATGTCGCGCGGAACCATCAGCGAAATACGTGGTTGATTTGCCTATGAATGGCCAGGCTTGCCCCCTATTGGGTTCCCTGAGCGAACAGGGCGTCCATCTGAATTATCCCAACTTCGAAAACCGATGCTATGCCACCGGCCAGAGTGAAGGTGTGCCGCTGGCGCAGCAGCAGTTCTTCTGCCTGGGCGGTCAGTTTGGCACTTGCCCACGCTATGCATTGGCCACCCAGGGGGGAACCATTAGCCCGCGTCCCGCGGTTGTGCCCACGGTCGCGCCCCCAGCCTGGGTGGAAGAAGCAGATACCTGGGAAAGCACGATCACCGAGGAGCCGGCGGCGCGCAGCGGCTGGATGCCTTTTGTCCTTGGCGCGGGCGGTGTCGTGGCCGTCGTGGTGCTCTGCCTGGCCCTGCTGGGCAGCGTCGTGGTTCTGCGCCTGTGGTCGAACCGCACGCAGACCGCGGCACCCACACCTGTAGTAGCCGTGCCGGCGGTCCTGGTGCCAACGGCCACCCCGACGCCACTGCCGCCGACTGTCCAACCCACCAACACACTGGATCCCCAGGTGGCGGCCGCCGTGGCGACGGTCACGGCGATTGCGCAGATGGGGGGTGCTCAGCCTCAGTTTCCCTTTTCGCTGACGCCGCGGCCCACCCCCACGCGTCGGCCCTTCCCAGAGGATGGTACCGAGATACCACCGCTCGACACACCCACACCCACCGGGCAGCCGAACTCGTTCCTGACACCCACGCCCGATGGGACATTCCAGCCAACCTGGACGCCGACGGTGACGCAGCCAGCCGTGCCGGTGATCAGCTTCACCGCGGCACCGCAGACGATCCTCATCGGCAGCTGCGCCACCCTGCGCTGGAGTGCCATTGGCGTCGAAGCTGTCTACCTCACCGTCGATGGCGTCGAAACGGGTGTCACCGGTACCGGCTCCCAGCAGGTCTGCCCGCTGGTCACCACCGATTACATCCTGCGCGTCGTGCTGCGCGATCTGTCGGTACAGGAGTGGGTCGCCACGGTGCAGGTGCGCGGCACGCCAACGCCCACCCCAACACCCACGTATACCTGGACACCGAACTGGACGGCGACGCCCACACCGACCACGGAACCGACGGCCACGCCAACACCACCGCCGCAGTACGGCGTACGTATCAACGGCGAAAACCGCTCGGTCCAGGTCGCGGCCGACGGCGTCGAACATGAGATTACGTCCTACGGCGTGCAGAATACCGGTAATACGGTCGATACGCTGCGCCTGGTGCTCAGCGGTGACGTCCCGGGCGGCGGCCGGCTGCTGCTGTGTGTCGACAACATCTGCTACACCGATAACCAGGCCGAAATCAGCTTCGGTGTCGGGGCGGTCAAGAACGCCCAGGTTCGCGTCGCCGTACCGGCTGGGACGCCGGCGGGAACGTCATCGACCCTGGAGCTGCAGGTCTCCTCGCGCAGTGATCCCAGCCTGGTCGCCAGCGTTCAAATTGTCGTAACGACCCAGTGACGATGGTGTGCCTCCACACGCCTTAACGCGGCAGGTGAAGTAACGAGTATGGAACTGCAGATTGCGGTCGCCAAGACCGGCAAATACGCCACGGGTGAGAGCGGTGACACCGTCGAGATGACGGAACGCCCACACGGCGGCCTTTCCCTGGTGATGGTCGATGGCCAGCGCAGCGGCAGCAGCGCAAAGCTGATCAGCAACCTGGTGGCGCGCAAAGCGATCGCCCTGTTGGCTGAAGGTGCCCGCGACGGTGTGGCGGCACGCGCCGCGCACGATTACCTGCGCACCCACCGCCGTGGGCAGGTTACCGCCGAGCTATTCATCGTTTCGGTCGACCTGGTCAGCCGCACGCTGGTGGTCTCGCGCAACAGCCGTAATCCGGCGATCCTGGTGCAGGGTGGCGACACCGTCCTGCTCGACCAGGCCAGCGAGATCATTGGCATCTATCCCAATACCAAGCCAATCATTCACCAGATCGCGCTGGAAGTCGGGCTGACCCTGGTGGTGTTCACCGATGGTATTTGGACTGCCGGTGAACGATATGGCCAGACGCTCGATCTCATTGCGCTGGTACACCAGCACAGCCAGCCGGCGATGGCCAGTGCACAGCTGCTGGCGGATACAATCCTGGACGAAGCGGTGCGCCTCGACCAGGGACGGCCGTGCGACGACATGACTGTACTGGTCCTGCGCATTGTGCCCAATACGCACCGGAACCAGGCCCGGCGCCTGGAAGTGACGTTCCCGCTCTGACAATGACTGACAATCCACCCACCTCCGTCAAGATCGTTGGCGTGTGTGCGTCTGGCAAGAGCACCCTGGGCCAGGCGCTGCTGGCGGCCGGCTTCGACGTGTACCCCTGCGCACAGGAACACTCCTACGTGCCCGACCTGTGGCGGCGCCGCAACCCGGCCGACGTGCTGATCTTCCTCGATGCACGCGCCGACACGGTCGCACAGCGCCGCAACACCCGCGAACCCGTCGACGGCTGGGTCGCCGAGCAGCGCCAGCGCCTGGCCCACGCCCGCCAACACTGCGACCTCTACTTGCCCACCGACGATCTACGGCCCGACGAAGTGGCATCTGCTGCCCTCCACTTCCTACAAAACCACCAAGCCGCCCTCACACCCCCAACCCCCACTCCCTAACCCCTGACCCCCACTCCCTAACCCCTGCGCGAACTTTGACAGGTGCCATTTCGTGCACTATAATCGCTCTGTTTGCCATGGTCCGATCCGCAATCGTTCGCAATGGGAATGCTCACCCGTTTTTGCGAACACGTGCGGGCGGGGAACACCGGGCGACGACCTGCTATTATCGCACGTGAGGAGAAGCACCGCATGCGTAAACGACCGATCTGGGCCTTGATCATAATCCTGGTGATTGCGATCGTGGCCGCTGTGATTGCGTTGCCCATCAGTCACCCCGAATGGATGGCCAATGTCGCCTTCTGGCAGCCCGCGTCAACGCGCGACCTGAATACCAAGCTGGGTCTCGACCTGCGTGGTGGCGTCCAGGTGCTGCTGGCGGCTGATGTGGCCGCCGGCGAGGAAGTGAGCCGTGATGCCATGGAAGGCGCCAAACGCGTTATCGAAAGCCGCGTCAACGGCCTCGGCGTCTCCGAAGCGCTCATCCAGCTGCAGGGCACGAACCGCATTGTCGTCGAGCTGCCCGGTATTGCCAACACCGATCAGGCGGTCGAGACTATCCAGGGCACCGGTTTGCTCGAATTCGTCGATACCGGCACTGTCAGCGTACCCGAAGGCACGGTTGTGCAGACGACATCTGGCAGTGGAGCTGCTATCACCGGCACACAGCCGATCACGGGGACGGTGTACAACACCGTGCTGACCGGCCGCGACCTGCAAACAGCCCAGGTCGTGTTCGATCAGCAGACCAATGCGCCCTTGATCAGCTTTACGCTGACCGACGACGGTGCGAGCAAATTCGCCGAACACACACGCAATAACGTGGGCAGGTTCCTGTCGATCACCATGGACAAGGTGATCATTTCCTCACCCCGGATCAATTCACCCATCACCGGTGGGCAAGGAGAGATTACAGGGCAATTCACGCTGGACGAAGCCAAGAATCTGGCCATCCAGATGCAGTACGGTGCCCTGCCCGTTGCTTTGAAGGTGGCGGAGAGCCGTGCCGTCGGCCCTACCCTTGGCCAGGACTCGATCCGCCAAAGCCTGATCGCCGGCATCATCGGTATGCTGGTCGTCATCATCTACATGCTGTTGTATTACCGACTGCCCGGCGTCGTGGCCGATGTGGCGCTGCTGATCTACACTGCGATCGTGCTGGCGCTCTTCAAGCTCATTCCCGTGACGTTGACCTTGCCTGGCATTGCCGGCTTTGTGCTCAGTATCGGCATGGCGGTCGATGCCAATGTGCTGATCTTCGAACGGACCAAAGAGGAGCTGCGCCACGGCAAGCCGCTGCATGCGGCGGTCGACGCCGGCTTCTCACGTGCCTGGTACTCGATTCGCGACTCGAACGTATCGACGTTGATCACCTGTGCGATTCTGTTCTGGTTCGGCTCGACTTTTGGGGCAACCATCGTCAAGGGCTTTGCCCTGACCCTGGCGATCGGTGTGATGGTCAGCCTCTTCACGGCGATCGTCGTCACCCGCACCTTCCTGCATTTTGTGATGGATACTAAACTGGCCCAGAACCACTGGTGGTTTGGAGTTTGACCTATGTTGGATATCGTCGGTAAACGTTACTGGTATTTCGCATTATCCCTGGTCATCATCATCCCCGGGTTGATCTCGCTGGCCGTATGGGGGCTCCCGTTGGGCATCGATTTCACCGGCGGCTCGCTCTGGCAGTTGCAGTTTCCGGCGGTCACGCAGCCGATCCAGCCGGCCGACGTCAAACTTGTCTTCACCAATCGTGGGTACACCGATGCGTTGGTCCAAACGTCGACCACGACCACACCCGACGACACGGTGATCGTGCGTGCCAAGCAGATTACTGCCGAAGACAAGGCGGCGCTGGCGGCTGAGCTGCAGGCGCAGTTTGGTGGGGAGCTGATCGAGCAGCGCTTCGACTCGGTGGGACCGGCGGTTGGACAGGAAGTTGCGCAGCGCGCCACGCTGGCCGTTATCCTGGCCGCGGTGGCCATCCTGTTGTACATCACGTTCGCCTTTCGTAAGGTCCCCAGTCCGTTCCGATACGGTACCGCCGCCATCATCGCCCTCGTGCACGACACGTTGGTGGTACTGGGTCTGGCCTCGCTGGCCGGTCACTTCCTGGGCTTCGAAGTGGACGCCCTGTTCCTGACTGCGTTGCTGACTGTGATTGGTTTTTCGGTCCACGATACGATCGTCGTCTTCGACCGTATCCGCGAGAATATCGTGCGCTACCGGGGTCAACAGTTCGAGACGGTGGTCAACCGCAGCATCATCGAGACACTAAGCCGGTCGCTCAATACGCAGCTGACGGTGCTGTTCACACTAACGGCGCTGCTGCTGTTGGGTGGAGCCACCATTCAGTATTTCGTGGCGACACTGTTGATCGGTATCTTGAGTGGTACCTATTCGTCGATCTTCAACGCGGCACCGATCCTGGTGGTGTGGGAGAACGGCGAGGTCGGTAACTTCTTTCGCCGCCTGTTTGGCCGGCGCTCTACCGCAGCGACGTAATCGACGCACCCGGCAGATCGTCATGCTGGAGTGCCCTGTGACGGAGCGGAGCCTGGCTGCGCTCCGTTTTGTTTTTGGCGAGGGATACGATGCGCGCGTTGTACTTCGACGGCAAGCAGCTGCACGTGGTGGACGATTACCCGGACCCGCAGCCCGGCCCCGGTGAGGCGCTGCTGACGGTACATCTGGCTGGCATCTGCGCAACCGACCTGGAGATTCTGCGAGGTTATGCCGGGTTCACGGGCATTCCCGGCCACGAAGCGGTGGCCACGGTCGTGGCGTGTGCCGCGCGGCCGGACCTGGTGGGGCGGCGCGTGGTGTGCGAGATCAACCTGAGCTGTGGCGAGTGTGCGATGTGCCGTGCCGGGCTGACATCGCACTGCCTGCGGCGCGCCGTGATCGGTATTCGGCAGCGGCCTGGTCTGTTTGCCGAACAGGCAGCGGTACCCGCCGATCTGCTGCATGTGGTGCCCGACGAGATCAGCGATGCCCGGGCGGTGTTCGTGGAACCGCTGGCCGCCGCATGCCAGGTGACGCAGCTGGTGCCCATTGCGCCGTCCGATCGAGTGGTCGTGTTGGGTGGCGGTCGCCTGGGGCTGCTGGTGGCGCAGGTGCTGCGCCTGACCGGCTGTGAACTGCACGTGCTGGGGCGCCGGACGGCGTCGCTGGCGCGGGCGGAACAGCTGGGGCTGGCGGTGGGCCTGGTCGACGAATGGCCAGCCGGCGAGCGCGTCGATGTGGTGGTCGAATGCACAGGCCACCCCGCCGGTTTCGGGGCGGCACTGCGCCTGGTGCGGCCACGTGGGACCATCGTCCTGAAGAGCACGTATGCGGGGCCGCTCACCACGGACATGAGCCAGGTGGTGGTCGATGAGATACGCGTGGTCGGCTCTCGCTGCGGGCCCTTTGCCGCGGCGCTGCGCCTGCTGCGGGCGGGCCTGGTCGATCCACAGCCCCTGGTGGACGCGGTGCTGCCACTTGCCCAGGGGCCAGCGGCGATGGCATACGCGGCTCAGCCCGGGGTGTCGAAGGTTTTGTTGGCAATGGGTTAGGGTCCCTGGGTCGGGGGATTCGAGGGTAAGTATGATTGCACTGATCGAT
Source organism: uncultured Anaerolineae bacterium (assembly GCA_964642445.1). Lineage (GTDB taxonomy): Bacteria > Chloroflexota > Anaerolineae > SSC4 > Amarolineaceae > SSC4. The sequence continues at coordinate 6,472 of CAZXQZ010000072.1, forward strand.
TACGGCGTTGGGAACTTGCGCAGCGTGGCCAAGGCCTTCGAGCACATTGCGGCGCCGGTGCGTGTCGTGAGTGAGCCGGGCGGCCTGTCCGGTGCACGGGCCATCGTGCTGCCGGGCGTGGGTGCGTTCGGTGATGCAGCGGCGAACTTCCGCCAGGCTGGTTTCGAAGGTCCGGTGTTGGATGCGCTGGCACACGACGTACCGCTGCTGGGCATCTGTGTCGGCCTGCAGCTGCTGTTCGACGCCAGTGAAGAGATGGGGCATCACCGCGGACTCGGTGTCTTCCCCGGCGTCGTGCAGCGGTTTGCCGATGGTATGACGGTGAGCGGACCGCCGGCGGCGACCGCGGGTACTTTGTCCAGTCACGCTGCCCCCCTGGTCCAGGTGCTCAAGGTACCACAAATCGGCTGGAACCAGGTGCATCATGGCGCGACGCATCCGTTGCTGGCGGGCGTGCCGAGCGGCAGTTATGCCTATTTTGTGCATTCCTATTACTGCGCACCCACTGACCCCAGCCTGGTCATTGCCACGACCGATTACGGGATCGATTTTGCCTCGATCTGTGGCCGCGGACGGGTGATGGGGATTCAGTTTCACCCCGAAAAGAGCCAGGCCGTGGGCCTGCGCATTCTACGCAATTTTGTGACGATAGTCGAGCAGGCATGAATACTACCTTTACCCTTTTTCCAGCCATCGATCTGCGTCACGGCCGCTGCGTGCGCCTGCGCCAGGGCGATCCAGCAGCGGAAACCCGGTTCGATGACGATCCGGCAGCCGTGGCACGGCGGTGGGCCGCGCAGGGTGCCACCTGGCTGCACGTCGTGAACCTGGATGGCGCTTTTGCGGGCGGTGGCCATGCGCTGGCGCCTGACGACCGCGGGGTCCTGCCGGTGAACCTGCAGCGCCTGCTCGAAATCTGCCTGGCGGTCGATCTGCCAGTGCAGTTTGGTGGCGGTTTGCGCACGCTCGAAGACGTGGCCCTGACCCTCGAACTCGGCGCCAGCCGGATGGTCCTGGGCACGGTTGCCCTGCAAAACCCAGACCTCGTCATGGCGGCGCTGCAGCGGTTCGGTGCGTCGCGCATCGTCGTGGGCATCGATGCCCGGGAAGGTCGGGTGGCGACCCATGGTTGGCTGGAAACCAGCACCGTGACAGTGCAGGAACTCGCGCAGCGTATGGCCGCGGTGGGTGTGCAGCACGTCGTCTATACCGACATAACGCGCGACGGTATGCTGGGCGGCGTTGACGTGCCCGGCACGGCTGACCTGGCGCGCGGCAGCGGCCTGTCCGTCATTGCCAGCGGTGGCGTGCGCGACCTCGACGACATCCGCAGCCTGCTGGCCGTACGCGCCGATGGTGTGGCCGGCGCCATTGTGGGCCAGGCCCTGTACACCGGCAAACTGCAGCTGCCGGCGGCGCTGGCGCTGGTACAGCACACCCTGGCAGCGAGGTAAACCATGCTGGCGAAACGGATCATTCCCTGTCTCGATGTCAAGGACGGACGCGTTGTCAAAGGCATCAACTTCTTGGATCTGCGCGATGCGGGCGATCCTGTGGAGCAGGCGCAGATCTACGACGCCGAAGGGGCCGATGAGCTGGTCTTTCTGGACATCACGGCAACCCACGAGGGGCGCGACATCATGCGCCACGTGGTACGTGCCGTGGCCGATTCGGTCTTCATTCCGTTCACCGTAGGCGGTGGCCTGCGCAGTGTGGACGACATGCGGGCGATGCTGCTGGCCGGTGCCGACAAGACGGCGGTCAACTCGGCAGCGGTGCGTAACCCGGCGCTTATCAGTGAAGGTGCACGCCGCTTTGGCAGTCAATGTATTGTCGTGGCGATCGATGCCCGGCGTGTCTCTGCAGGCGAGGGTGAGGGTGAGCCACGTTGGGAGGTGGTAGTCAACGGCGGACGTGTGCCCACCGGCATCGACCTGATCACCTGGGCGCTTGAGGTCGAAGCTCGCGGCGCGGGTGAAATCCTGCTCACCTCGATGGACACCGACGGCACCCGCGCCGGTTTCGACCTGGCCATGACGCAGGCCGTGACCTCGCGGGTGTCGATTCCCGTGATCGCCTCCGGCGGCGCCGGCTCGCTGGCCCATTTTGCCGATGCCTTCACCGTCGCCGGCGCCGATGCCGCGCTCGCCGCATCGCTGTTTCATTACAAGGAGTTGACCGTGGCCGACGTCAAGAATTACCTGGCGACACAGGGCATTCCCGTGCGCTTACCTGCGCAGGTCACACCTTCGATAGGATACTGACACCAAAAATGACCACCGCACCAGGAAATCGGTTCCATCCGACTGCCGCCGGCGAGCAGCCCCAAATCACCTGGGATGCGCGCGGGTTGGTGCCGGTGGTGGTGCAGGATGCCACGACCGGCGACGTGCTGATGCTGGCCTACGCCAATGCCGAGGCGCTGCAGCGCACCGCAGACAGCGGCGAGGCCTGGTTCTGGAGCCGCAGCCGTAGTGAGCTGTGGCACAAGGGCGCGACGTCGGGCAATGTGCAGCACGTCATCGAGATTCGCATCGACTGTGATGGGGATACGTTGCTCTACCGCGTACTGCCCGCCGGGCCGGCCTGCCACACGGGGGAACGCAGTTGTTTCTACCGGCCTTTGTACGTGACGCCATAACCGCTTACAATCGCAGGCGTCCGCCGGCACATCACCCGCCCTGTCGACGGCGGTCACAGTCTTGCACACCTGAAAGGGAGACGACGCATGGGGCACGTTGTGGATGACCTCTTCGAGGTAATCAAGGCCCGCAAACTGGATGCACCCGCCAATTCTTACACGGCACACCTCTACGCCCGGGGCGAAAACGAGATTCTCAAGAAGATGGGCGAAGAGGTCGTCGAGGTCATCGTGGCAGCCAAGGGCGAGGGCAACGACCGCCTCGTCTACGAATTGGCCGACCTGATCTACCACAGCCTGGTACTGCTGGCGGCGCGTGATCTGGCATGGGCCGACGTCGAGGCCGAGCTGGCACGCCGTGCCGGCGCGACCCACGGCGCGTAAAACGCTGTGTGAACCACGGCCGGTATGCGGTTATGCCGCGCTGCATCAAATTGAACCGTTCCGGGATTCAATGGTACAATACATGCGGCACGAGAAAACACCTGACTTGCCATCGCTCGCGAGGAGGACACTGCCCATGACGCGGGACCGTGTGTTGGATGCTGTTGAGTTGACTGCGCCGCGTTTTCCGACGAGCCCGACCGTCAATGGAAAACTGCACGAGGCGCTCGATGCCTTGACGTTCGATGACGTCCTGTTGGTGCCCGGCTACACCGAAGTCTTGCCCGCCGACGTCGACATTCGCATCCGCCTGCATCCCAGGCTGCAGCTCAATGTGCCGGTACTCTCCGCAGCCATGGATACGGTCACCGAAGCACCGCTGGCCATTGCGCTGGCTCGCCAGGGTGGATTGGGGGTCATTCACCGCAACCTGACACCGGAGCAGCAGGCCGAAGAGGTCGATCGTGTCAAACGCTCCGAGTCAGGCATGATCGTCAACCCGATCACGCTGACCCCTGACCGGCCGCTGGCAGAGGCGGAAGCAATCATGCGCCGCTACCACATCAGCGGCGTACCGATCGTCGAGTCGGAGGAGGGCGGGCGCCTGGTCGGCATTCTGAGCAACCGCGACATCCGCTTTGCCACCGATTTTTCGCGACCTATTCGCGACTACATGACGCACGAGAACCTGATTACCGCTCCGTTGGGTACGACGCTCGACGAGGCCAAGATCATCCTGCACCGCCACCGCATCGAAAAGCTGCCGCTGGTCGACGACCATTTTCATCTCAAGGGTCTCATCACCTACAAGGACATCCTGAAGCGCGAGGACTACCCACACGCAGCCACCGATGACCAGGGGCGCCTGTTGGTGGCAGCCGCGATCGGCGTCGGTGAACAGGCCCTGACCCGCGCCGCCCGCCTGGTGGCGGCCGGCGTCGATGCCCTGGCCATCGACACCGCCCATGGCCATTCGCGCGGCGTGCTCGAGGCGATTCGGTTGGTCAAGCAGCACTGGCCTGACCTGCCGGTGCTGGCCGGCAACGTGGTGACCGCCGAAGGGACCCTGGCCCTGGCCGACGCCGGCGCCGACGTGATCAAGATCGGTGTGGGTGCCGGCAGCATCTGTACGACACGCATTGTGGCCGGTGCCGGCGTGCCCCAGATCAGCGCAATTGCCGAATGTGCCACCGCGGCGGCGCGGCGCAGCGTACCAGTTGTGGCCGACGGCGGCATCCGCTACAGCGGCGATATCGTCAAGGCGATGGCGTGCGGTGCATCGGCGGTGATGCTGGGCAGCCTCTTTGCCGGCCTGGAAGAATCGCCTGGCGACCTGATCATTTGGGAAGGCCGGCGCTTCAAAGAGTACCGCGGTATGGGATCGCTGGGTGCCATGAAAGGGCGCGCCAGCGATCGTTACCAGAGCGCGCAGGCCGGTGAGGGTGCTTCGCCCGACGTGGGTGGCAAACTGGTGCCGGAAGGCATCGAGGGCCAGGTGCCGTTCAAGGGTAAACTGTCCGATTTCCTGTTTCAGCTGATGGGCGGCCTGCGCAGCGGCATGGGCTACGTCGGTGCAGCCGATCTGGCCGAACTGCGCAGCAAGGCACGCTTCGTGCGCATCACCAATGCCGGCTACATCGAGAGCCACCCGCACAGCATCATGATTACGAAAGAAGCGCCAAATTACCAGGTTCAGCCGAGATAATCGAAACCCTACGGGCCAGCGAGGCCTGTCGAGACAATGAACCCGCAAGCCGTTCGGGCGGCCAAGACCCGAACGGCCTGGCCCGATCGAGACACCATGACAACCCTGTACCGACTCGAGATCATAGGCCGTGACCCGGCCAGCGACCGGCGCGGGATGGCCGTACACCACGGCGCAACCGCCCTCGGCATCACCGGCCTCACGCACCTGCGCGTGGCGGACCTCTATTTTTTGCACGGTGACCTGGATGACGCGGCGGCCCATCGCCTGGCGCAGGTTCTGCTGCACGATCCGGTTACCGAAGTGTACGACCTCACCGTGAATCCGGATGTGGGGCCACTGCCTGACCTTGCCGCGGGGACCCACCAGGTCGAAGTGGCGCTCCATCCCGGTGTCACTGACAGTGTGGCCGAAAGCGTATGGCAGGCAGCGCGCCTGTTGGGGATTGACGGACTGGCGCAGGTGGCGACGGCGCAGCGCTACACGTTCACTGGCCATATGACCCTGCCTGAAATCGAACGCGTCGCCCAGGGCCTGCTGGCCAATACCACCATCCAGACGTTTGTCATCGACCGGGCGATTGCGCCGCCGTTCGTGGCCGGTACGGCGGATGATATGGTGGAACGGATCGCCGTGTGTGCGGCCAGCGCCGACGCGCTGCTGGCCATCAGCCGTGAGCGGCGCCTGGCGCTCGACCTGGCCGAGATGCAGGCCATCCAGGCCTACTTCCAGGCCCAGGCGCGTGAGCCCAGCGACGTCGAGCTCGAAATGTTGGCCCAGACCTGGTCGGAACACTGCGTGCACAAGACATTCAAAGCGGTCATCGACTACACGGCACCCGGTCAGACGGTGCCCCAAACCATCGATGGCCTGCTGAAGTCAACCCTTCGCGCCGCCACGGAATCCCTGGCCAGGCCGTGGGTGGTATCGGCGTTCGTCGATAATGCCGGCATCGTGCGCTTCGATGAGCGTTTCGACCTGGCGTTCAAAGTCGAGACCCACAACCATCCATCTGCCCTCGAGCCGTTTGGTGGTGCCAACACCGGTGTGGGGGGTGTCATGCGCGACATCCTCGGCGTATCGGCCCGGCCGATTGCCAATACCGACGTGCTCTGTTTTGGCCCGCCCGATTTGCCCTGGGAGGCGCTGCCAGAAGGAGTGCTGCACCCGCAGCGGATTGCAGCTGGCGTGGTCCATGGCATCGAGGACTACGGCAACAAGATGGGTGTGCCAACGGTCAACGGCGCGATTGTGTACGATGCCGCGTACACTGCCAACCCGCTGGTCTACTGCGGCTGCCTCGGCATCCTGCCGCGCGGGGCACACCGCAGCCTGCACGAAGCCCAACCGGGTGACCTGGTGGTTGTGATTGGTGGGCGCACCGGGCGTGATGGCCTGCGCGGTGCCACGTTCTCTTCCATGGAGATGTCGCACGAGACGGGCCAGGTGGCCGGGGCAGCGGTGCAGATTGGGCACCCAATCCACGAGAAGCAGGTGCTGGAGGTGCTGCTGTCCGCGCGCGACGAAGGGCTGTACAGCGCGGTCACCGACTGCGGTGCCGGTGGGCTCTCCTCGGCCGTAGGTGAAATGGCCGCCGATCTGGGCGCCGACGTCGAGCTGTCCGACGTGCCGTTGAAGTACGGTGGCCTGCGCCCCTGGGAAATCTGGCTGAGCGAGGCCCAGGAGCGCATGGTCCTGGCGGTGCCACCGGCGCAGTGGGCGCGCTTGCACGCGCTCTGTGTACTGCACCAGGCCGAAGCCACGGTCCTGGGCCATTTCACCGGTGACGGCCAGCTGGTGGTTCGTTTTCGTGGCACGCCCGTGGCCCGCCTGGACACCGATTTCCTGCACAACGGCATACCGCGCCGCCGGCTCAGCGCTGTGTGGACCCCGCCGTTGGCCACCGAACCCGATTTGCCGGAACCGTCGGGCGATGAGCTGGCTGGCCGGCTGCTGCGCCTGCTGGCTCACCCCAACGTGGCCAGCAAAGAAGCCGTGGTGCGGCGCTACGATCACGAGGTGCAGGGGGGCACGATCGTCAAACCGTTCGTCGGTGCGCAGGCTGATGGGCCCGGCGATGCGGCGGTGCTCCTGCCGCTGGACACGCTGCTGGGACCCGAAGCGCCAGCAATGCCCCTTGACGCGCTGCCGGCCGTTGCCTTGGGGGCCGGTATCAACCCGCTGATCGGGCAGCTCGATCCGTACGCGATGGCCTGGGCGGCCGTGGACGAGGCGCTGCGTAACGTCACCGCCGTGGGTGCCGACCCGGACCGGGTGGCGATTCTCGACAATTTCTGCTGGGGTAACCCGAACCTGCCAGACCGGCTGGGCAGCCTGGTGCGCTGTGCCCAGGGTTGTTACGATGCCGCCCTGGCCTACGGCACACCGTACGTCTCGGGCAAGGACAGCCTCAACAACGAATACCTGGGTGCCGATGGCCGCAAGCATGCCATTCCCGGTACCCTGCTCATTTCGGCGCTGGGCATCGTCCCTGCGGCCGGCCAGACTGTGACCATGGATCTCAAAGAGGCGGGTAACCTGCTGGTCATGCTCGGTGGCACCGCCGACGAGATGGGCGGCAGCCTCTATTTTGCGCAGCACGGCGCATTGGGTACTCGACCGCCGCAGCCGCCGGCAAATCCCCTGGGCCGCCTGCGTGCCCTGCATGAGCTGATCAGGGCTGGCCTGGTGCAGGCCTGTCACGACTGTTCCGAAGGGGGCCTGGCCGTGGCTGCTGCCGAAATGGCCATCGCCGGCCGCCTGGGCCTCGATCTGGACGTCGATCGTGTGCCGGTCGTGGAACCGGGGGTCGCCCTGAAGCGCAGCACCCGGCTTTTTGCCGAATCCCTGGGCCGTTTCCTGCTCGAAGTACGCCCGCAAGATCTGCCTGCACTCGCAGCTGGTCTTGGCGGGCAGGTGGTGTTTGCCGTCATTGGCCGGGTCGATTCCGCCCCGCAGCTGCGGCTGCGCGCCGGTGACCGAGTCTTGTGCGACATCGCGTTAGACGATCTGCTTGCTGCCTGGAAACAGCCGGGCCGCGGGTGAAAACCGACGAGGTGACTGTGCGCCGGATATCTCTGCTGTGCCTGACTATGGCGTTGGCGCTGGTTCTGGTGGTCCTGCTGTTGTTGGCCTGCCAGGTGCCGCCCATTTTCCCAACGCCAGTGCCAACGAACACACCGACAGCGACGCCAACGCCCACGCCGTCGCCGACACCCACGCCGAGTTATTTGACCCTGGTGACGGCCAGCTTTTTGCCGCCAACGACAACGCAGGGTGCGATTTTATTCAGCACGGGGGGTACGGGTCAGGGTGCGGGCAATGAGCAGGTGCTGTGGCGCCTGGCAACGGAAGGTTTCGTGCCGCTGACCGGTGCGCTGCTGCCGGGGCGCTGGGACTGCAGTGAAACCGGTGTGCAGACCTGTGTATTTGCCGACCAGGATGGGCAGGTTTACACCACGACTGTCATCAGCGAAGCCGTACCGATTCTGATCTCGCCGACACTGCCCATCACCCGGATCGATCTCTCACCCAACGGGGGACGCCTGGCGATCGTGCTGACCGAGACCCTCGACATCCTGGATCTGCGCGTCCCCGGCCCGCTCACGGCGGTCGATGGGCTGAGCAACCTGGCAGAGCTGGTGTGGGCACCGGACAGCCAGCATCTGGCGTACATCACGCGCACGGCAGACGCGGCCGCCCTGTACACCCTCGACGTAACTGGCGATAGTGGACCGATCCAGCTGGCAGACGGGGATTGGATTGGGGCGGTTTCGTGGTCGCCCGACAGCAAACAGCTGGCGTTTGCCCAGCGCGGCCTGGACCATCCCAACGGTGGGTATGAGCGGCAGGACCTGTTTGTCACCAACGTGGGCGGCGTGGAGGCGGTCAACCGTACCGAGTACTTCGAAGATCGCGAGCGACCGCCGCCGGGGCATGCCTTCGGTGTGCGCTGGTCGGCATGGCAGCCGGACGGTCAGGCAGTTGCGTTCACCTGGACGTCCTGGCCGGCACCGCCCGACCAGGTCGAAGCCAACGCGGTGGCACCGGCCGCCAATGGGGGTCTGCCCGACCCGCTGCTGGCCGATGCCGGTACCCTGGCCGCCGACGGTACGCGCCTGCTGTGGTCACCCGATGGCAGCCAGGTTGCGGCGGTGATTGCGCGGCTGGGGGAGCCGCCGAGCCGCCTGTTATGGCTGCGACCGATCAGTGCCACGACCTGGCTGCCCGTCACACCGCCCGAGCACGTGGTGACGGACGTCTGCTGGACGGGCGACAGCCGCGTCCTGGTCTACGCCACGGACGATGGCGGTCTGTACTGGGCCGATGTCAACGGAGGCACGCCCGTCCAGCTGGTCGCCGCGACGGCGCCGCAGGCCATGGGGCAGCTGCGTTGCCCGCCGCGACCCTGAAGGAGAAACATCCTGTGACTCGAGCACGCGTCCTCGTTCTGCATGCACCCGGCAGCAACCGTGACCGGGAGGCTGCCCTGGCCTGCCAACTGGCCGGGGGTGTGCCAACCATCGCGCCGGTCAGCACGCTGGTGGCCCAGCCGCAGCGCCTGGACGAGTTTCAGATGCTGGTACTGCCCGGCGGTTTTTCCTACGGTGACGACCTCGGTGCGGGCAAAGTGTGGTCGCTCGATCTGCGTTTTCGCCTGATCGAGGCCCTGGCGCGTTTTCACGCCTTGCGCAAGCCCATTTTGGGCATCTGCAACGGCTTTCAAGCCCTGGTCAAGAGCGGTTTTTTGCCGGGTGGGACTGGAGGTGCGATTGGCCAGGATGACCGTCCCGGTTCCAGCCAGACGGCTACCCTGACGCACAACGCCTCATCGCATTTCGAGTGCCGGTGGGTGTATCTGCGCCCCAACCCGACCGGACCGTGTGTGTTCACGCGGGGCCTGCATGAGTTGATCGCGTGCCCGGTGGCGCATGGTGAGGGACGGTTCATTCTGTCCGACACACATGCCCTGGCCGGCCTGCAGAGCGCTGGCCAGGTGGCGTTGACGTACGTGGATGCGCAAGGGCAGCCGGCCGCTGGTGCCTACCCCACCAACCCCAATGGCTCGCTGGCCGATATTGCGGGCGTTTGTGACCCAAGCGGCACGATCCTGGGTTTGATGCCTCACCCGGAAGATCATCTTTGGCCGGCGCAGCATCCCCACGCGGCGCGCGGGCACGTGGGGCAGTTTGGGCTGGCGTTATTTGCCAAAGGGGTGGGTTACGCCGCCCAGCTCTAGCGGGTCACTTGCCACGACTGTAGCCGTTGATTGAGTGTAATCGGTGGCTATACCCAAACCAGGTGAACCCCTAACGCCGGTGCCGCAGCGTATCGGTCCTGCAACTTTTTTAGAAACGGAAGGTCGTAATATGCCAGTCATCGCCGTTGTCGGCGCTCAGTGGGGCGACGAAGGCAAGGGTCGTGTGGTCGATTTCCTGGCGCAAGATGCCGATTGTGTCGTGCGTTTCCAGGGAGGTGACAATGCCGGCCACACCGTCATCAACAACTACGGCACGTTTCGTTTGCACCTGGTGCCATCTGGGATCTTCAACCCCAAAACCTGCAATGTCATCGGCACCGGCACGGTGGTCAACCCGCCCAGTCTGCTCGACGAGATGCACAACCTGACGGCGGCTGGCGTGGACCTTTCCAACCTGTGGCTGTCCGAGCGGGCGCAGATGCTGATGCCGTACCACCTTCAGCTCGACGGGCTGGAGGAGCTGGCACGCGGCGGTGCGGCCATCGGCACGACCAAGCGCGGGATCGGGCCGGCCTACGCCGACAAGGCGGCGCGTTGGGGGCTGCGCCTGGGTGACCTCACACGCCGCAGCTGGCTGCGCCAGCGCCTGACCCAGATCCTGCCCGCGAAAAACACCCTGCTCCAGCACTACGGCCAGGCCACGTGGGACGTCGATACGTTATACGACATGTGCGAGGAATGGGCCGAGGCGCTGCACGGGCGCATCGTCGATACCCTGCCCATGCTGCGGCAGGCGGTACAAAACAGCCAGTTCGTCCTGCTCGAAGGACAGTTGGGCATCATGCGTGACATCGATTGGGGCATCTATCCCTACGTCACGTCGTCCAACCCGTCGGCGGCGTTTGCTGCCGTGGGCGCCGGGCTGCCGCCGACCGCCGTCGACCGGATCATCGGTGTCGTCAAAGCCTACTCGACCTGCGTGGGCGCCGGACCATTTCCGGTGGAGCTGAACGACGATACGGGGCAGACGATTCGTGACATCGGGCGCGAATACGGTGCCACCACGGGTCGGCCGCGGCGCTGTGGCTGGTTCGACGGGGTGGCCATTGCACACGCCACCTGGCTCAATGGCCTGACCGAGCTGGCGATCACCAAACTCGACGTGCTGGACACCCTGCCCGAACTGAAGATCTGCATTGGATATCGCATTGGTGACAAAACGTACACCCACGTGCCGGATACACCCTGGCTGCTGGACGCAGAACCGATCTACGAATCGTGGCCAGGCTGGCAAACGCCGACTACTGACTGCCGGGCGTGGGCCGAGCTGCCAGTCAACGCGCAGGCCTATCTGCGACGCATCGAGGCACTGGCGGGCGCGCCCATCCGCTGGGTTTCGGTGAGTCCCGAACGGGAGAAGATATTCCGCGTCACCAGCACCGACGCACACGTGTGATCGTGGCAACCTATGGCCGATTCGTTTGTGCATGACACCTACATTTCACCGTTCACCTGGCGCTATGGCACGGACGCCATGCGCACCCTGTGGTCGGAGCTGACCAAGCGGCGCCTCCTGCGCCAGGTCTGGGTCGCACTGGCACGCGCACAACTGGCCGCGGGCCTGGTGACACCCGAGCAGCTGGCCGACCTGGAAGCACACCAGGACCAGATCGACATTGCGCGCGCAACCGCAATCGAGGCCGAGATCCAGCACGACCTGATGGCTGAAATCCACGTCTTTGCTGAGCAGTGCCCGGTGGGGGGCAGCATCATCCACCTCGGCGCAACCAGCATGGATATCCTGGACAACGTCGAGGCGCTGCGCCTGCGCCAGGCGCTGGACCTGGTGTTGGGCGCGTTACACAGCGGTTTGCGCAGCCTGGCCGACCGTATCGAGCAGACGGCTGACGTGCCAGGCATGGCGTTCACCCACCTGCAGCCGGCCGAGCCAACGACGCTGGGCTACCGCCTGGCGCAGATCGGCCAGGACCTGCTGGTCGATTGGCAAGAGCTGCGCCGCGTGCGCGATGGCATTCGGGGCAAAGGCTTGCGTGGCGCGGTTGGCACGTCGGCATCGTACGCACAGCTTCTGCAGGGTACCGGTTTGACCTCCGCCGAGCTATCGGCGCGGGTCATGGCCGCCCTGGATCTGCCCGAGTTCGCCGTGGTGACGCAGACGTACCCGCGCAAGCAGGACTGGCTGGTGCTCAACGCCCTGGCTGGTCTGGCGGGAACGTTGTACAAGTTCAGCTTCGACCTGCGTCTCCTGCAGTCACCGCCGCTGGGCGAGTGGAACGAGCCTTTTGGCCGCCGGCAGGTGGGCTCGTCGGCCATGCCCTTCAAGCGCAATCCGATTACGGCGGAGAAGATCGACAGCCTGGCACGCTTTGTTGCCAGCCTACCGCGCGTGGCCTGGGACAATGCGGCACACAGCCTGTTGGAGCGCACGCTGGACGATTCGGCCAACCGGCGCATCGTATTGAGCGAGGCATTCCTCGCCGTCGACGAGATGCTGCGCAGTTTCGTGCGCCTCGTGCAGGGGCTGGTGATCAACGAGCCAGCCATCGCGCGCAACCTGGCAACCTACGGCGTCTTTGCGGCCAGCGAGCGCCTGCTGATGGAAGCGGCCAAAGCGGGCGGTGATCGCCAGCAGCTGCACGAGGTGATTCGCGAGCACAGCCTGGCCGCCTGGTCCGCCGTGCAGGGCGGCGAGCCTAACCCCCTGGCTAACCGCCTGGCCAACGATCCGCGCCTGGTGGCCCTGCTGCCCCAGGCACGCATCCTGGAACTACTCGACGCCGCCAACTACATCGGCGACGCCCCCACCCGCGCCCACACCCTCGTATCGACGATCAGGCGCGAGTTGGGGGAATAGGGGTTGGGGGTTGGGGATCAGGGGTCAGGGGTCAGAGATCAGAGATCAGGGGTCAGAGATCAGGGGTCAGAGATCAGGGGTCAGAGATCAGGGGTCAGAGATCAGGG
>CAZXQZ010000073.1:0-19089 GCA_964642445.1 uncultured Anaerolineae bacterium
TGAACATCGACCCGGTGGACGACTGCACCTTCTGGTACGTCAACCAGTGGGTACCAACCACCAGCTCCAACGGCTGGCGGCTGCGCATCGGTGCGTTCAAGTTCGGTTCGTGCGGCACACCCGATTTCACCCTGCGCGTCACGCCGCCAACCGTGGCGGTCTGTGCCCCGGCCAGCGCCAGCTACAGCGTCGACGTTGGCCAGGTCTCGGGCTTCAACAACCCGGTAACCCTGGGTACCAGCGGCACACCGGCCGGTGCCACCGCCAACTTCAGCCTGAATCCGATCACCCCGCCTGGTACGAGCAATCTGAGCGTCAACACAGCAGGCGTGACAGCGGGCAGTTACACCTTCGACATCACCGGCACCTCGACCACCGGCAGCAAAAACGTCAGCGTCGGTCTCACCGTGGTCAACGCAGCACCGGCAACCCCGACGCTGCTGGCGCCGGCCAATGGTGCGCTGAATGTCGGAACATCACCCACGTTTACCTGGGATGCCGTATCCGGCGCCGCCTCCTACAACATCCAGGTCGCCACCGACGGAAACTTCAGCAGCATCGTACACAGCGCCAGCGGACTCACCGGTACCACCTACAGCGGCGCCAATCTCAACACCAGTATCATGTACTACTGGCGAGTCCAGGCGGTGAACAGCTGCGGGGTCAGTGAGTGGTCTGGGGTGTTTACCTTCACCACGCAGGCGGCGCCTGGTGACTGTGCGCCCGGCAGCACACCGAACATCGTATACCAGGCCAACTTCGAGGGCACGGTCAATGGGTGGACGAGCAGCGGCTCGGGCAGCACCTGGGCCTTGAGCACCAATAATCCACACAGTCCGGTCCAGCACTACCATGCCTTTGGTGCCAGCACGATCACCGACCAGCGCCTGGTCTCACCTGCGATGAGTCTGCCCAGCGGCCAGAACCCGGTCACCCTCAAGTTCTGGCACGTGCCCAACCTGGAACCAACCAGCGGTACCGACGGTTGCTTCGATGGCGGTATCCTGGAGATCACGGCCGACGGGGGCACGACCTGGACCCAGGTGACCAGCTTCCTGCTAGGTCCGTACCGCAGCGGTGTGGTGTCAGGTTCGTTTGGCAACCCGCTGGCCGGGCGCAACGCCTGGTGTGGCACGACGTCCTACATCAATTCAATTGCCGACGTCAGTACGTATGCCGGCCAGACCGTGCAGTTCCGCTGGCGGCTCGGTACCGACTCGTCAGTGAGCCAGCCTGGCTGGGATCTCGATGATGTGACGGTCCAGGCGTGCCAGGGCACCGTTAGCACCCGCTGGCTGCCGTTCGTCAAACGCTAACAAACAGGGGCCTCACAGGTTTACAGAACCTGTGAGGCCCTGGCACTTTCGGGTGTACAGATGTGTTGGGATGTCAAGACCCTTCGGGTTTTTCCCCATAATCGCTGATTGCTGGTACGCCACGGCAATGCCACCCGGTGCTGAATCCCGGCCATTGACGAAAACCCGAAGGGTCTACCCCCAATCTGAGATGCACCTGGCACTTTCAGTCAGATTGACAAGCACCCCTGTATTCCTTATAATCGAGTTCGAGCTATTCGCTCACACTGGTGGACTCAGCAACCGTGCCTCACGCTGAGTCCGTTGGTCCGCCCCGGTATCTGCCCCAACCACTGCGGCCTCCTGGCCGCGCCAAAGGAGAATCATCGTGCAACACTCTGTCCCATCCTATCGAAACCGCGCCTGGCTGCACTGGCTGGTGATCGTGGCTGTGCTCAGCCTGCTGGTCGCCAGTTTGCCAGCGGGTGCGGCATCCCCGGCTGCCAGCAGCAGCGGCAGTCACTACGTACGCGTGCCGGTCACGTCGCTCAGTGCCGCAACCACGCTGGGGCTGAACCCCAAGCTGGCTTACGACTACGGCAGCTTCCACTGGCTCGAGCTGAGTGACGCCGATTTTGCCACCCTGGCTGCCAGCGGCGTGCCTTTCAGCCGTGACGACGACGCCAGCAAGGTCCAGGTGCGCGAGTTTGTCTTCGATCCTCTGGCCGATGCGCCTGACGTGGCCCTCGCCACCACCACGGCAGGCCCGACGCTGCGCCTGGTGCAGTTTGCCGGCCCGGTGACCGATGCCTGGCTGGCGCAGCTCGACGCCGCCGGTCTCAAACCGCTGCAGTACTACCCCACCAACACCTTCCTGGTGTGGGGTACGGCGGCCGCCGCCGACGGTGCCGAAGCGCTCGACTTCGTGCGCTGGACCGGCCCCTTCCACGTCAGCTACAAGATCAACCCCGATGTGACCAACCGCAGCGGGCGCATCGAGAACGTCGACGTGATGTTCTACAACGATGGCGCCATCGATGCGACGCTGGCCGCGCTGGAGAAGCTGGGTGCCAGGATCATCCAGTCCTTCCCCAGCCAGCCCGATAAGGCCTTCTACAACGCAATCGTCACCCTGGACGCCAGTGCCGTCGAAGCGGTGGCCGGTCTCAACACCGTGCTCGCCGTGGCCTACGCCAGCCCCGAACCGGTGCTGGACGACGAGATGTCGAGCCAGATCATCGCGGGCAACTACACGGCGGGCGTGCCTTTCACCGGCTACAACACGTGGCTGGGCAACCTGGGCTACAATGGGGCTGGTGTGATCTGGGCGACGGTGGATACCGGCGTCGACTACGATCATCCCGACCTGGGTTCGCACATCGTGGGCGGTTACAGCTTCCCCGGGACCTGTGCCGGACCGGCGGGTACGGACTGTGCGGGGGGTGGCCATGGCACGCACGTCACCGGCATCATCGGTGGCAATGCCACGGGTGCCTTCAGCGACCCGCAAGGCTTCAAGTACGGCCTGGGCGTGGCGCCGGGGTACAGCATCTTCGCCATGAACTCGCTGTCGGCGTCGGCCTGGCCGCCATCGGGTGGCTGGCAGGAACACAGCAAACGCGCCGTGTTGGGCAACGCGATCGGTGGCAACAACTCGTGGACCACCGGCGAAGGGACGAACCACGGCTACCAGGCGTCGGAGCGCACGCACGACCTGATGGTGCTCGACGGGAACTTCGACACGGCGGCGATCGAGCCGTTCATCGAGGTCTTTTCGGCGGGCAACTCGGGTCCCGGTGCGAGCACGTTGACGGCGCCGAAAGAGGCGAAGAACCTGATCATCGTTGCCAGCAGCCGCAACTACCGCATAGGCAGCATCGATGCCATCTCGAGCTTCAGCAGCCGCGGGCCTTCGGTCGATGGTCGCATCGTGCCCACCATCACCACGCCGGGTGAGCAAATCTCCTCGGCGCGTAATGATACCGGTGGCAGCTGCTCGACCGCCATCGCCGGCACCAACAACCTGTATGCCTTCTGCTCCGGCACCAGCATGGCCGCACCGCACGCTTCTGGTGCGATCGTACTGGCCACCGAATGGTGGCGGTCGTTCAATGCGGGTGCCAACCCCAGTGCTGCCATGGCGAAGGCGCTGTTGGTGAACGGTGCGGTCGACATGGGCACGGCAGACATCCCCAACTTCAACGAAGGCTGGGGACGCGTGAACATGAGCAACGTCATCGACAACGGCGTCAACATGGTCTACCGCGACCAGACGACCACCTTCGGCCAGACGGGGGACACCTTCAACCTCACAGTGGGCGTGCCTGACCCCAGCAAGCCGCTGAAGGTCACCGTGGCCTGGACCGACGCTGCGGGTGCGGTCGGTGCCAATCCGTCGCTGGTCAACGACCTGGACCTGACGGTCGTCAACGGTGCGAACACCTACCTGGGCAACCGCTTTGCCTCTGGCTGGTCCACCACCGGTGGCACGGCAGATCGCCGCAACAACCTGGAGAACGTCTACGTGCAGGCGCCGGCGGGTTCGGCGACGATCACGATCAACGCGTTCAACATTGCGGGCGATGGTGTGCCGGGCAACGCCGACCCGACCGACGGGTCGTTTGCGCTGGTGTGTTACAACTGTGCCTTGGGGGCCGACTACACGCTGTCAGCGACACCGGCCAACCAGGACGTCTGTGCGCCGGCCAATGCGGTGTACAACGTCGATGTGGGTTCGATCCTGGGTTACAACAGTCCGGTGACCCTGAGTGCGTCCGGTAACCCGGCGGGCACCACGGCGGGCTTCAGTGCCAACCCGGTAACCCCGCCTGGCAGCAGTGTGCTGACGATTGGCAACACGGGTGCAGCGGCGGCGGGGACGTACAACGTCGACATCAGCGGCGCCTCGGCGAGCGGGCCAGACACCATCACGGTCGTTCTGAACCTGTTCACGGCAGCACCGGGGGCGCCCGCCTTGACGGCCCCGGCCAATGGTGCCACCAACGTCGGTGTGCAGCCGACGTTCACCTGGAATGCGGTGGCGCAGGCTGGCGGTTACGACCTGGAAATCGCCACTGACGCCGGGTTCACCAATATCGTACACAGCGCCAGCGGCCTCGCCGGCACCAGCTACAACGGGGCGACGTTGAACACGAGCACCGAGTACTTCTGGCGGGTCAAAGCCGGCAATATCTGCGGGGCGAGCAACTGGTCGGCGGTGTTCTCCTTCACGACCGAAGCGGCGCCAGGCGACTGCGGCCCTGGCACGACACCCAACATCGTGTACCAGACCGACTTCGAGGGCACGGTCACCGGGTGGACCTCCGGTGGTACGGGCAACACGTGGGCGCTGGCGACCAGCAACCCGCACAGTCCGGTGCAGCACTACCATGCCAATGACGTCGGCAGCGTCACCGACCAACGCCTGGTCTCGCCGGCGGTGGTGATTCCCACCGGCCAGAACCCGGTCACGCTCAAGTTCTGGAACGCCCAGGACATCGAGTCGAGCGGCGACGGCTGCTACGACGGCGGCATCCTCGAAGTGACCACCAACGGCGGCAGCACCTGGACACAGGTGCCCGCCGCGTCGCTGCTCACGGATCCGTACGATGGCACCGTGTCGAGCGGCTTCTCCAACCCACTGGCTGGTCTCAGTGCCTGGTGCGGTGACCCCGATCCGTACATCAACTCGATCGTCGACGTCAGCACGTATGCCGGGCAGACCGTGCAGTTCCGCTGGCGCCTCGGCACCGACAGCTCGATCAGCCAGCCTGGTTGGGATGTCGATGACGTGGTGGTGCAGTCGTGTGAGGCCAACCCGACAGCCGTCGATCTGAGCAGTTTCGAGGATCAGGCACCGGCGGCATCGCCGTGGCTGCTGGTTGGCCTGGCGCTGGCCGGCGCAGCGGCCGCTGGGCTGATCCTGCGGCGGCGGATTGCCAGTTAAAAACAGATAGCGGGGTTCGCACACAGGCGTGCGAACCCCGCTGTAAGGGCAAGCATTCGCACGGGAGCATGCGAACGCCTCCGTGCGGGCCAGTGTTCGCACGGGAGCGTGCGAACGCCTCCGTGCGGGCCAGTGTTCGCACGGGAATGCGCGAACGAGTCGAAGACACAAAAGGGGGGCGGTGTGACCGCCCCCCTTTTTCGTTCAATGGGATACGTGATAAACGTCGTGGAACTTGGTGGTGAGGTAATCGATGTAGGGGCGGGCGTCCAGGCCGCCGCCGGTGATGCGCTGCAGGAGCTCATTGGCGGTGAACTTACGCCCGTGCACGTGCACCTGGGTACGCAGCCACTCGCGCAGGGTGCCGAATTCCCCGGTCGCAAATTCTTCGGGCAGGTTGGGGTGCGCGGCCAAAACGGCATCGAACAGCTGGGCGGCGATCAGGTTACCCAGGGTGTAGGTCGGGAAATAGCCGATCAGCCCATCCGACCAGTGCACGTCCTGCAGTACGCCCAGGGCGTCGTTGGGGGGTACGATGCCCAGGTAGGCTTCCATCTTGTCATTCCAGGCCTGCGGCAGGTTGTCGATGGACTGTTTGCCCTCCAGCAGGGCCATCTCGAGCTCGAAGCGCACCAGGATGTGCAGGTTGTAGGTCAGCTCATCGGCCTGGATGCGGATGAAAGATGGCTGTACGCGGTTGATGACCTGGTAGAACTGGTCGAAGCTCACGCCGCCCAGTTGGGCGGTGAATAACCCCTGCAGGCGCGGGTAGAAGAAGGTCCAGGCGGGACGGCCGCGCCCGATGACGTTTTCCCACAGGCGTGATTGAGACTCGTGCACGCCGAGCGAGGTACCCTGGGCCAACGGCGTGCGTTCGAGCTGCTGGCTGACGCCCTGTTCGTACAGGGCATGGCCGGTTTCGTGCATGGCGCTGAACAGCAGGTAGGCCAGGTCGTCCGGTTTGGTGTCCGACGTGATGCGCACGTCGTTGATGGAGAAGCTGGTGCAGAACGGGTGTGGTGCACCGTCGTGGCGCCCGCGGGCAAAGTCGTAACCAAAGCGCCGCATCACGTCGTAGGTAAACTCACGCTGCCGCGTCACGTCGTACGGCTGGCGCAGCAGACTGTCGTCGATTTCGATGCTGCTGCCCTGGATTTGGCGCAGCAGGCCGGTCAATCGATCGCGCAGGTCGGCCAGGATGGTCGTCACCTGGCTGGCGCGCATCCCTGGCTCGAACAGGTCGAGCAGGGCGTCGTAGGGATGCTCATCATAACCCAGGTAGTCGGCCATGCGGCGGGCCAGCTCGAACTGGCGTGCCAGGGCCGGCGCAAACAGGCTGAAGTCGGCTGCGGCCTTGGCTTTGACCCAGTCCTGGTGGGCCATCGCGCGTGACCGCGCCAGCTCGACGACGAAGTCGGAGGGTAGTTTGCGGTCGCGGTCGAAATCACGTTGTGTCACCTGCACCAGGCGCACGTCGTCGCTGTCGTCCGGCTGGCCGGCCACTTCAGCCGCCGTATCTTCGAGCAGGCGGCCCGTTTCGTCGGCCACGAAGAGGTCATGCGCCAGGCGCTGCAGGGTGCTGAGCTGCGCAGCCCGCGCATCCGCGCCGCCGGACGGCATGTAGGTCTGTTGGTCCCACGCCACGAGTGCCACGGCCTGCTGGAGGTCGACGACCTCGCCGAGACGTGCCTTGAGGCGTGCCAGGTTGTCAGTCATTTTTTGATTTACCTTCCGTGCTTTATTTGATCGAATTTGGCGGTGGCGGTGGCACAGACAGTTGCCATCTTTCCAAAAAGATGGCAACTGTCTGTGCAAATGCCGGAAGTTATTCTTTCACGCTGCCCCAGGGCCTATCCGAATAACCTGATATTCGCTTCAATATGGCGCCTCAGGGCAGTTATTCGGATAGGCCCTTAGCGTGCTGCGGCGATCAACAGCAGGGTCAACAGTGCCAGCACGCTGCCGCCGCACCCCAGCCGGGCCAGAAATCCCTTTTTGGGTGCCTTTTTTTCAACGGCAAAACGCTGTCCACAGGTCGGGCAGCGTTCGCTGTTGTCGGGCACGGGTTGTCCACAGTTGTAACATTCCATCGGTGTTTCTCCTTTGCCGGCCGCGCATGCCGTCAACGAATGGGGACAACGAATCAACGAATCGCTTTGGGCCGGCCACTTCCTGGTATGAACCCAAAGCGCAAGCCTGGCTTGCGCACGCCAGGGTGCCGGTGTCGGGCGAACCTGCATCTACGCTGCGATTACGTGCAGGTCAAACGCAGGTGGCAGGTCATCGGCGAGGGTCGCCCAGCGCGCGGCCGACAGATCGGCCACCCCACCAGTATACCACAAATCACCTGCGCGGTCGATGGCCAGCAGAAGGTCATCACCGCCCGCCAGGCGAGCAACCGGTCCCGCTGCGGCGCCCAGGGGTGCCCAGGTGGCGCCGGCATCCTGGCTGAAAACAATCAGCGGCGCGCTGGCGTCGGAAAGCACCTGCGCTGCCAACCAGGTGCCAGGCTGGGTGGTCGTCACCGCCGTGACGGTATCAGCCAGGCAGCACGACCAGGTGCTGCCCGCATCGACACTGCGATACAAACCGGCATCGGTTGCTGCAAGGAGACCGGTTGGCGAACCGCTCACTGCCAGCTGGTGAACACCGGCTGGCACAGGCGTGCGCTGCCAGGTCCGCCCGCCGTCGTCGGCACGCCACACCCCACCGGGCGTGGCCACCAGGCAGACAGGCACCTCGTCTGCGGTCACCGCCAGCGCCACAACGGTGTCGGCACCGCCAAACGACGTGGCATCCGCCGTACACACCCACGTTTCACCGCCGTCGGTGCTGGTATACCACGCCGCCGGCTCGACGACCGCATACACCCGCTGCGGATCGTGCGGATCGAACGCCAGCCCGCGCACGTAGGGACTCTCCAACCCGCGGCTCATCGGCCGCCAGCTCCCGCCGCCGTTCACACTGCGAAAGAGACCATGCCCACCGGTGCCGGCAAACAAAACCTCGGGCTGATGCGGGCTCACCGCCACCGTCCACACCTCGCGCCCATGCAGCTGGTCGAACCGCACCGACCACCCCGCCGGCCCGCCCCCCAGCACCCAAACCCCATCCTCCGTCCCAACCACCACTCGCCCCTGCACACCGCTCATTCCCTACTCCCTACTCCGTACTCCGTACTCCCTACTCCGTACTCCCTACTCCGTACTCCCTACCCCATCATCTTCCCCCCATCCACATGAATCGCCTGCCCGACGATGTAGGATGCCGCATCCGAAGCCAGGAACAGCACCAGGCCCACGACGTCCTTGACTTCGCCCAGGCGCTGGACGGGGATTTCCTGCATCCAACGTGCCATCTGTTGGGCATTCTGGCGCAGGTGTTCGGTCATCGGCGTCACCACCACCCCCGGGCAGACGGCGTTGACGCGCACGCCAAATGCGGCAAACTCGCGCGCAGCTTCTTTGGTAAACCCGACCTGGCCGGCTTTGCTGGCCGCATAGGCCGATCGCAGGTAGAGGGGCTGCACTTTGCCCGCCGTGGACGCGATGTTGACGATTGCGCCGCGCCCCTGGGCACGCATGATCCGTCCGGCGGCCTGGGTGCACAAAAAGGTGCCTTTGAGGTTGGTGGCGAGCGTACGGTCCCAATCGGTTTCGGTCATCTCGAGGATGGAAGCAACCGGTTCGATACCCGCGTTGTTGACCAGGACATCGAGGCGGCCCCAGCGGGCCAGGGCCGCGGCCGCCATGGCTGCCACAGCCGCGCGTTGGCTGACATCGCCCGGTGCAGCGAGGGCATTCCCGCCAGCGGCGCCAATGGCGGTGACCGTGTCCGCCGCCGTGACCGGGTCGATGTCGTTGGCCAGCACGGCGGCACCGGCCTGGGCAAACGCCAATGCGATTGCGCGACCAATGCCGCGCCCGGCACCGGTAACCCAGGCCACCTGGCCGGAGAAGTCGATCGCAAACGGTGTGCTCATGGCAGTATCAGCGAATAACCCCGATGGCACGCCCGGCACGCGCAAAGGCTTGCAGGGCAAAGTCAATTTCGTCCGCCGTGTGGGCTGCCGTGACGTTGGCGCGAATACGGCTGGTTCCTTCAGGCACCGCCGGCGGTAGCACACTGAGGGCAAAGATACCATCGGCCTGCAAGTAATGCGTCATCGCCATTGCATTTTCGTCGGTGCCTACGATCACCGGAATGATGGGTGTCTCAGTGCGGCCGGTATCGAAACCAAGGGCTTTCAACCCGCCCAGGAAATGATCGACATTGCGGTGCAGGGCGGCGCGACGGGTAACCCCTTCGTTTTCCAGGACCTCGAATGCAGCCTTGGCGGCGGCGGCAACCGGTGGTGGGAGGGCCGCCGAAAACACGAAGGCGCGGGCGACGTGCTTCAGGTAAGTGATCGTGCGCTGGTCCGAGGCGACGTAACCGCCGATGGCCGGAATGGTTTTGCTCAGGGTGCCCATCTTGATGTCGATCGTGCCGGGCATACCAAAGTGCTCTTCGATGCCATGGCCCTTCGCGCCGAGGACTCCCAGGCTGTGGGCCTCGTCCACCATCAGACGCGCGCCGTAGCGCCGGCAAAGCTCCACGATGGCCGGCAGGTTCGCCACGTCACCGTCCATGCTGAACACGGCGTCGATCACGACCAGCTTGCCGGCGGTTGCCGGCGCACGCCGCAGCTGGTGGGCCAGGTGATCCATGTCGTTGTGGCGGAAGCGTACGAACTCGGCACGGCTCAACAGACAGCCATCGACGATGCTGGCATGGTTCCACTTGTCCGAAAGGACCCAATCGTTGCGCCCAACCAGGGTCGAGATCGTGGCCAGGTTGGTGGCATACCCACTGGAGTAGGTAATGGCATCGTCGGTGCCTTTGAAGGCCGCAATGGTGCGTTCCAGCTCTTCGTGCAGCGTCAGCGTGCCGGCCAGGATGCGCACGCCGTGAGTGCCCGTGCCAAAACGATCGATGGCCGCTTTGGCCGCGGCGTTGATTTTGGGGTGATTGAGCAAACCAAGATAACTATAGGACGCAAACATGAGCTTGCGGCGTCCGCGTACAACGACTTCTGCGCCATCGATTTCGGCCACCGGCTGCAGGAAGAAATAGACGTCATCTTCCTGGGCATGGGCCACGCGCGCCACCATTTCGTCGATGCGCCAGGCAATCGGATCGCCGCTGACGTCTGCCAGCGCATCCGCCGCCTGAGCCGCAGTGGGATCATGCGCTGGAATCGGCTGTACGCCGTTTTCGGGAACCGTTGTCACCGTGTCTTGCAGCATTGTTGTCTCCTGAGTTCGTTATCGTTCATTCACCGTGCGTCGTTGACGCTTCAGCAGGTGGTAGGGTGATTTGGCCTTCTGCAGTGCCAGCCGTACGCCTTCGTGGCTGATGCTGGATACCCAACCCTGAAGCTCGGCCACGGCGACCAACAGGTCCAGCGTCCACCCGGTTTGCCCCAGGCCAAAATCACGTGGCTCTTTCTCCTGGATCAGCCAGACCAGTTTACCGCCGAGGGTTTCGCTGATCTTGCGCGGGCGTCCTGGTGACGGCCGGCGCTGGAGCGCGTTTTCGCCCCGGTCGTTGAATTCTTTGATACGCAGGCGCACCTGCACTTCGCTCAAATCGACCCGGCGTGCGATTTCGGGCACCCGCCGGCCTTCGGCGGAGAGAAGAACCAACGTCGCCCAACGCCGGCTGGTGGGGTCGCCATCGGCGGCCAGTGCGTGCAGCAGGTCCCTTTCCTCTTTCGTCAATGTCCGTACGTAGATGGCCATGTCTCTACCAGAATTATACCGCCAGGTCCACAAAAACCGAAAGTTATTTTTTTGAAAATCCTGAGATGAAAACCCAGGCCTGTGAAAGAAGTTACGCGCAGTTTCGTGCCCCGTCCACTTGTCCTTTCGGCCCGGGCAGATATAATGAAACCCATGCGACCCACCTACGACGCGCTGCTGGTAGCACTCCTGCTGATCGCCCGCGTGCGGATCGATACTCTGGCCGAAGCGGCGGTGCTGCCGTTACGCTTCCAGGATATCGCGCGTCATCCCCTGCTGGGCAAGATTCTATCGCCCACCGCGTGGCAGGCATTTGGCGACCGTTACGTCGACGGCTTGTCGTTGATCCTGATCGTCCTCAGTTTTGGCGCGCTCGCGCTTTACCTGTTGGTCGACGGGCTGCGCACGACGTTGGGAAGCCGGCGCGCGTGGTGGATGAAAGTGACCTTGCTGGCAATCATCATCGGTGCCACCGTGGTTGCCCCTACGATCAAGCTGATCTTATTGCGCCAGGGAAGCGGCCCGGCCAGCTACAGCCACGACGGCGGTGTGATCCAGACCGAGGCCACCATCGACTTTTTCCTGGCTGGCAAAAATCCTTACGTGGAAGATTATACGCAGACCCCGATGGCCGAGTGGGGCTTCGACGAGTACCGGACAGCGCTCTACCACTATCCCTACCTGCCATGGACGTTTGTGTTTGCGGCCCCATGGCGTGTGCTCGGTCAGGTCCTCCCTGGCTGGTACGATCAACGCCTGGTGTACCTGGTGGTATTTATTATCATGCTCTGCCTGGTGCCGGGGCTGGCACCGCGGGCGGGCGCGGCTGGCAGCCCGGCCCTGGCATTGATAGCGCTACTGGGCTTGAATCCGATCATGGCCAGTGATGTCATTTTCGGGCAAAACGACGTCTTCGTCCTGTTCTGGATCGTTCTGGCACTGTGGCTGCTGGCCAGGCCGCGGCCGCACGTGTGGCTCTCGGCTTTCGTGTTTGGCCTGGCGTGTGCCAGCAAACCAACGGCCTGGTTTTTTGCACCCTTTTATACCCTGCTGCTCGTGGACGCCGCACCGGCGGGTCGACCACAAACGCTCGTGGGTGCGCTGCGAGCGCTGGTACACAGTGGGTGGCCGGCACTCGTGTCGTTCCTGCTGCTGCTGCTGCCGTATGTGCTTTGGGATGCCAACGCCCTCGTGGATGACGTGTGGCGTTGGGCCAACGGTACCGCCGCGCAGGCGTACCAGATCTGGGGATGGGGGGCGAGTAACATCGTCCTGGCACTGCAGCTGGTGAGCAGTCGCTTTGCCTACTGGCCGTTTTGGATCCCACAGCTGCTGATCAGTCTGCCGCTGCTCCTCTGGTTGATGCGCTGGCAGACACGTGACAACACCCTGGCCGGTGCAACCTGGCGCTATGGCCTCTTTTTGTTCGTGTTTCTGTTCGTTTCACGCTTCATGAACGAGAATTACCTGGGATACGTGCTGGCCCTGTGGGCACTTGGGTACTTTGTTGCCGAAAGCAAGACCGATCTGGTATAATCGATTTTCGATTTTGGATTGAGGAGGTGGGTGCGTGGAAGGTGGCGGGAGATGATTGACGAGACAAGACCACGCCTGCGCTGCAGCGTGGGTGTTACGGCCCACAACGAGGAGGCCAACATCGGCAGTTTGCTGGAGATGCTATGTACCCAGTACTTGCACGATGTCGATATCACCGAGATCATCGTTGTGGCCAGCGGCTGCACCGACAACACCGTGCCGATTGTCGAAGCGATGGTGCAGCGCGACCCGCGTGTTCGCCTGTTCGTCCAGCCCCAGCGCGAAGGCAAGACGTCGGCGGTCAACCTCTTCCTGGCCAATGCCCACGAGGAGATCTGCGTCCTCGAAAGTGGTGACACCCTGCCGCGTGAAACCACGGTCGAGCACCTGGTGCGTATGTTTGCCGATCCCACCGTCGGCATGACCGGTGCGCACAAGATCCCGGTCAATACCCCGGAGCATATCGTCGGTTTCTTCACCCACCTGCGGCTACGGATGGAGCACGAGCTGTGCCTCGAGATTCCACGCCTGGGTGAGATGATTGCCTTCCGTAAGGTCTTCGACCAGATTCCATCTGACGTGGCTATGGATGAGGCGTTCGTCGAAGCGCTGGTGGTTCAGCGTGGCATGCAGGTTCGTTACGCACCCGACGCGGTCGTCTACAACACCGGCCCAAACACGATCAATGACTTCGTGCGCCAGCGCCGGCGCAACCACGCTGGCCATCTCTATTTGCAACACAAGTACGGTTACAAAGTATCCAGTATCCAGAATACGCGCGTGATCCGGGTGGCGTTGAAAGAGATGTGGGGGGCCATTCGCCTGTTGTACACATTGGTCCTGTTAGCCGGGCTGGAAGGGTGGGCGCGGTTCCTGGGCTGGTACGATTATATGGTCAAACGCGACCGCCACGTCGTATGGGATATGGCGTATACCCAAAAGGCCGATGTGGTTCAGGAAGTTCAACACCGGCTGGGCGCGCAAGACACAGCCCCGGTAGCAACGCATACCAATCTACAAATCGGACCGTAACGACTACCGGTCCATAGGACAGCCATAGTGCGCGACAAGCTGATTTTTGTGGCCAAGCTGGCGATCAGTGCGACGCTGATCGCTTTCATATTCAGTCAGGTCAACCTGGCGGTGTTGGGCAGCAAACTGGCCAACGCCAACCTGGTCTATCTGCTCCTGGCGGCGGTCCTCTACTTTGCTGCTATCGTCGTCAACACCGTCAAGTGGTCTGTCCTCCTGCGTGCCCAGGTGACCGGTGTGCCGTTTCGCGCCTTGTTACGTTACACGTTTATTGGCGTCTTTTTCAACACCATGCTGCCGGCCAACATTGGCGGCGATGTCATGCGCGGCTATGAACTCAGTGCCTATACCGACAGCAAACTCGACGCCGCAGCGTCGGTCATCGTCGATCGCCTGGTCGGTCTGCTGGCCTTTGTGACCTCGGCGGTGGTGGCGGCGGTGATCCTGGTATCGGCCACCCACCGGCCCGACCTGGAAGTCATTGCCGTGGCTGCGCTGACCGCGCTGGTGGCCCTGGCGTTTACCATGGCGCTGCTGTTCAGCCGCCGCCTGCGTGCGCGGGTCGCCATGGCCTTTGGCTGGTCCTTCCTCAAACCGTTGGGCCCGATCTACGGCCGCCTGGCCGATGCCTTTGGCGCCTACCGTTTCCGCTACAAGACCTTACTGCTCGCCTTTGCTATTGGTCTGGGGGGCTTGATGCTCACCAACCTGGTCAACTATGCCATCTCCGAAGCCCTGGGAGGTGGGATGCCACTGCTGATGATTGCCCTGTTCAACCCCATCATCGCCCTGGTACTGTTGATTCCGATATCAGTCGGCGGCATTGGCGTCAACCAAAACGCCTACGTCTTCTTTTACGGCCTGGCGGGTGTGCCCTATGACCACGCCCTGGCCGTGTCGCTGGTCATGCAGGCGCTTATCTTGCTGTCTGGCCTGCCGGGGGCTATCCTGTGGCTGCGCACGCAGCGCGGCCGCCCGGTGTCGGCTTCCGCCAGCCTGGGCAACGTCGAATAATCCCCCGCTGCGGCAGCCACGCGGCTCAAAATCCGCATCTGTGCCCTATTTGCGCCACCTGGTACAATATGTTATAATCCAAAGGCATCACAATGAAGCGTGACGCAATCAGGCCAGGAGGCGCCTAAGACCCACTGTATGTCAGTTCACAGAGTCTACTTCCTCTTGATCGTCGTCACCGTATTGATCCTCGTTCCCCTTGGTGTAGGTGCCTGGTTGGATACCACCTACGGTCTTTTGCCCTGGGGAATTCTTGTCGGTATGGGGGTGGGTGTTCTCGCAACAACCACTTTCCTCGTTCATCACTTCAGTCGAACCTGGCGTATGCTGGCGCCTGGGGGAGACACCCTACGTGAGAAGGAGGACACTGCATAGTGAAAAGACTGTTCACACCACGCAACCTCTTGATTATCGTGATACTCCTGGCTGTCTTGATTGGCGGCACCCTTCTGTTCCCCGTCGCTCTGCCAACCATTCTGCTGCCCGCTGAAGGCCTCTTTTACATCGGCTCATTCTATGTGACCAATACGTTGGTTGCTACGCTTCTGGCCGATGTCACCATTCTTCTGATCACCTTTTTTGTAACACGCCGGCTAAAAGAAACGCCGAGCGGGCTGCAAAACCTGATCGAATGGTTTTTCGAGGGTTTCAAAGGGCTGAGTGAGGATGTTGCAGGCAAGGTGAACTCCAAGCGGTGGTTCCCTGTCTTCATGACCATCCTCATTTTTCTGTTGGTTGCCAACTGGTGGGAATTGGTGCCCGGCTTTGACAGCATCGGTATCCTGGAGCCGCTCGAGGCCGCGACCGAACACTCGAATGGTACGGTACGCACCGGCTATGGGCTCACAACCGTGCTGGGTATCCCATCGCTCGATCGAGCCCAAACGGTTATGTTGACCGAGGAGCAGGTGCAGGAGATTCTCGCAGCCAGCTCGCACGGCGAAGAGGAAGCCGCTGCTGAAGAGGGGGCAAAAGAGGAGTCGCACACCAGTAAATACGGAGCATACGTGCTCAAACCGTTCCTACGCGCCGCGGCGACCGACCTGAATCTCACGATTGCCCTGGCCCTGGTCGCCGTCATTCTGGTACAGATCGAAGGTGTGCGTGCCCTGGGCGGGAGTTACTTCCGCAAGTTCTTTCTACCGAAGATACCAGGCCTGGGCGGGGTCATGGGAATCCTGATCGGCGGCTTCGTCGGGATCCTGGAGCTGATCTCCGAGTTCGCCAAGATCATCAGCTTCTCCTTCCGTCTTTTTGGCAATATCTTCGCCGGTCAGATCTTGTTGTTCGTTATGCCTTTCCTGGTTACTTTCCTGCTGGTGGTGCCATTCCTGGGTCTGGAGCTCTTCGTAGGCTTCATGCAAGCCTTCGTGTTTGCCATCCTGACCTTGATTTTCCTGGCCTCGGCAGTGGTCAGCCATGAGGGGCACGATGATCATGGGCACGAACATGCGGCGGCGCATTGATACAGTGCAAGTTGCATCGTGAGCGCCGAACTATCCAATTCATGTCAACCGTCACAACACACTTGAGGAGGACTTAAGAACTATGAATGCAGTACTGGCTGCGGGTCTGGCCATCGGCTTGGGCGCTATCGGGCCTGGCATCGGTGTCGGTTTGCTGGTCATGGGTGCGCTGCAGGCGATGGGTCGCAACCCGGAAGCTGCTGGTGAAATCCGCACAAACATGATTCTCGGTATCGTGTTCGCAGAGGCCATCGCGATTTATGCGTTGGTGATTGCCCTTCTGCTGCTGTTCGTCGGCGCGCCGGGCCTGGTACCTTTTGTTTGATCGTGGTGCCACAACCGTTCGGACACGGAGGGGCAATCCCTGGACAACCGGGTACTCCGGTGGTGCAAGAACTTCCGGGTACCGCGGGGGTGCACGAAAACATGGAGAATATGAGGAGGTGCCAGCTTGGAAAACCTATCACAACTTGGCATTAATGGCAACTTCCTGATCGCACAGATCGTCAACTTCATTGTTCTGTTTTTGCTGCTGCGCGCGTTTGCTTACAAGCCGTTGCTCAACATGCTGGAGAAGCGGCGCGTACGTATCGAGGAAGGTATGAAGGCGGCCGACCAGGTACGCCAGCAGGCAGAAGTAGAACGCGCCGAGTTGATGAAACAAATGGATCAGGAACGACGTGCCGCACAAGCGCGCGTGGCCACGGTCGCCAGTGAATCCGAGAAGATCCGCGAGAGTATCCTGGCCTCTGCCCACGCCGAGGCCGAAGAAATCAAGACGAAATCACGCGCGGAAGCAACCGCCGAACGCGAGCAGATGATGCGCGATATGCAGCGCCAGATTGCCGACCTGGCTGTACTGGCCGCCGAACGCATCTTGGGTCATGAACTATCCAATCCGACCGAGCAGCGGCGGATGGTGAACGACTTCATCGCGGGTGAACTCAAGTGAACGCGGAGAAAAGTGCGCGCGATTACGCCGGTGGCTTTGTCGCTGCCGCCTTGGAGAACTGGACTACTCAGTTGGGCGCGGTCGCCGATGCCCTGGACAGGGGATCGATCCTGCAAGAGTTGAATGACTTACGGCGGGATTTTGCGGCCCGGCAGAAAATATTGGCCAGTCTCTTGCCCGCGAACCTGGACAAGCTGCAAACGGACTTGCTGTCAGTCCTGCTGGCCAACGGGGACTTGGGGAAACTGCGCGAAATCGTGCTCGAGCTCAAAGCGCAGTTGGAGCACAGTGCACAGGGTCCAGTAGTCGCCGAAATCAGGAGTGCACAGCCGTTGACGGAGAGCGAACAGCAGGCACTCCGGGAGAAACTCACGGCCGATTTTGGCGACGACGTGGAATTCGAGTTTCAGGTCGATCCTGCCATCATTGGCGGCCTGGTCGTTCGGGTGGGCGATAAGCTCATCGACACGAGCATCGCCACACGCCTGAGCCGCATGCGCGATCAATTGGCCAGCGCTGTACGGTAACCAGGATCGAACTGTGCTCGTGTCACCGGTCGTGACCATCCCACAAGAGGAGAGATTCAATGGCAGTAACCAGTACCTCTCAAACTGAGAGTATTGCGCAACTGATCAAACAGCAAATCCTGTCTTTCGAAATCCCCACCCAAATGGTGGACGTCGGCACGGTCACCCAGGTGGGTGATGGCATCGCACGCATCCGGGGTCTGGCGAATGCCATGGCCAGCGAACTGGTTGAATTCTCCAATGGGACGATGGGCATCGTCTTCAACCTGGAAGCGGACAGCGTCGGCGTCATCATCATGGGCGAATACACCGGCATCGAAGAGGGTGACCTGGTACGCTCGACCGGGCGGATCGTTTCGGTACCGGTCGGTGATGCACTTGTCGGGCGCGTGGTCAACGCACTCGGTGAGCCGATCGACGGCAAAGGCCCGATCAGCACAACCAGTACGCGCCCCATCGAGCGTATTGCCCCCAACGTCGTGACCCGCAAATCGGTCGATACACCGGTGCAAACCGGCATCAAAGCCATCGACGCGCTGATTCCCATCGGCCGCGGGCAGCGCGAGCTCATCATCGGTGACCGCCAGACGGGTAAAACGGCCATCGCGATCGATACGATCATCAACCAGAAGGGCAAAGACCTGATCTGTATCTACGTCGCCATCGGCCAGAAACGGGCCCAGGTCGTGCAGCTCGTGGCCACGCTGGAAAAATACGGCGCCATGGACCATACGATCGTCGTCTCCGCGTCGGCGTCGGACCCGGCCGCTCTGCAGTACATCGCCCCTTACGCGGGCTGCGCAATGGGCGAAGAGTTCATGGAGAGCGGGCGCGATGCCCTGATCGTATACGACGACTTGAGCAAACATGCCCAGGCCTACCGCCAGGTATCACTGCTCATGCGCCGCCCACCCGGCCGCGAGGCCTACCCGGGCGACGTCTTCTACCTGCACTCACGTCTGCTGGAACGGGCCGCCAAACTCAACCAGGACTTCGGTGGTGGCTCACTCACGGCACTGCCGATCATCGAAACCCAGGCCGGTGACGTTTCGGCCTACATTCCCACCAACGTGATTTCGATTACCGACGGCCAGATCTTCCTGGAGTCAGACCTGTTCTACGCCGGTATTCGACCCGCACTGAACGTCGGTATCTCGGTCTCACGCGTGGGTGGTGCGGCACAAACCAAAGCCATGAAGAAGGTGGCCGGGCGCCTCAAGCTGGAGCTGACCCAGTTCCGCGAGCTGGCAGCCTTTGCCCAGTTCGGTTCCGACCTGGACAAAGCCACCCAGGCCCAGCTCGATCGTGGCCAGCGGCTGACCGAGATCTTGAAACAACCGCAGTACGTACCGGTCTCGCTCGATCACCAGGTAATGGTCAGTTTTGCTGCGACCAACGGCTTCCTGGACAAATTCCCGGTTACCAGCGCCCAGCGCTGGGAGCAAGAGTTCGTGCGTGCGATGGACGCCCAGTATCCCGACATCGGGCGCAGCATCATGGCCAGCAAAGACCTGGATAACGCGACCGCTGACCGGCTG
>CAZXQZ010000074.1:0-19015 GCA_964642445.1 uncultured Anaerolineae bacterium
AGGGAGTACGGAGTAGGGAGTACGGAGTAGGGAGTACGGAGTAGGGGGAACGGATTGCACGGATGATCTGGAGTGCGCAAGCCATGCTTGCGCTTTGGCCCAGCGGCAGTCGGTGGAACGGATTAAACGGATGGAGTAGGGGGACCTGGCTGGGCGATGGGGAGGATGGGGTATTGACCCATGGCGGACAAGGATCCCAATAAGAGGCCCGGTTTCGTGTGCGGAAACCGGGCCTCTTGTTTGCGCATGGTGTCCCGCCCAGGAACCATACGTCGTGGTGGACGGTGCAGCGGGGCGATCAGGCGTGCGGGCGGATGCCGCGTAGGGCCACACCCAGCAGCACGATCAAGGCAGCACCCAGGCCGAAGACCAGGGCCAGGTTGCCCGATGGGCCGGTGCTGAACTCCTCCAGGGTCACGGCGGTCGGTGGCTGGCGGGTGACCTCGTAGGTTTCGGTGCTGTCCGTCCCCAGGTTGGTGCCACCGGGAATGTAGCCGCCGCCGATCCACATGCGGCCCGTCAAGCCGCTGGGGTCAATGATGAAGGCGCCGGCATCGTTGCGGCGGGCCACGTTGGTATTGGCGAAGGTGGTCCAGCTGTTCGAGGCAGCCGTATACAGGAAACTGTCCGGGTAGGGATCGGGCCACTGGCCACAGCCGGCCAGCACGATCTGCCCGGCCAACGACCAGCCAGAGGCTGTGTCGAAACCAAAGGCACGTGTTTCGCCGCAGCCCGGGATAGCCGTGGACGGCGCAGGAATGTTGGCCTTGGCCACCCAGCCCGCCCCCAAGTTGGCTGGATCGAGTGCGTACACATCGGGCAGTGCAATCAGGCTGGCACCGTCGAACGTGTCACCGCCGATGGAATAGACGAGACCATCGAGCACCGCCGATGCGGAATAGGCGACCCCAATCGGCACGGCAGGTCCCGCCGTCCAACGGCTGCCCGCGGCGGCCGCCGGGTCGAAGATCCAGGTCTCACTGCCAACATACGGCGGCGGCGTGCCACCGCAGAAGCCACCCCAGGCATAGGCTTTGTTACCCACGACCTCGACCGCACTGGGGAATACAATCGCACCGGCCACCTGTCCGGCCCACGCATCGCTGGCGAGCTGGGCCGTCGTGTTCGTGTCGGGGTAATAGACCTGCACCGCCGTCGTGCAGGCACCAGCAGTGTCACGCCCACCAAACACGTAGAGACCAACCCCATTGGCATCGGTCAGTTTGGCAATCGAGTAGTTGGAAACCGGCACCGGCATGTCGACGCCGGTGTCCGACCAGACCTGCGTGGCCAGGTCCAATACCCAGACGCTGCCGTCTGTCGTGCCAGCGGTCCCGGCACGATAACCCAACATGTACATCTTGCCGTTGTGGACCTCGGTGTCGAAGCGTACCACTTCCAGTGCTGGCAGCACGGTGCTGTTGGTCCACGGTGGATCGTCGGGTGCGGCGGCGGCACCCATCACGCCGAAGAGAGTCACCAACAGGGTCAGGATGGTGACGGCTGTCATGATCGAGGTTGAACGTTTCACGAGAACCTCTCCTTCCAGAACGCTGGCAGCAGTGGCAGGAAAGGCGGTAGGCCGTGCTGCCCGGCAGCACCACCGCAAAGCAGGATCGATCTGGCCTGACATGTCGCATAAAAGTGTGGGCATCCCCGTGCTGGGCGGGACAGCGGGCGATTGGGCGTGGCACGGGCCGGCACACACAGCCAAATCTGAACAAAAGCATACCACGATTCGACCGCGGTGTCAATCCGTTGCGACCACAAGGCGCCGCGAATTTGGGTTCAACCGCGAATCACGCCAATCGGCGCGAATCTTTTCCAGGGTTTGTTGCGGAGAAGGTTTTGTGCACCTGAGTATGGGCTGGGGAAAGGTCACGCTCTCAATCATACCAGACTGACATACCGACGCGTGACACGCCTACCCACACCCTTCGCCCCATCCACACAACGTCGCACACCAGATAAACCAAAAAAGATTCGCGCCGATTGGCGCGATTCGTGGTCACTACCCCATTGGCGGGTCCTTCGGTGGTTTCAAAGCGTTTGACGTTTCGCGGGTGAACTGATAAGATTCTCACAGTGGTAATTTTTGTGATGCAACACTCAATGAGGAGGTTTCCATCCTATGCTGACACCCTTTCGTAACGAACCGCTGACCGATTTCAGCCAACCTGCCAATATCAAAGCCTTCGAAGTGGCCCTGGCCAAAGTCGAGAGCCGCCTGGGACGCACCTACCCGCTCGTGATCGGTGGTAAGACCATCGAGACGGCGGAGACTTTCGATTCGCTCAACCCCGCCAACCCCAGCCAGGTCGTCGCCCGTTTTGCCCGCGCAACGCCTGAGCTGGCCAACCAGGCGGTGGAAACCGCCCACGCCGCGTTCGAGGAATGGCGCCACGTGCCCTACGAGGCGCGCGCCCGCTACGCCTTCAAGCTGGCCGAGCTGATTCGCAAGCGCAAACATGAATTCAGCGCGGTCATGGTCTACGAAGTCGGCAAAAGTTGGCCCGAGGCCGACGCCGACACCGCCGAAACGATCGACTTCTGCGACTACTACGGCCGCCAGATGCTGCGCCTGGGTGGTTCGCAGCCGGTCGAGTCCTACCCGGGCCGCGAGGCCGAGCTGCGCTACCTCCCGCTCGGCGTGGGGGTCGTGATTCCGCCGTGGAACTTCCCCGGCGCAATCATGGGCGGCATGACGATTGCCAGCCTGGTGACCGGCAACACGGTCGTGCTCAAGCCAGCCAGCACATCCCCCTGGATCGCCTGGACCCTGGCGGAGATGCTGTACGACGACCTGCGGCTGCCGCCCGGCGTACTGAACTTCCTGCCCGGCCCCGGCGGCCGCATGGGCGATGCCCTGGTCGATCACCCGCTGACGCGTTACATCGCCTTTACCGGTTCCAAGGAAGTGGGGCTGCGCATCTTCGAGCGCGCCTCGGTCCTGCAGCCCGGCCAGAAGTGGCTCAAACGCACGGTGCTGGAAATGGGTGGTAAGGATGCGATCCTGGTCGACGAAACGTCCGACCTGGACGCGGCGGCGGATGCCATCGTCGCGGCGGCTTTCGGCTTCCAGGGTCAGAAGTGTTCGGCCTGCTCGCGTGCCATCCTGGTCGACGAGATCTACGAACCTGTCGTCGAGAAAGTGGTCCGGCGCGCCGAAAAGATCACCGTCGGTCCCACGCAGGACCCCAACCACTGGATGGGTCCCGTCGTCGATGCCAAGGCGTACGCCAAGATGATGGAATACATCGAGACCGGCACGCAGGAGGGCAAGCTGCTGCTGGGGGGCAAGGCGCTCACGCCCAATCCCACCAACGGCTACTTTGTCATGCCGACGATCTTCGGCGACATCGATCGCCAGGCGCGCCTGGCGCAGGAAGAGATCTTCGGCCCCATCCTGGCCGTCATCCGCGCCAACGACTTCGAGGATGGCCTGGCCGTCGCCAATAACACCGAATACGGCCTGACCGGCGCCGTCTTCAGCCGCCAGCGCGCACGCCTGGAGCGGGCGCGCGAAGAATTTCACGCCGGTAATCTGTACTTCAACCGTAAGTGCACCGGTGCGCTGGTGGGGGTCGAGCCCTTCGGCGGCTTCAACATGAGCGGCACCGATTCCAAGGCGGGCGGCGCCGACTACCTGCTGCTCTTCACGCAGGCCAAAGTCATCAGCGAAGCGATTTAGTGACAGGTATGGCAGACAAACAACTCGCAGTACGGGTACGCACCACCAGCGAAGGCATCGGCCGCGGCGAGCCGCAGCCACAGCTCGCCGGCGTGATGATCAAGGATCTTCACGGGGACGGTGACGACCGCCAGATCTTCCGTGAAATCATCCGCGTGACCGATCCCTTCTTCAGCGAAGGGTTTGGCCAGCTCAGTTATGCACTGATGTACCCCGGCTCGGCCAAGGCGTGGCACATCCACCAGCAGCAGGTCGACTGGTGGTACGTGCCCATCGGTGCGCTCAAGCTGGCCCTGCACGACCTGCGCCCCGACTCGCCCACCTACCGGCAAACCCAGGAGATTCTTCTGGGTCCCGACTACGGTCACAAGGTGGTCAAGATCCCACCCGGCGTGGCGCACGGCTGCAAGGTGCTGGGCAGCGTTACCCATCTGTTCTACGTGACGTCCAACGTCTACAATCCGGCCGACGAAGGGCGCATTCCCCACGACGATCCGGGGATCGGGTACGATTGGTTGGCGCTGCCGCCGATTAAGTAGGGGTTGGGGGTTGGGGGCGTGTCAGGTGGTGCGACGGTAGCGCTGGGATCGCCAGATTAGCCAGCGCAGGCCCTGGTCGACCGTAATGGCGATAATCGCCACGGCGATGACTGCGGCCAGGATTTTTTCGCCGTAGTCCTGGCTGATACCTTCACGGATCAAAGCACCCAGACCGCCGGCATCGAAGAACGCGGCGACCGTGGCGATGGCAATCGTCGCCACGGCCGCCACGCGTACGCCCGCCAGGATGACCGGCATAGCCAGGGGGATTTCCACCTGGCGCACGATCTGCCACGGACTCAATCCCATGCCGCGTGCCGCTTCCAGCACCGCCGGGTCGACCCCGCGCACGCCCGCCACCACGTTGCGCACCAGAATGGCCTGGCAGTAGACCACCAGGGCCACGATGGTTGGCCAGAAACCAAGTCCCAGCAGCGGAATAAGCAGCACGAGTAGGGAGATGCTGGGAATGGTGTACAACACACTAAGTGTGCCCATGGTGGGACCATACCAGCGTGGCCGCCGCGCCAGGAAGACCCCAACCGGCAGCGCAATCAGGATCGAGATCGTCAGCGCAACGACCACGATCACCAGGTGCTGCTGGGCGGCAGTCAGTACTTTGCCTGGATTCTGGAGGAGATAGCCCACGGGTTGCACTTTCTTCTTGCGGCAGCGCGCGCAGAGATCACAGAGAATCGATCGAACGCCTTACGAACGCCATGTGGGGAGTGGCAGGTGGGTGGCATCACGGGGCGCGCAGATGGCCGCGCACGTCCTCCAGCGTAACCTGGCCCACGACCTGCCCGTGGTCGTCAACCACGGGCAGCGCTTCGTGCGCCGAACGCAGCAGGGTGGCCAGCGCATCACTCATCGCGTCATCCACATGCAGCACGGCGTCTCGCGGCAGGCTGCTGCCCGAAGGCAGCGGCTGCACCACGTGGCGCACCGTCACCAAACCCAACAGCCGCATGACGTGTGAGGCCCCCACAAGCTCGGCCACGAACGCGTTGGCCGGCCGTGAAATCACGTCCAATGGCGTACCGTGCTGCAGCACCTTGCCGGCATCCATCACCGCCAGCCGGTCGGCCAGGCGCAGCGCCTCTTCCACATCATGCGTGACGAAGAGCACGGTTTTGTGCGTACGCGCCTGCAGCGCCAGGAACTCCTCCTGTAAGCGGGCACGCGTGATCGCATCCACAGCACCAAACGGTTCGTCCATCAGCAAAATATCGGGATCGGCGGCCAGGGCGCGGGCGATGCCAACACGCTGCTGCTGCCCGCCCGACAGCTGCGCCGGGTAACGCTGGCGGTACGTGGCCGGCGGCAGCCCCACCAGGTCCAACAGCTCGTCGACCCGCCCCTCGATGCGCGACCGCTCCCACTGCAAGAGGCGCGGGACGGTGGCGACGTTCTGTGCCACCGTCCAGTGCGGAAAGAGCCCGATCTGCTGAATCACGTAACCGATCCGCCGCCGCAGGTCGGTGACCGGCAGCGCGTGGACCTCGACCCCTTCGACCACGATGCGTCCACTGGTTGGTTCGTACAACCGGTTGACCATCTTCAACAGCGTGGTCTTGCCCGACCCCGACGTGCCCAGCAGGACGACGACCTGGCCATGCGGAACATCGAGGCTGACGTCATCCACCGCGGGCAGTGCTGCGCCGGGGTAGGTTTTGGTGACGTGTTCGAAAATGATGGCGTTCATGCGATGATCGGGTCCGGCGCCCCATGGCCGGTGCAGGGCTATGCTCCCTGCACCGGCACTAGGACCTACTTGACCAGGCCCTTCTCCTTCAAGAAGTCCGTGGCCACCTGGGTGTATTCCATTTTTTCGCCGTCGACCTTCCAGTTGAGGGCGGCAATCGTGTCGCTGGTAATCAGAGAGGCCAGCTGGTTGAGGGCGTCACGGACTTGCGGATTCTTGTCCAGCACGTCGCCGCGCACAACCGGTGCCACCTGGTAGGGTGGCCACAGGCCCTTGTCATCCTCCATCACAACCAGGTCGAAGCCCGAAATCTGGCCATCCGTGCTGAATGCAACCACGGCGTCGGCCTGGCCATCGGTCACCGCTTTGTACTTCAGACCCGGATCGAACACGGTCAGGCTCTTCAGATTACACTCGCCGTACACTTCCTTGATGCCGGCCAGGCCATCGGGCCGCTGCTCGAAGTCAGGAACGGCGGCAAAACGCAGGTTGGGCGCCGCGGCGCAGAAGTCGGACATCGTCTTGAGGTTGTACTGCTCGGCGACTGCCCGTGTCACGGCGACGGCGTTGGTGTTGTTCATCGGTGCCGGGTCGAGCCACACCAGGTTCCATTTCGATTTGTACTCGTCGGCGGTTTTCTGATAGACCGCGGCCGGGTCTTTTTCGTTGTCGTCGATACCCAGGATAAACAGATAACCGGTACCGGTGTACTCCGGGTACAGATCGATCTCGCCCTTCAACAGGGCTTCGTGCGCGACCTGCGTCCCGGCCAGGTTCAACCGGCGCTCGACGGCAATGCCGTTGGCTTCCAGGATCTGAGCGTACATTTCACCCAACAGCAGCTCTTCGGTGAAGTCCTTCGAGCCGATTTTGACCGGTGTACCCGTTGGTGCGGTGGCTGGCACACAGGCGGCCAGCAGCAGGACGGTGATGAGGCCCAGCACGATGAAGCGAGTGATTTTCATGATATCTCCTTGTTGATTTTGGATTTTGGATTGGCCTTGGTTATTGGTTTTGGTGGCGGCGAGATGCTGATTCCAGGCGGTTCAGGGTGTATTCTGCCACGAAGGCCAGGAGGGCGACTGTAATGGCACCCACCAGCATGAGATAAAGATAGGCCGGTCCCAGGCTGAGGCCGGCGAAGACGTATTCGCCGAGGCCGCCGGCGCCGATGATGGCGCCGAGGGTGGCGCTGGCCAGCACCTCGACGGTGGCGGTGCGCACGCCAGCCACGATGACCGGTGCCGCCAGGGGCAGCTCGACGCCGCGCACGATCGCCCAGCGGTCCATGCCCATGCCCAGGGCCGCCTCGCGGATGGCCGGATCGATGCTGAGGATCCCGGCCTGGGTATTGATCAGGATCGGCGGAATGGCCAGGATCGTCAAGGCAATCAGCGCCGGCCAGAAACCAATGCCAATGATGGGCAGCATGGCAGCCATGATGGCCAGGCTGGGAATGGCCCGCAGCGCACCCACACCGTTGCTGACCACACCAGCGGCCAGGCGGTGATGGGCCGTGGAAATGCCGATGGGAATCGCCACGACAACGCCGATCAGCAACGCCACACCGCTCAGTGCCAGGTGGGCGAGCACTTTGTCCCAGAAGTCGGCCTGGTTGGCCAGGAAAAACTGCCAGATGTCTGTAAGCAGCTGCATGGGGAATCCAATCTCGCCGTATGTTCGGCCGGGGAACGATCCCGCTCGTCGCGACGTTACATCGATGGCGTATTTTCTCACACATTGGGGCGTTTGGCAAGGGACCCACGAATCTCGGGTGTATCTCATCTTAGATTGGGGGCAGACCCTTCGGGTTTTCGTCAACGGCCGCGATACAGCACCGGGAGACTGCCCTGAAGTACCAGCTCGGCGATGATGGAGAAAAACCCGAAGGGTCTTGTGTCGTGCCCCAGACATGCAATGCACCCACGATTCTCATTGGTTTCATCCTTGTTTGGTTTCATCCTTTGGTTTTATCTTGGAACTAACCTGGATTGTGCTAAAATACGTTGGGCTGCCCGCTACCTGCTTACACAGGCCGGCACGATCAGTTGGCCAGCTTGAGAAGGCACGGGCAACATGTGTGGTGAGAGGCGGTGAGGTCGCGATGACTGACGAACACTATCTGTCGCGCCGCGAATTCCTAAAGCGCATCACTGCCATCTCCGCCAGCGCCACCGTGGTCAGCGTGGCGGGTGTTGCGGGGACAGCGATGTTGGAACGCGGCTGGCTCGACGTGAATCCGCAGTCCGTCGTGCTGCCGCACCTGGCGCCGGAATTCGCCGGCTACCGCATCGCCCATTTCAGTGACATCCACATGGACGACTGGATGACGGCCGCGCGCCTGGCGCACATCGTCGAAACGATCGATGCCCAGCAGCCCGATCTGATCACTTTCACCGGTGACCTGGTGACACGCCATATCGATCGGTACGCGTCCAACCTGGTGGCGACGCTGTCACAGCTGACGGCGCCCGATGGAGTGGTTGCGGTCTTGGGTAACCACGACCACTGGACCGACGCCACGCTGGCCCGCCGGATTCTGCACGCCGCAGGCATCCAGGTGCTCGACAATGCCGTACACACCGTGCGCCGCGGCACGGCGGCCTTGCACGTCGGTGGTGTCGATGACTATTGGCAGCAGCAGGCGCGTCTCGACGTCGTGCTGCAGAACCTGCCTGCGGAGGGTGCGGCGATTCTTTTGGCGCACGAACCCGATTTTGCCGACGTCACCGCGGCCAGCGGCCGCTTCGACCTGCAGCTGTCGGGCCACACCCACGGTGGCCAGGTCTGTTTGCCCGTCATGGGCCCTATCGTCCTGCCGCGTTACGGTCGAAAGTATCCGTTGGGTCGCTACCAGGTGGGCCAGATGATTCAATACACAAACCGCGGTGTCGGTATGGTGCAGCCCCAGGTTCGCATCAACTGCCGGCCTGAAATCACGTTGTTTACGCTCAACGACCGGCTATGATCAACTCCTTTCGGTACCTGGTGATCGTCTTTGCCGCCGCCGTGCTCCTGGCTGGCTGTACCTTCGTGCCGGCGACGTCACCCGCAAGCTCCATGCCACCGCCGGCCTCACCCACGCCAGCCGAAATCAACCCGCTGCCAACGGCTGCGGCGGTGCAGGTGTCGTCACCAACACCCGCCGTCGCGCGCCCCACGCGTGTGGCCACAGCGGTCCCGCCGCGCGCCCAGGCACCGGACACACCCGTCGTTGTGACATCGCCCCCCAGCCCTACCGCCCCGGCCACGCGCGAGCCCCACACGGGGTCACCCGCGGCGACCGCTGCCGGGCACAGCGCACAACCGGACACGGGCCTGGTCCGCAGCATCTCCCTGGGGGTGCCCGCCGGCGACAGCTACGCGCCGGTCGACCTGGCAGTCGACCCGCAGCGGCAGCTGGCTTACGTTTACCACCTGCGGAGCACGACAGGGGGGCCCGTGATTGCCGTGATCGACCTGGCCACCCACCAGGTGACACGACAGATTGGGCTCACCGGGTTTTCGCCCACGGGCAGCGGCGGGCGGCTTTTCCTGGCGCCCGATGGCCAACGTGCCTTCGTCACCGAACAGGACAGCGCAACCCTGGTGATGGTCGACCTGACCACCGGTGTTGTGATGGCGCGCCTCGATGGAGTCCGCGACGCAGCCTTGGGGCCCGATGGTCGGAAGCTCTACGTCAGCGGTCAGGACAGCGTACGCGCCTACACCAGCGACGCCCAGCCAGACGCCAGCGGCTGGACGGCGCAGTGGCAGGTCGACCTGCGCGGCGCCGGGCAGCTCGCAGCGCATCGCGACCGTGTCCTGGTTAGCCGCGCGCAGCCCAGCCAGGACCTGATGCTGCTCGACGGCGCCACCGGCCGGACGCTGGCCACCTATCCGCTGCCCGAATACAGCCAGGCACTGGCACTCGGCCCTGACGGTGGTTGGGCTGTGCGCACGGGAGGGGTCACGCCGCAGGTGCTGCGCTTCGACGCCGACCTGCGCATGCAGGCGTCGGCCACGGTGTCCGCTTGGGGGGCCTTTTTCTTCGACGAGCCACGCCAGCGCTACGTTCTCAGCGGTTACCGCAGCTCGCAGCCAGACCTCG
This sequence comes from uncultured Anaerolineae bacterium, assembly GCA_964642445.1. Classification (GTDB taxonomy): domain Bacteria; phylum Chloroflexota; class Anaerolineae; order SSC4; family Amarolineaceae; genus SSC4. The sequence continues at coordinate 10,026 of CAZXQZ010000074.1, forward strand.
CCGCTACGCCGGTGATCGTGACGTTGGCCGCCAGTGATCTGGTCACGCAGACCGAGACCCTGTGGCCGGGCGCACTGGCACCCGACCTGTTCCACACCCTCGGTCAGAACCAGCTCCTGGGCCTGACTCGTTACAGCGGTGCGCAGCTGATGACCTTCGATGCGTCCGGTTGGGCACCCACGGCGCGGGCCGTCTTGGGTGTCGAGCTGACGGGCGCAGCCCTGGATGCCACCCGCAATACGTTGTACGTCGCCGACAACCAGGCGCGCATCCACGTGCTCGACTGGCCGGACGGAACCGTACGGGCGGTCTGGCCGGGCGCGGCGCCCATCGCCCTCGATGCGGCCAACCAGCGGATTTACGTGAACCGTGCTGCGCGCGTCGTGGCCCTGGACAGCCTGCGCGGTGAGGTGCTGGCCGAGTTCGACCGTGATGGTTTTCCCGCACCGGACGGATCCCGCGACCGCGTGGCCATCGCCAATGCCGGGGTCACGATCTATGATCGCGCCGGCCAGCGGGTGGGCCAGCTGGACAAGACCTTCCCCACGCCGCAGGGGTTCAGTCCCAACCCCCGTGCGGTGGCGGCGTATGCCAACCCAGTCAACGGCTACCTGCTCGTCGAGCTCAACAACGGCGTGCCGGGCTCCAACAACAGCGACTTCGTGCAGGTTTATGCACCCGGTGAGACGGCACCGGTCGTGGTGCCGTCGCCGTACAACTTCGTGGTCGACGTTCTGTTCGACCCGCGCGATGGCTCGGCCTACGTGAGTTATGCGGGCAAAGGCAGTGAGACGATCCAGCACCTGCAGGCCACCGGCAGCGAGGTGGGGCGCCTGCAAGGGCGGACGGGTCTCCTGTTCCTGGACGACGCAAAGGGTACGCTGTACGCCTACCACGATGGCGCGTTGGCCGCCCTCGATGCCGCGTCCCTGACCGTGCAGGGGGTGTATCGTGCGCCGGCTGCGTTGGACCAGCTCATCTGGGACCCGGCGCGGCGTTGGGTGCTTGGTCGTGCGGCCGGCGGTTCGCGCCTGGACGTGCTCGCCCTGGACGAATTGCCGCCGCTGGCCATGCGCCCACAGCCCATCGCGGCCCTGCCCGATCGTCCGCTGTCCGATTTGCAGGTGTCGGTCGATGCCCGTGGCACCGTGCTCTACGGCCGCATCGACAACGAGCTGTTCCGCAGCCGCGATGGCCAGCGTTGGGAACGGATGCCGGTGGGGTCCTGGCCGAGTTATGGCCAGCTGACGGTGGCCGCTCCGGGCATTCTCTATTACACCAATCTGGCTGCGGGGGGCAGCGACGGCGTCCTGCGCAGCCGTGACGGGGGCGACAGCTGGGAATTCCTCGACGCGGGTCTGCACGATCTGCGCCTGGCGCAGCCGGTCGTGGCGCGAGGGGAAGACCTGGCCTATGCCATCGATCGCAGCGGGCATCTCCTGGCCTGGCAGGCGGGGGCTGCACGTTGGGAGACGATGCTGACCTCGCCCAATCCTTACACGCCGCTGGGAACCCTCTCACTGGCGCCGGATGGTACGCTGCTGCTGCTGTCCTACGAGCGCTACCGGCACAGCACCGACGGCGGTCAGACGTGGGCCGAACTGCCAACCCCTGGGCAGAGTGGCTCGATCCTGGGTTTCGGCACCGACTACGCCACCTCACCGCCCGTGTACGCCTATTTTGGCATCGACAGCCCCTCCCTGGCGCGCTCGCGCGATGGCGGGCTGACGTGGGAACCCTTGACGGCTGCGCCGGCCATTGGGCCGTTTGCACCCAATTTCAAGTTTGCGGTGACTGGCCGGACCCTTTACTTATTCACCAGCGATTACGCGGGTACTGCGCGGCTCGCCCGTTCGCTCGACGAGGGCACGACCTGGCAGGAAGCGGATCAGAGATCGATCCAGGGCAGCTACCAGCTGGCCGTGGGTACGGACGGGCGTTTGTGGTTAGGACGCGTAGGCCAGGTGCAGGGTGTGGACCCGGACGCCTTACGCTGGACGGCTGTCGCAGAACCTTCATGAGCGAAAGTCTCTGGGGTGCCATCCTGACAGCGGCACGGGGACGATCTCAGGTGCATCGCACGTCTGGGGCACAATACAAGACCCTTCGGGTTTTTCCCCATAATCGCCGATAGCTGGTACGCCATGGCAATGCCTCCCAGTGCTGAATCCCGGCCATCTACCAAAACCCGAAGGGTCTGCCCCCAACCTGAGATGTACCCGACGACGTCGATCCAGTTGAAAACTCGGCCAATCCAGTGTATAGTTAGGGAAGCACGTGGCCACTCCGTGCCCCACGTGGGTACGCCAATGCAAACGCAGGACAGCCATGCCCGAACCATCGCTTGCGCGGCTGGAGATGCTCTACCGCATCTCGTTATCGTTTAGCTCGTCGCTCGACCTGGACACGGTGCTCAACCGGGTCATGGACGAAGTGATTGCCGCGACGCGCGCCGAACGTGGATTCCTCATGCTCCTGGACGCCGGCGGACGCCTGGCCTTCCGTTCGGCGCGCGGCATGGACCAGCGCACCATCGACGAGCCGGAGTTCCAGGTCTCGCGCGGCGTGGTGGAGCGGGTGGCGCGTGACGGCAAGCCGCTGCTGACGAGCAATGCCCAGAGTGACGCCTGGCTGGCGGGGCGGGCCAGTGTGATCGGCCTGGGACTACGCTCGATCCTCTGTGTCCCGCTGCACGTCAAAGAAGCCACCCTCGGCGTGATTTATGTCGATAACCGTCTGCAGGCTGGCATATTCGCCCCGGATGACCTCGATCTCCTCGCGGCCATCGCTGCCAGCGCCGCCGTGGCCATCGAAAACGCACGCCTCTACCAGGTCGCCATCGAAAAGGGCCGCATGGAGCGTGAGCTGCAAGTGGCGCGCGAGCTGCAGAGCAACCTCATGCCGCGCCAGACGCCGGTCGTTGCTGGCTGGGACGTGGCGGCCATCTGGCGGCCGGCCCGCGAAGTCAGCGGTGATTTCTACGACTTCATCGACGTCGGGGACGCAGCACAGCCGCGGTGGGGCATCGTCATTGCTGACGTATCGGACAAGGGCATGCCCGCCGCACTCTTCATGGCGCTCACGCGCAGTACGCTGCGCGCCAGCCTGACTCGCGCCGTGACGCCCGCCGAGGGCATTCGCCTGGCCAACCGCCTCATTTGTGCCGACGCCGCCGACAACATGTTCGTCAGCCTGGCCTACCTCCAGTTTGCACCCGAGTCCGGTGCCATCACCTACGTCAACGCCGGCCACGATCCGCCGCTGGTCCTGAACCAGGCCACTCTCTATGGACTGCGACGCACAGGCCCCATCCTGGGCTTCGACGAGAACACCGTGTATCTCGAAGGTCAGCTGGCGCTGGAGGCCGGCGAGACCCTGGTGATGATCACCGATGGTGTGACCGATGCCCTGGACCAGGAGGGTGAACCATTCGGCCGCGGCCGGCTGGTGGACGTTCTGCGTGCGCATGCGCAGCTGCCGGCGGCCGGCATCCTGGAAGCGATCGACCGCGCGCTCACCCAGCACATCGCAGGGGCCACGCCGTTCGATGACGTGACGGTGGTTGTGCTGCAGCGCCAGCCAGGGCTGGTGCAGGAAGCAGGCTCGCTGACCACTGTCTCATCGGGTATGCTTCCTACACCGGCACGAGGAGGCGGATCATGATCGGAACATGCCTCAACGAACGTTACCGCGTCGATGCCCAGGTGGGCATGGGTGGCATGGGCGCCATCTACCGTGGGCATGACGTCCTCCTGGGCCGCGACGTGGCGATCAAGGTGCTGTGGGCCGAAACCATCGGCGCCGAAACGCGTCATCGCCTGCTGAACGAGGCCCAGATTGCCGCCCAGCTCAACCACCCCAACATTGTCTCGATGTACGATGCGGGCACGAGCGGCGACTCCTTTTTCATTATAATGGAATTGGTGAGCGGTCGCTCACTGCTGGAATGCCTGCCCCTGCCCCTGCCTGACGTATTGGCAGTCACCCGGCAAATTTGTGCCGCGCTCGACCATGCCCACGCCCACGGCATCGTACATCGCGATCTCAAACCGGAGAATGTGCTCATCACGGCGGCGGGTGTCGCCAAACTGACCGACTTCGGCCTGGCGCGCTCCGTGGCGTCGCGCCTGACCGCCGAAGGCACGATTTCGGGCACCGTCTTCTACATGGCACCCGAGCTGGCCATCGGTCAGACGTTCGACCATCGCGCCGATCTGTATGCACTGGGTGTCATGCTGTACGAAATGACCACCGGGCGACTGCCCTTTACGGGGGACGACATCCTGGCGGTGATTTCGCAGCACCTCCACGCACCGGTGGTGCCGCCGCGCAGCTACGCACCCGATCTCTCACCCCCGCTGGAAGGCATCATTCTCAAGCTCCTGGCCAAGAACCCTGACGACCGTTTCAACAGTGCACACGCGGTCATCGAGAGCCTGGACAACATCACCGTACAGGATCAGGCCGCCTTCGCGACCCTGGATGAGCCAGTCACAGTGACGTTGGGCTTGCTCGACAGCCTGGTGCGCGGGCACCTGGTGGGGCGACGGGCCGAAATGAGCCAGCTGCGCGAGCTCTGGCAGCACAGCCGCGAGGGTCACGGGCACCTGGTCTTGTTGTCCGGCGAACCGGGCATCGGCAAAACCCGCCTGGCCAACGAGATGATGGTCTATGCGCAGCTCAACGGCGCCGTGGTCTGGCGCGGCGGCTGTTACGAATATGAGGCGTCAACCCCCTACCTGCCGTTCGTGGAGGCGCTGCGTGCCTGGGTCCATCAGCAGCCAGCGGAGACACTGCACGTACAGTTCGAATCGCTCGCCCCCGAGCTGGCCCGTCTGGCGCCCGAACTCGATACCAAAATTGGCCCGCTGCCGCCCAGTCCCGCCCTGCCAGCACCTGAGGCACGCCTGCGCTTGTTCGACTACGTGGCACGTTTGCTGCAGCGCCTGGCTGGCAGCCGCGGTATGCTGCTCTTCATCGATGACCTGCACTGGGCCGACCGCGACACGCTGGCGCTGATTCATTACCTGCTGCGCAATCTGCGTGGCGAGCCGCTGCTGATCCTGGTCGCCTACCGCGACGTCGAGCTGGGTCGGGCACACCCCCTGGCCGAAACCCTGGTCCAGTGGCAGCGCGAGCGGCTGGCGCACCGCGTGTCCCTGGGACGCCTGGCGGAAGATGACGTGACAGTTTTGTTGGGCACGCTGTTTGGGCAGGAAACGATCTCGACCGAACTGACGGCCGCGGTCTTTCGTGAAACCGAAGGCAACCCGTTTTTCGTCGAAGAAGTCGTCAAATCCCTGGTCGAACAGGGCCAGATCTTCCGGCGTGACGGGTCGTGGGCGCGCCGGGATGTCGCCGACCTGGTGATTCCGCAGAGCATCAAGGAGACCATTGGCCACCGCATCAGCCGGCTGACAGCCACCTGCGTCGACGTGCTGCACACCGCAGCGGTCATGGGGCGCAAGTTCGGTTACCGCGAACTGGCCGCCGCGGTGACGATGGGCGAAGATGCCCTGCTCGATGCGCTGGACGAGGCCAATGGGGCGCAGCTCGTGCAGGTGACCAGCGATGATGCGTACCTGTTCACGCACGACAAGATCCGTGAAGTGTTGTACGGTGAGTTGAACCCGATTCGCCGCCGGCGCATCCACCAGCGCATCGGCGAACGCCTGGAAGCGCTGGACCCCTCCGCCAACAACGGATACGTCCAGGACCTGGCCTATCATTTTATCGAGAGCGGCGACCTGGTGCGCGGTCAGCGTTACGCCGTGCTGGCTGCGGAACGTGCGACGCGCGTCTTTGCCCACGATGAAGCCTTGCGCTATTACGAGCGAGCCGCCATGTGCGCCGAATCACTCGACCGGACGGCCGACCTCCTCGCCATCTACCAGGAAATGGGCCAGGTCAGCATGCGTTCGGGGTTCGATGCGCGGGCGGCCGAGTATTTCCAGCGCGCCCTGGCGCTGGCTACCGATGGCACACTGCGCGTCACGCTGCAGGCGCAGATCGGCATGGCGTATACGCAAGCTGGTGATGACCGCGGTGCACCCTACCTGCATGCCGCCCTGGCCGAGTTGGACCCGCAGCGCGAGCCGAACCAGCGGGCGCGTGCCCTGGCCAATTTGGCCCGTTTTCACCACTATCGCAACGAATGGTCCCAGGCGATCGCCTACCTGGAAGAAGCGCGCCAGCTGGCCGAACCGCTGGGCAATGCGGACACCCTGGCACTCATCTACTTCAGCTTGTCGGGCGCCTATCAGCAGCTCGGCGAGATACCGCAGAGCATCAGTTGGGCGCAGCGCCTGGTGGAGCTGGGTCAGCGTGCGCATTATCCACTGGCCGAGGCGTACGGTTACGAATTCCTGGCCGAGGACATGTACGTCCTGGCGCGTTGGGACGAGGCCCTCGACTATGCCGCGCGCGACCGGGCCATCGGCGAGAAGATCGGCGCCGTCGATCGTGTCGCGTGGGCGGAGGCCACGAATGCCCATGCCTACTCGGGTCGCGGTGACCTGGCCAGGGCACTGGCCGCGGCCAACCACGCCCACGCCTTGACCGAACGTACTGGGGATGCCCGGCTGGCTGTCTTCGTGCGCAGCCATCGGTCCCACATTGCGGTGATGTTGGGTGACTTCGACCTGGCCGAGGCCGACGTGGCTTTTGCCCTGGGCCGGGCGCAGAGCACCGGCCAGCGCCAGCTCATGCGATGGGCCTTCGGGGCCGCGGTCGAGCTGGCGATCTGGCAGCAGGCATGGGACCGTGCACTGGCTCTGATCAAAGAAAGCGAAGAATGCCTGGGCTGGGAGCCATATGCCTGGTATGCCGAGGTTTACCTGGCCCAGGGGGCATACGAAGCGCTGATCGACGTCCTACGTCGGATGGACAACCTGGCGCACCAGAAGGGTGACAAAGCCAACCCACGCGACGATTTCCGCTATTGGCTGATGAAGGGACGCCTGGCCGCGCTGCGCGGTGCCTGGGACGAGGCTATGCCAGCGTTTGCGACCGCTCTGGAAAACTTCGAAGCCCTCGGCTGCCGCCTCGAAGTGGCCGGCTTGCTGATGTACCGCAGCGAGGCCTGGCAGGCGATGGGCGACCTGGCGGCAGCGCGCGCCGACCTGTTGCGCGCCGCAACCCTGTGCGACGACTGCGGCACGGCGTATATGGCTTCCAAAATTCGCGCCCGCCTTGACGCGTTGGTGTAGGCAAAACAACGTCCCCGGCACGGTCCACCGAACCGCGCCGACGAGCAAACCGCATGCGGACCATGCCGGGGACGTTCAATAAGAAAGGATTTGCATGACTCAGCCGAAGAATTACCTGATGGATATGGACGGCGTATTGGTGCGCGGGCGTACGATGATTCCCGGCGCCGATGAATTCATCCAGCGCCTGCGCCAACGCGAGGCCAAATTCCTGGTGTTGACCAACAACTCGCGTTATACGCCGCGTGACCTGGCGCATCGCCTGCGTAACAGCGGCCTGGACATTCCGCCCGAGTCGATTTTCACTTCAGCGCTGGCCACGGCGCGGTTCCTGGCCTCCCAGCGGCCGAACGGCACGGCCTACGTGGTTGGCGAAAGTGGGTTGACCCAGGCGCTGTACGAAGTCGGTTACGTCGTCACTGACCAGGAACCTGACTATGTGGTGATTGGGGAAACCAGCGAGTTGAATTTCCGGCAGCTGACCAAAGCGGTGCGCCTGGTTTCGGCCGGTGCCCGTTTCGTGGGCACCAACCCCGATGCGTCTGGGCCGACGGAGCATGGGCCAGAACCGGGGTGCGGCGCCGTGGCGGCGCTGATCGAGATGGCCACCGGCATCAAACCGTTTTTTGTCGGCAAACCGAATCCACTCATGATGCGCACCGCGCTCAAGTACCTGGGCGTGCACTCGGCCGACACGATCATGATCGGCGATCGTATGGACACCGACATCGTCGCCGGCGTCGAAACCGGCCTGGAGACGATCCTGGTGCTGACCGGCGTCACGCGGCGTGAAGATGTCGGACGTTTTCCCTATCGTCCGGTGCACGTGGTGGAGTCAGTGGCGGAGATTCGATTTTAGATTTTGTGGATTTTGGATTTGAATTAGCGAAGGCGGTCGCGGTCGCGGTAGGTGGGGGAGCGTTGTTCGAGCCAGCGGATGAAGATCGAGAGGGTGATGGTCATTACCAGGTAGAGAAATGCCACGACGTTGAAGGTATCGAAGAAGCGGAAGGTACTCGAGGCGTAGGTTTTGCCCAATAGCGTGATGTCCTGCACGCCGAGCACCGAGACGAGCGAAGAATCCTTGAGCATGGCAATGAAGTCGTTGCCCAGCGGCGGCAGCACACGCCGGATCGCCTGCGGCAGGATGACGTAACGCATCGCCTGCCACGCCGATAGCCCCAGGCTGCGCGCCGCTTCCACCTGGCCGCGGTCGATCGATTCGATGCCGGCGCGGAAGATTTCGGCGATGAACGCGCTGTAACCGATCGTCAACGCCAGGATTGCGCGTGCCGTGAAGCTCATGTCACGTACGCTCAGATCGGCCAGCCACTGCATGGGCAGACCAATGCTTACCAGCCAGGCACCCACCTGGTTGAGCAGATCGATCAGCCCCGGTGCACCGACGAACGCAATGTAATACAGGATGACCAGCATCGGCACGCCGCGCACGATCTCGGTGTAGAACGTGGCGGCTTCACGCACCGCGCGGCTGGACGATACGCGCGCCAGCGCAACCCCCAGGCCAAAAAACAGCGACAGCGCATAAGCGACCAGCGTCACATAGATCGTCACGACCATGCCGCCGACGATGGCCGTGAAGATCACCTGGTAACCCGCGTCGGTGCTGATGCCCCAAAGGATCAGGATGGCCAGCAGAATGGCAACCAGCAGCCAGTATGGCAGCCGGGTCAGGCGTTCGCTCCAGGGGATGGTTTTGGCTTGGTTGGTGGTTTGCATTTGGATGTTGGATGTTGGATGTTGGATGTTGGATGTTGGATG
>CAZXQZ010000075.1:0-18996 GCA_964642445.1 uncultured Anaerolineae bacterium
CAGCCAGTCGACAAGCGGCTGGATCTCGATCGTCAGGCCGTTTTCGGTGATGGGTGCGTCACCCATTAATGATGACCGCATGTGGCGCAGCGGCTGCGCGTTCGACCGTCGTCAGTTGTTCACGCTCGATACCGGTGTCGCGCTGCCAGAATGTTTGAAACTGCTCTAACAGCATCGCCCGTACCTGGTTCTTGGACTAACGAGATAGCCAGGAGTTTTCATTCATAATGAAACTATACACGACAAAGTTTTCACTGTCAATGAAAACAATGCGAGCACTGGAAATCTGAGACGCCACCGCAGACCCTTCGGGTTTCTTGTTGCAGTGAAACGTGCCTGGTTCAAGATGTGGATTCTACTGTCAGCCAATCGCGTCTGCAAGTGAGAAACCCGAAGGGTCTACGCGCCCTTTCTGGTTTCTATGGCTGTACGCGCCGTAGGTAACTGCGCCGCATCTGCTCGATCACTTTGGGCATGGCCACCGTGTACAACCAATAGACTGGCTGCGTCGCGGCAAAATCGTAGGCACCGACGTGCGGCGTGAATTGGGCGCCAAACCCTTCTTTGAAACGCCAGACACCCCACAGGGCATCACTTTCGACGAGCTCGGTCGGTGCGCCCCACATGTCATAGACCGTGCACCCCGCCTGTTTGGCCCAGCGTATCGCTTCCCACTGCAGGAGATGGTTGGGCATCGTCTCGCGGTGCCGGCTGCTCGATGCGCCGTACAAGAACCACACGGTCTGGTGAAAACGCGCCAAAAAGAGTCCGGCCACGGTGTCGCCCGCCACATCCGCCAGGAACAGGCGTCCCCCAGTGTGACCCTGGGCGGTCAACAATGTTTCCCAGGCCACGCGGTAATAGTCGTACGGGCGGATGATGAAGCCGTCGCGCTGGGCCGTTTCCTGGTACAGACGGTAGAAGGTGTCGAGATCACCTGGGGTGGCGATGCGCACGCGCACCCCTTTACGTTCGGCCAGGCGCAGGTTGTAGCGCCACTTCGGTTTGAAGGCGGCCTGCATGGTTTCCTCGGCGGGGGTGAGATCGATCAGCGCCGTGTTCTTGAACTGCACCTGGTCTGCCGAATAGATCCAGCCACGCCGCTTGAGCAAACCGGCAAACGCGCGCCCTTCGTCGCTGTCGGCACGGACGTCGGGATCGATTTTGAGCAGAATCAAACGCCGCTGCCGCGCCTGTCGTTCGAGCACGGCCAGCACCTGGGTCACCAGCTCACGGTCGCAGTAATCGAGCGCCGGACCCTTGGGGACGTACTGCATGCCCAGCGGCAGCCGTCCCAGCTGGCGCGTCAGAATTTGGGCCGCGGCTACCGGCTGGCCGCCACGGGTAAACAGCAGGCGCTGCGCCTGCCAGCCCGTCTGGCGTTTGATCTCGCCCCACTCCCACGACTGTAGCACGTGGTGGGCCGGCAGAGCCGCCAGGGCAGCGTTCCACTGCGTGGGATCGTCCACCGGGGTGAACGACAGCGACGGCACGGGACTCGATGTGCTCATATCACGGATGAAACGCGGCTGCCACGCGCCGCCAGTAGTCGTCCGATTCGCCGGGCACGAAGGGCACGTAGTAGTTGATGCGATCGAGCAGGCCATCGTAGCGCTGTTGGATCAGCCCAGCCAGCTCGTCGGGCGCACCGGTCACGGCAAAGACTTCCAGCATCTCGTCGTCGATCAACACCGCCATGTCGGACCACTGCTGGCGCGCCGCCATCATGCCCAGGCGTTCGGCGGTGTCGAGCCAGCCGTGGGTTTCCATCACGGCGTGGTAACTTGGCGTCGAGGCGTAGAAAGCGATCTGCGCACGTACGGCCTGGCGTGCGGCGTCGATTTCGGCGGGTGTTTGGCCGGTAATGACAAAAATGGAGCTCGAAAGCTGCATGTCGGCGCGGGTGCGGCCGTTCTTTTCCAGCCCGATGGCGATGTTGGGCAGCGTCACTTCGCGCAGGTAACGCGTCGAGTGGAAGGGGTGCACGTGAAACCCCTCGCACAGTTCGCCCGCCAGCTGGCACAGCCCCTTGTTCACGCCGGCGATGAAGATGGGAATGTGCGGATGTTCGATGGGACCCGGGTTGAAAAAGGGCGCCATCAGGGTCAACTTGTAGAATTCGCCGCGGAAATTGAGTTTGGCACCGGTCTGCCAGGTGTTCCACAGGGCGCGCATGCCCAGGATCATCTCGCGCAGGCGGGCCGTCGGTGAATCCCAGGGCATGCCAAAACGGCGCTCGATGTGCGCTTTGACCTGGGTGCCCAGCCCCAGGATGAAGCGGCCCTGCGACAGGCTCTGCAGGTCCCACGCCGTATACGCCAGCTCGGTGGGGCTGCGCGCAAAAGCCACCGCAATCGCGGTGCCCAGCTGAATGCGCTGCGTGTGTTCGGCGGCCAGCACGAGGGGCAAAAAGGCGTCATGCTGCGTCTCGGCAGTCCACAGGCCGTCGAAGCCCAATGTTTCCGCCGTGCGCGCCGCCTCCGCCGCCAGGTGCAAACCTTTTTCGTACGATAGAACCACATCGATCTGCATAGATTGTGTCTCCATTAGGATGCGCCACAGAGAACACACAGGTCACAGAGAGTGAATGAGTATGCGTATGAGTCTCTCTGTGGATTTCCGGTCGGTTTTGTGGCCGGTGACGTCATCAGGGTGCGCCCAGGGCTGCCAGGCGCTGCTGGACCTGGGCGTTGCCAGGATCGACGGCCAGGGCAGATTCGAGCGTTTGGCGGGCGGCGGTGACGTCGCCGGCGCGCTGTTGGGCTTCGGCCAGGAGCAGGTAGCCCGTGACGTAGCTTGGGTCGATGGCGATGGCCTGGGCATAACCGGGCACGGCGTCGGCCCAGCGGTTGACGCGGGCGTAATAGGTGCCGCGGTTGGCGGCCATGCCGGCATGGCTGCGCCGCACCTTCTGCGCCGGCTCGTCCAGGTAGGTGCCGTTGGTCGCGGCGTCGAGAAATGGTTGGATGCTCCAGCGCGCTGGCGTCAGCTCGACCGATGCCGCGGGGACAGCTGGCAGCACGCGCATCAGCACCGCACCGGGCACGACCTGGTTTTGCAAATCGATGCCGAACTGCTCCAGCTGCGCCAGGGCGTCGGGTGTGGCGTAGACGGGGCGGCTGGCCAGGGCCTGGTCGAGCAGGGCACGCAGCAGGGTTTGATAGCGTGGGCCGATCTCGCTGTCACCCGCGGGCAGCTCACCCGCTTCGAATTGGCGCAGCTTCTCCAGGAAGGCGGTTTGTTCGGCCGCCACGCCGCTGACCAGGTCGGGATACTTCTGCTGCACCTGGTCGTGGTACCAGGGGCGGTTCTGGAACAGAAGCATGTCGAGCGTGGCCACGTCGGGGCGCTGGCCATCGACCTGCTGCAGCGTGAGGAGCGGTGCGTACAGCTGCCAATCGGACGTGAGAATGAGCGCGTCCGCTTCCGCTTCGTCCAGTGCATTTTGCGCGTAGGTCGCCGGGTAGGTGTAGTGGCGATGATCGGCCACGCGCCAGTTCCAGGCCAGCACCAGCAGGGGCAAAAGGGCCACGGCCACCATCGCCGGCCGGACCAGGTTGGGACGGCGCGCGGCGATCCATTCCAGGGTGCCGTACAGGCCGCAGGCCAGCCACAGTGCCGATACCACGAACGTCGCCAGGTAATAGGCGTCGCGGTCGTCGGCGATCTCGTACACCACGGCGTAGGCGACGCCAAAAAAGGCGACGAGGAGCGTCATGCCCAACAGCGCACGGTCGCGCCGCCAGAGAAGCACGAAACCCAACAGGCTGAACAGCACGCCCAGCGGCGTGAACTGCTGCGCCCACAGCTCAGCTCCCTCGCCCAGCTGGCGTGCCATCGTGGCCAGGGTGCCGCCGAAAATATTGACCTGGTACTGCCGCCCGGTGATGTGCCACCACAGGCGCGGCAGGTTGTAGGGGTCGCCCCAGTTCAGCAGCGGATCCTGGGCGGCGCGCAACGGCAGGTAGAGGTAGATGAGCGATCCTGCGGCCAGGGCCAGCGCTGCCAGCACGAACACGCGTACCGTCAGACCACGCCGGTTGACCCACAGCCAGAGCAGGATTGCCGGTGCCAGCAGTCCAATGGTCAGGTTGTGATTGCCCAGGGCCAGGCCGTACACGCCCGCCGCCAGCACGAGCCAGCGTCCCGCACGGGCCGGCGGCTCACCCTGGGTCAGCCGCTGGCGCCAAACCAGCAGCAGGGCCAGGATCGTGGCCACCAGGAAGACGTGCAGCGCATACACCTCGGCCACCACGCTCCACGACCAGATCGTGCGGGCCAGAGCATAGGCCAGCGTGCCAACCGCGGCTGCGACCCAGGCGGCGAGCGGGATGCCTGGCGCAGCGGTTGGCCGTGGCGCAGACGTGGCCTTGGGAGGAGACTGGCGTGTGCTGCGTTCGCGGACATCCTGGCGGGAACCCGTCGCTTTGGCCGAAGCCTGCGGTTTGGCGCACGGCAGACCCAGCATCAGCAGCCAGAAAGTCGCCATGACCGATAGGGCGCCGAAAAATGCCGACATCCAGTTCAGACGCTGCGCAACACTGCCCAAGGGCAGGAGGTGGCTGAATAGCCAACCCACAACGACCCACAGGGGAAAACCGGGCGCGTGGGCAATGCCCGGCAGCCAGGCCGCCAGGATCAGCTCGCCGCTGTCGGTCGGTGGCACCGACGGGATCAGGGTGAAGCTATACAGGACGAGGGCCGCCAATCCCAACAGCCCCGCCACCAACCAGGTGCGCTGTTTGTCCGACAACGTGCCAATCACGCTGTGCCGTCAGCTCGCCGCGTCCGGGCTGGTTTCATCGTCGGGTTCGGTCTCCTCTTCGAGCACGGCCAGGGCATCCTCGGCGAATTCCTTGGGGACGAGGATTTGTACCAGGCCCAGGGTCAGGTCAGGCGTGGGGAACAGTGTGGAGCCTGAGCTCTCGAAGGTCAGCATGGCTGGAATACCGGCACTCTCCAGTTTGGCCCGCAGCACTTCGGCAACCATGCGTCCGGGCACGTCTGCAATCACCACCAGCTCGTGGTCTGCCATGGGTTGGGTCACGATGGGTTGTCCCTTCTGTTGTTGGTCAGTGGTCGCAGTGTTCTACCAGGCCGAACCTGCACCACCTCGAAGTCTATCGGAAATCCTGCGCAAGGGCCGCGTTTTCCGGGTGATTCCTGAGTATTGGGATAGACTCTCAGATTCTACACGCAGGCCCATTATAACATGGTGCATGCCGGCGACAAAGCGAGCGCAGTGGGTTGGGTATATCTCAGATTGGGGGCAGACCCTTCGGGTTTTCGTCAACGGCCGGGATACAGCACCGGGAGACTGCCATGAAGTACCAGTGATCGGCGATTATGGTGAGAAACCCGAAGGGTCTTGTGTCGTGCCCCAGACATGCGATGCACCCCAGTGGGTTTGGCCGCAGCCAGGCAACCGGGACGGGCCGGCTCGTTTTCTGCAACCGAATCCCAAGCCCGTCCTCCGACTACTTGCACAATCTGTCCGTCTTGAATACAATGCGCACTCGAACATTTGAACGAATGCACGAGTACGCACAAGACGGAGGCATTGGCAAATCGCATGTGGCAGACCGCCATGGGTTGGCGTGAGATCATGACCCGCATCCTGGATGGTTTCGTGATCGAAGCCAACGTGACACCAGCCTGGCTGCGCAACCCCGGCACCAACCGGTTACTCAAGCTCGACCTCTACAGTCCCGAAGCGGGCGTGGCGGTGCGTTTCATCGGGCTGCAAGGTCAGCGCAAGACTCGGCTGAGTGATGAAGAAGAGATGGAAGAGGCGCAGCGCAACGAAATGCGGGCCGAGCTGTGCCGGCAGAACGGCGTGCGCCTGATCAACGTGGGGTTAGCGACCTCGGAACCGGTGGAAGTCTTCAACGAGCTGAGCCGTGCCCTGGCTTCGGCCTCGCGCCGGGTTGCACAGGGCAGCCTGCGCGCCAGTGAAAAGGATCGTTTGATGACGCAGCTGGCGGCTGCGCACCAGCAGTTGGAACGACTGCGGCGCCAGGTGCGCACCACGGACGACGTGCAGCGCTTCGCCGATGCCTGGCGCGACCGCGAAGTGGCGTCGGTGGTCCAGGCGCAGGCTGCCGCAGGTGAGGCCCAGGCTGGCTTCAAGTCAGGGCGCATCGTGGCGACGGCCTACCGACCTGGGATGGAGGTGCAGCACGAGAAGTTCGGCCGTGGGCAGGTCGTGCAGATCGTACCGGATGGGAGCGATCTGGCGATCACGATATCCTTCGTTACGGCAGGCGAGCGCAAGTTCCTGATGAGTCTGGTGACGGACAAACTTGCCCCTGTCTAGCCGTTGGCGTTAGCACTTACCCGGCGTGACGTCGTCGTGGAACAGAACCCACCTGTCCAGGGTTCGGGCGTCAGGCGTTTGACCTGTTTGGAAGGTTTGTGGTACTATTGCGCGCTGCATGTCCGTAGCTGTCCCAGAAAACCAGGCATACCTTCCAGAGGAGACAACCGACGATGAAACTGCTGCCCTCTATCCTTCTCGTTGCGCTCGTTTTTGCCACCGCACTGGCCGGCGCGGCGGCTCCTGTCCAGGCTGGCGTCGATCCGCAGGGACCGGTCAGTACCGATGATCCCGGTGCGGTTCTGCGTGCCCGCATACTGGCCGACCAGGAGCCGGCCCAGGAACTGGCGCCGATGGTCTTCACACCGTGCGTCGGCGGCATGGCCGGCGCCTATCCGTGCAGCAACATCGACCTGGGGGCGTTTCTGCCCAACAGCACCATCGGTGGTGGCGGCGGCAGCAGCATCTGGGGATGGACCGATCCACTCACCGGCAAAGAGTATGCCCTGATGGGACGCACCAACGGCACCGCCTTCGTCGACATCACCAATCCGACCAGCCCGATCTACCTGGGCAACCTGCCATCGGCTTCGGGGACCTCGTCGTGGCGCGAGCTGAAAGCCTATGGCACGTTTGCTTACATTATCTCTGACTCGAACGGCGCACACGGCATGCAGGTTTTCGACCTGACGCAGCTGCGCGACGTGACCACCCCGCCGGTGACCTTCACCGCCCCGCGCTACACCGGCTTCGGCAGCGCCCACGACATCACGATCAATCCGGATACTGGCTACCTGTACGTGGTCGGCATTTCGTCCGGCGGGGCGCCCGCATGCAACGGCAGCCTGCACATGATCGACGTGAACAATCCGGGTACCCCCACGTTTGCCGGCTGCGCCGGCAGTGCCTACACCCATGATACGACCTGTGTGATCTACCATGGACCTGATGCCGAACACCGCGGCAAGGAGATTTGCATCAACTCCAACGGCAACTCGAGCACTGGTGGGCAGGTTGTCATCATGGACGTGACCAACAAAGGCGCACCGGTGCAGATTTCGGCCCGCACTTATGCAGGTGCCGGCTACATTCACCAGGGCTGGCTCACCGAGGATCACCGCTACTTCTACCTGGACGATGAGCTGGACGAAATGGATTATGGTCACAATACACACACCTACGTGTGGGATATGGCCGACCTGAACAACCCTGTGTTGGTCCACACCTACGTCGGTCCAACCCTCGCCATCGACCACAACCAGTTCATCGTCGGCAACCGCTCGTACCAGGCCAATTACCGTGCCGGGCTGCGCATCCTGGACATCACCAACCCGGTGGCGCCGTTCGAGTACGGTTACTTCGACATTTACCCCGCCAACAACAACGCCAACTTCAACGGTGCCTGGGGCAACTACCCCTTCTTCGACAGCGGCACGGTGATCGTCAGTGGCATGGGTGAGGGCCTGTTTGTTCTGCTGCCGCAACCGCTGTGCACCTGGCGTGATCTCGACTGTTCTTGCCAGGTTGATGCACTCGACATCACGCAGGCCGCGCAGAGCTGGAACTGCGGCCAGGCCGATGCCTGCTACCGCAACCGCGTCGACCGCGACAAAGACGGCGTGGTGACGGTGGGCGACATCATGCAGTTCAGTGCGCAGTGGGGCTGGGTGTGCCCGTCCTGATCGGCTTTGCCGGTACGAGGAGCCTGCCCAGGTTGGCCTTGCCTGGTCATGAGGAGCCCGGTATCCCCAGATGCCGGGCCCAAACGTGACGTGAGACCTTGTCGACCTTTGCCAACTGCATCTCAACGCTGGCGCAGCACCGGCAAGAACTGGCGATAACCGGACGGCGGTACGACATCCAGCTGCAGCCGCGTCACAAAACTATCGCCGCCGCCGTTGTACGTCGTATCGAAAGCCGACGGCGTGGTAGGAAAATCGTCCGACGTGGTACTGCCGGTCAGCACGACGTCCCCGCCGGCGTCGACGGCGAGGCCGCGCGCCTGGTCGATGTCGCTGCCGCCCAGGTAGGTACCATAGCGCAGGTGAGACCCATCGGGCGAGAGCTGCACCAGTGCCGCATCGAGCTCACCGTGCAGCGCAGTGGCGACTGCACCCGCCGTGGTGGGGAAATCGGTCGACGCAGTGGCACCGGCGACGAACAGGCTGTCAGCGGTCGCGTGCAGGGCCCACGCCCAATCGTCGCCGCTGCCGCCCAGGTATGTCGAAAAACCGAGTGACTGGCCGTCGGGCGCCACCTGGGCCACAAAGGCATCCTGACCACCAGGCGGTGTCGTGGCCAGGGTCGCGGGCGTTGTCGGGAAGTCAATCGATCGGGTCACACCGGTTACCACGGCATGTTGCCCGGCCATCACGAGATCGGCCGGGCGGTCTTCACCGCTGCCCCCCAGGTAGGTGCTGTAGGCGAGCCGCTGCGCCGTCAGATCGAGTTGGTAGAGGAAGCCGTCGGTACTGCCGCCGTACAGGGGTCCCAGCACGCCCGGCGTCACCGGGAAGTTGGCCGAATTCGTCCAACCGGCCACCTGGAGGACGTTGGCCGAGGCCAGCTGCACCGCCACCGCTTCTTCCTGGCCGGTACCGCCCAGGAACGTGCTGTACAGCAGCGCTGTACCCCTGGCGTCGAGCTTGACCAGGAAGGTGTCGCGGAGATCGGCCAGTGCCGGCTGCACGGCGCCGGCAGTCGTGGGGAAATCGCTCGACCAGGTGCCGCCGACCACGACGACATTGCCCGCCTCATCCACGGCGATGGCGCGACCCACATCCCAGTCGCTGCCGCCCAGGAAGGTGCAGTAGGCCAGCCCACTGCCGTCAGCGCGGATCTTCAGGACGAAGGCATCGGTTTCGCCAAAATAGCTGGTGCTGAAGCCGGGAACGCTACCGAAAACGGTACAGAAGTCGGCCGAGCGCGTATAGCCGGTGACATATGCGTTGCCCTGGGCATCCAGCGCGATACTGTAGCCCTCGTCTTCGGCAAAGAGAGTCAGCGCGTTGAACCAGAAGCTGAAGCTGGTCGTGGCACCATTGGCGTCGAACCGGGTGACGAAGGCATCGACACCGTGCTGCGGCGCATCAGACCATCCCGTGGTCGGGAAACTCGTGCCAGACGTGTAGCCGGTGATGGTGGCACGGCCCTGTGTGTCGATCACTACACCGGCTCCCAGGTCTTCGGCCTCGCTGCCGAAGTAGGTGCTGTAGACCCAGGGCTGGTCGGTCGACCCGGCCGCAGCGGTCGTCAGGTTCATTACCAGGGCGGTCACGATGAGGATGGCATAGAGGAGATATCGCATATCTGAACTGGATCCGCCTATCGTCGAGTTTCGTTATCCTGTGTTTTGACCATCAATAACCCTGCGAGCTTACCACCTGGAGAGCACATCATGCAAAAATTACACTTTGTCATAGCAGCTGTGGTGCTGTTGGCCGTGAGTATCATCTTCACCGCTTCGCCGGCGCAATCGATCGTGACAACCCCGTCCGCATGCACCGGCGGCGCTACCGCCGGTTATCCCTGTCACAACGTCGACCTGCTGGCACAGCTGTCGCTCAGTGGGCTGGGCGCTTCCAGCGCGGCGATCAAGGGTAACGAACATTGGGGCTGGACTGATGTGCTGACCGGGCGCGACTACGTGCTCTTCGGCCTGACCAATGCCACGGCCTTCGTCGACATCACCGAGCGGGCGAACCCGCGCTATCTGGGCCAGCTGCCCACGCATGAGGGGGTGTCGCAGTACCGGGACATTGCTGTGCACGGCAACGTGGCCTACATCGTCGCCGACTCGCCGGCGCAGCATGGCCTGCAGGTGTTCGACCTGACACAGCTGCGCACCGTCACCAATCCACCGGTGACTTTCACCGAAACCGCACACTACGCCGGCTTCGTGGCCGGTCACAGCCTGTGGATGAACGAGGCAACCGGGTACCTGTACGTGTTTCGCAGCGTGGGTGATGCCTGCCAGAATGGCGTACACGTCGTGAACGTCAGCAACCCGCTGCAGCCCAGTTTTGCCGGCTGTTTTGCGCAGAACGACACACCCTTATCAACCGGTGAGTGCCTGGTGTACGACGGGCCCGATCATGCCTACCATGGTCGTGAGATCTGCTTCGTCGCCAGCGACGATAACGTCAGCATCTTCGACGTCACCAACAAGAGCCAGCCTGTGCCGGTGGCCGACTTTACGTATCCCGGCATTGCCCGCGCCCACCAGGGTGACCTGACCGCCGATCTGCGCTATTGGCTGCTGGGCGACATGATGGACGAGCACCACACCGGGGCCAATACGCGCACCTATGCTTTCGATATCACTGATCTGGATCAGCCGGTCGTATTGGGCCACTTCAGCCACAGCACATCGGCCATCGACCACGACCTGCAGATCGTTGGCACGCGTGTGTTCCAGGCCAACTGGCGGGCCGGGCTGCGCATCCTGGACATCAGCAGCCTGCCGGGAATGGGGTTCCGGCCGCTGGCTTACTTCGATACGGTGCCGGGCAGCGACAGCATCGGCCACACCGGTGCATTTGCGCCGTACGTGTGGCCGGATGGGGTGGTGACAGTGAGCGATACCGAGAGCGGCCTGTTCGTGCTGCAGCCGACGATCGACCGCGTCTATCTGCCCATGCTGGTGCGCGAGTGACCGGTGTGGATAAGCATTGATGTGGCGCGGATTGGTTTGGGCTGATGCTACAACACCAGCAGCGGCGTCGGCGTGAACGTCAAGAAGAAGATGAGCATGGCCAGCCAGCCGAGCAGTTTGCGGCGTGAATCGAGGGCCGTCACTTCATTGAGCGGCGTCGGATGCTGCAGGCCGGTGACGAACACAATCAGGAACGCCCACATAAACCAGCCGTTCCAGGCCACGAAACCCAGCACGACCAACAGCGCCAGGACTGCATAACCGATCCAGCGCGACGACTTACCCAGCAGGGCATAGATGATATGCCCGCCGTCCAGCTGGCCCACCGGCAGCAGGTTCAAGGCCGTGATCAACACGCCAAACCAGGCGGCAAGGGCGATTGGGTGCAGGTACACATCCTGGCCATTGCCCGGCAGCCACTGGCCGAACACGAGGAATTTGGCCACCGCGTACAGCAGGGAGTTGCCTTCCTGGATACCGGCGCTGCCCACGCGCATCGCCCCCACGTCCGACAGGTTGAGGCCAATCAAGAGCAGGGGAATGGCCACCACCAGGCCGGCGAGCGGACCGGCCACCGCCACGTCGAACAGGGCACGCCGGTCGGTGACGGGAGATTTCATTTTAATGAACGCACCGAACGTCCCTACGCCGAGGGGCACCGGAATGAAGTAGGGCAGGGTCACGTCCACCTTGTGCCAGCGCGCCAGGAAATAGTGGCCAAACTCGTGTGCGCCGAGGATGGCCAGCAGGGAGAGGGCAAACGGCGCACCGGTCAAGAGGTCGGACAGGCTGGTGGGAATCGTTCCCAGTTCGTTGACCGCACCGGCCAACAGGGTGGTGAATACGGTGAGCACAAACAGCACCGCGTTGATCCATGCTCGCGAACGGGTCGCGCGAAACAGGCCGGGGATAACCAGCAAAACGTCGTCCGCGCCTTCCTGGCGCAGCATCGGCGTGTACGCAAGGCGCGCCAGACGGTCCTGCAGTTGGGGGAATGCCTCGTCGGCCGGCAGCAGCAGGCGACCCACGTAACGAATGGGTTCATCGCGCCGGGTGGGATACGTTACCTGGGCAATGGCAAACAGACCATCGAGCTCGAGACGCAGGCGCCAAAGCTCATCGTCTGTTTCGGTCATTCGCGGGAGCGATATCGTTGAAGTCGTCATCGTCATGCCTCGCCAGAGTGTCGCGCACGTCTGGCTTCAATTCGGGAACCACTGGTACAATCTGCTACTTAGACTACGGCATCACTGCCGGCGTCACCAGTGGTCCATCCGGGCAGCTTTCGCCCCAGTGGCTGCTCACGGCCTGCACGTCGACGGCGTCGATCTCGCCGTCGAAATTCATGTCGTAACGTGTCTCATAACCGTCATCCCACCACGCCAGGCCCCACAGTCCCACCATGCGCTGCACGTCACCGACTTCGACCAGCCTGTTTTCGTCGGTGTCCCACGGCAGCACACAGGCATGATTCGTCAATACGCGTACGACACCAAAGCCGAGCACGTACAGCCGCCCATCGGGTCCCATTGCCAGATCGGTGGGGCAGGAAACGCCCTCTATTGGCATGGCTGCGCCAGGTACCAGCGAGTCGAACGCGTCCGTGGCAAACGGTGCGTGGAAGAGCGTAGTGGTGCTGTTGGCGCACCACAGGAGGTGGTGACGCCACTCGGGCAGCGTATGGCTGTTGAACAGCTCGATCCCGGCGATGCCAATAGGCTGTGGGTACACGTAGATCGGCTCGGTGTAAGGCGCCGGCAGGGTCCGGCAGTCGTAGTAACCGGTGGCACTGTGCGGCCAGCCATAGTTAGCACCGCTCCATACCAGGTTGACCTCGTCGTTACAGCCAGGGCCATTTTCGGTGGTGAACAGGAAACCGGTTACGCTGTCGAATGTGAAGTCGAAAGGATTACGAAAGCCACAGGCGTACACCCGGTTGTCGGGCGGGCCCGCCGTGGCTAACGTTTCACAGGGCATGTTACCAGGGGCACCGCGCGCCGCATTGGGCTGGGCGCGGTACGGCGGCCGCACGTTCAGGCGCAGTATCTTGCCCTTGGGCGTGTGTCGTCCCTGGGCATTACCAGCGTTGCAGCCATAATCCCCGATCGACACGTAGAGGTCGCCGTGGGTATCGAAGTGCAGGTTGCCGGCGACGTGCCAGGCGCAGGGAACGTCTTCAGGGATGCGCGCCACGTTGAGCAGCACGAACGCATCGACCAGCTGGCCGTCGACGTCGCGGTAGCGCACGACGCGGTTGCTGATGACGTCGTCGATGCGGGTGGTGTAATAGACGTACACGTAAGGCTCACTCGGGTAAAGTGGATCGAAAGCGACGCCAATCAACCCTTGCTCGCCCTCGGTATACACGATGCCCGACAGGTCGAGCCAGAGCGATACTCCACCGTCAGGTGCCACGCTGTACAGCCAGCCTTCTTTCGTACTGACCACCAGCCGGCCATCCGGTGCCCAGGCCATGGCAGTCGGGTAACCACTCCCATATGTGGCGTACACGTCGACGGTCACGTCAGGCGGCAGCGATTCAGCTGCCACCGGCCGGCCGGCCAAGAGGCAAAACATGAGCGTCAGGCCACCCAGGCAGACGATGCCACGAATCATCCACGCTGCGCAAGCACCCTTCAACTGAACAATTTGCGCTGCACGCCCGCGTCTGGCACACCCCGCAAGCGCAGACGAAAGTCCTACCACCCCGAGACGCGCACCGCCGTACACGCTGGTCACTCCATTCCGAACACGTACCATGGTCCCATCCTGCGTGTCAAACAACCACGCGCACGCAACGCTCTGACTTGTGGTGATTTGCACAAGATTCTATCATACAAATCCAAAATCCAAAATCCAAAATCCAAACGCTTTGCCAGCCAGGAACACCATGGTATAATGACATCCGGCCTGCACAACGACCAGGCTCCACGTGGCATGGACGCACTGCCGGACGCACGACCGTGCCCGGTCTGCGATCGAATGGACACCGCGCGATCTTGCGTGTCCCATAATACATCGGTCGCAGGATGGAATGGTAGAATACGCAACACGATGATGCAAAAATCTGAGATAAAACCCTGGTGGCCGGCTGCGGTGGGCATCGGCATGCTGGTATGCATCCTGTGGCTGCTCTCGGCCCAGGCATCGGCCAGCCCGAACAGCACGATTGCCCTCACCAGCCCGAACGGCGGTGAGGCCTGGGCGGGTGGTCACGTCTATCCTGTGACGTGGACTACGACGGGGGGACCGTTTGTCGCGAACCCGATTACGCTGACCGTGTCCTGGGACGGTGGTGTTACCTGGGAACCGCTGGCGACGGCCCAGCCTGATACGGGCACCTACAGCTGGCTCGTACCAGGCATGAACGAGCCGGATGCACGCGTACGCGTGGCAGCTACGGAAACGAACGGCAACATCATCCATGATGCCAGCAACGGTAACTTCGTAGTCGATAGCCTGATCCAGGTGCCGGGCAGTCTGGTCGGCAATCCGGCCGGGGTGTGGACGAACGTCAATGATTTCACCCTATCCTGGGTCAATCCCCCCGACCTCTCCGGTATCGTCGGCGCATACTACAAGCTGGATGAAGAACCAACCAGCCCCACCGATGGTACCTACGTTGCTACGACGCAGCCCATCATCCGCAGCATCACCATGCCAGGCGACGGCCGGCACAGCATCTATCTGTGGCTCAAGGACCGCGCCGGCAATGTCAACCAGGCGCAGCGTAATGCACTGCTCAATGCGTTCTGGTACGATGGCACGGCCCCCACGGCCCAAGCCGCGTTGAGCGGACTCGAGGGTGCCAATGGCTGGTGGCGCAGCGCGGTCACGGTCAACCTGACGGCCAGCGACCCAGAACCCGGATCGGGTGTCAGCACGATCTTCCACCAGCTTGACAACGGGCCCATCCAGACAACGACCACACTCGTGATCAGTACGCCGGGCGAGCACGAGCTGCGGTATTGGGCCAGAGACGTGGCTGGCAACAACGAAGCCGCGCACATCGTACCAATTCGTATCGACACCGTACCCCCCACGGCGCAGGCAACCATCGACGGTACACCGGCCCCCACCGGCTGGTACGTGCAGCCGGTGACGGTGACCATCACCGCCGGCGATGACCGCAGCGGTATTGCCGGCGTGCGTTACCGGCTCGACCAGACCAGCTGGGTCACCGGTACCGTGGCGGCTATCGGCAACGACGGCAATCACGTTTTCGAGTACCAGGCTGTGGACGTGGCCGGGAACGTACAGGCCATCCAGTCGCTGCCGATCCCGCTCGATGCCACACCCCCCACGACTGCCTACCAGTATGACCCAAACACCATCGTCGGTGACAACGGCTGGTATCGCTCACCCATCACGATTACGCTGACGCCTACCGACCTGGTATCGGGCGTCAGCCGGACCGAGTACCGGATCAACAACGGCGAGTGGCAAACCGGCACGCAGTTCGTACTGGCTGACCAGGGGGAGCACACGGTTGAATTCTATTCGACCGACGTGGCGGGCAATGTCGAGACGCCGTTCCCGGTCGTGCTCAAGATCGATTCCGTTGCCCCGGTGGCACCCCCACCGCCGACGACGACCCCAGGAACCTGGACGCAGCAGAACAACTTTGGTTTCATCTGGAGCAAACCCAACGATCGCTCCGGCATTGCGGGCGCGTATTACAAAATCGGCAGCGCACCCACCGCCAACCTGGATGGCACATTCACCGATCTACAGGTTGTGACCGGCATTGCCGTGCCCTACCAGGGCAGTTTCGATCTCTACGTATGGCTGCGCGATGGTGCGGGCAACGTCGATTATACGCGCCACACGCGCGTTACGGATGCGTTTCGTCTCGATGCCACGCCACCCGCGACCACCCTGGGAATTGCCGGCCTGACTGGCGAAAATGGCTGGTTCCGCAGCCCGGTGACCGCCACTTTCACCGTGAGCGATGTCCTGTCTGGTCCGGGCAGCACCGCCTATCGCGTCAACAACGGTCCGTGGCAAAGCGGGAGCACAGTGTTCCTAAACCAGGATGATAAACACACGCTCACCTACTACGCCACCGATTTGGCCGGCAACGTCGAAACCACGCGCACCGCAACCATCCGTGTCGACACGGCCCCGCCTGGGCCGCCGCAGCAGGTCAGCCTGAGCCCCAGCAGCTGGACACCGGTCAACAACTTCGTGGTTGCCTGGGAAAGCCCGCTGGATCTATCGGGCGTGGCCGGCATCTACTACAAGTTCGGACAGCCACCGAGCTCACCGTTCGACGGTATATTCCTGCCCGGCTACAACTTCGCCAGTGGGGTACAGGTGCCCGGCGAAGGAGAACACACCGTCCACATTTGGCTGAAAGATTACGCCGGCAATGCCGATCATACGCAGCGTGTGGTGCTGCCCAACGCCGCCCACTTCGATGCGACCCCGCCGGTGACACAAATCACCGTCAACGGCACGCAGGGTCAGAACAACTGGTACATCGGGCCGGTCGGCGTCAACCTGCTGCCCGCCGACGGCGGTTCAGGTGTAGCTCGAACCCAGTACCGGATCAACGGCAGCACGTGGATGACCGGCACCCAATTTACCATTGGTTACGATGGGCAGCACCTGGTGGAATACCGTGCGACCGACGTTGCGGGCAACGTCGAGCCGCTGCGTACCGCAACGATCAAAGTCGACCTGACACCGCCGGTGACGCGCATCACCGAGCTGGCACCCACGCAGCTCCTGCGCACCTTCACCATTCGATGGCAGGGACAGGACCGGCCGGGCTCGGGTGTGGCCAGTTATGATGTGCAGGTGCGCAGCGGACGCAGCGGCGCGTGGGTCAACTTGATCAGCGGATCCACGGCGACTTCGGCCACGTACACCGGTGAGCGTGGCCGAACCTACTACGTGCGCGTGCGGGCACGTGACCAGGCCGGCAACGTGCGATCGTTCACCGGGGGGAATGGCGATGCTGCCACTTACATCAGCGGCGTTGCCAACAGCGGCTTCGAGTCGGCCAACTTCAGCAGCTGGTTCACAAGCGGTGCACTGCCATCGAGCATCGTGCCGCCACCGGCACCGGTGCCACCCGGCTCGGGCCTGTACAGCGCCTCCCTGGGCAGCTCGGCCTACGGCCAGAGTCCGCCCGGCAACCCCACCGTGCCGATCGGCTCAGCTGTGCTGACCCAGACAGTCCGCCTGCCGGAAGCTGGCGACTGGCCAACGGTACGCCTGACGTTCAGCTACCGCATGTTTACCTACGACGTGATGTACAGCGAATACTTCCAGGAATACATCGACACCTTCGACGTCTACGTGCTGAGCAGCACTGGCAGCATGTTGGCCCACCTGCTGCGCGACGGCAACCCGAACCGTAACCTCATTGGCCCGGGGCGCCCGGTCGTCGACCTCGGCTGGAAAGAGGTGAGCTTCGATGTGACCCAATTTGCCGGGCAGTCCGTCCAGATCGTCATGGCCAACTCGAACCGGCGTGACCAGATTTACAATACCTGGACAATCGTGGATAATGTAACCATCACGACGCCGATGCGCCGCGTAGCCTTCGTGCCAGCGGTCAGACGTTAAGCGCGCAGCATGCAGAAAGTCAAACGATTCGCATGACGAGCACCGACGCAGAGCTCGACCAACTGTACAGACAGGGCATGGAGCACTACCAACGTCGCGAGTGGCGCCAGGCGTTGGATTATTTCACGCGTCTGCAAAAACTGCAGCCGTCGCGGCAGGGACTTGATGAACTGCTGGACGAAGTTCGGTGGTTCATCGAGCTCGAGGCCATGGAGCAGGTACCTACTGGCAGCCCGGTGCTGCGTCCCGCCGAGGCCACCCTCACAGTGCGACCGCCTACTGCGACGCGCCGGCGTTACTGGTTGATCGGCCTGGCTGCGCTGCTCGTGATCCTGGCCGTTATGCTCCTGGTGCCGGGTGGGCTGCGCGACCTGCTGTTCGATGGACGGCAGCAGGAAATGGCGAACTTCTACAACCAGGGCACAGCCCTGCTCAGTGCTGGCGACTACGATGGTGCGATCAGCTCATTCGAGGCGCTGCTTGAACTGGCACCTGACAATGCCGAAGCCCAGGCCGCACGCGATCGCGCCTTGCAGCTGCGACGCTTGGCCCAGCTCTATGCCCAGGCCCGGGCCGCCGTGGCAGAGGAGCGTTGGGAAGAGGCCGGTGACCTGCTCGACCAGCTGCTTACCGCCGATCCAAACTATTCACCAGATGCACAAAGCCTGGCCGCCAGCGTGGCCCGCCAGCGGACTTTGTTGGAATACTACAACGCCGGGCAGCGTTTCTACGACCAGGGGCAGTGCACGGAGGCCCTGGATCAGTTTCAACAGGTGCGCGCACTCGACCCCACCTATCGTGCCGAGGGTGTGCAAGAATACCTGTTCAACTGCTATTTGACGGAGGGCAAAGCACGTATCAACGAGGCCGGCACCTCGGAAGACAATATCCGGCGTGCCATCGAACGTTTCGGCAGCGCCCTCAGCCTGCGCCCACGCAACGTGCAGGCAACCGAGGAGCGCGAGCTGGCCAGCTATTACCTGGACGGTGTGCGCTTCTATAATTCGGGGGATTGGAAGCAGGCCGAAGACCCACTGCAGCGGGTGTACGATCTGCGCAGTGATTATGCCGGCGGACAGGTGGCGCAGCTGCTGTACCTGATCTACCTGCGCCGCGCCGATCAGTCGATGGCTGCCGGTGATTACGTAGCAGCACTGGCCACTTACCAGCGGGCACTGGCCCTGGAGGTCAAAGACACCAAGACCGCCGAAGCGGGTGCCGCGGCTGCCCGCCAGGCCCTGGCCACGCCGACACCGACGCCAACGCCCACCAGCACGCCGACGCCAACGGCCACGCGGCCGCCAACACGCACCCCAACACCGCGTCCACCCACGGCCACACCAACGGATACCCCCCTGCCGCCGCCGACATCGACGCCCGAACCACCGCCACCCACACCGACGCCTGTTCGCTGAGGATGCGCAGCGGTTCGTGAACAAATCGTCATGCA
>CAZXQZ010000076.1:0-18780 GCA_964642445.1 uncultured Anaerolineae bacterium
GGCTGCGCTGCGCCAGGCCCTGGCGGTGGCCGGCAGCCACGGCAACCTGGCCCTGGGACTGCGCAGCGCGACCAGCCTGGCGCAGCTGCTGGAAGGGCAGGGTAGGACCGAGGAGGCCCGTGCCCTGCTGGCGGCGTGGCCGGCTGCACCCGCGGCCACAGACTCCCCTCAGGCGCGCGTAGGATTGTGATGGCCCCCCAGTCTGCGCAGGGTCGATGTGTCCCCAACGTTCGTGCTCCTCAACGACGTTGATGTCCACTTCAACTCCCCGACGTTTACGACGTCGCGGCAAGCTCCCGCTGGCGATCTTCCTCCATCGCATCCACCAGCTGCAAGGCCGCGGCGATCTTGGCCGCAGAGACATCGAAGTACGCCGCCAGCGACTGCGCCAGTGTTGCGGGGTTTAGGAAAATCTCGTGTTTACCCGCGTGGTCGAACGCCTCCAGCATCCACGGTCTGGTGGCGCTGTTGAACAGCCACGCGGTGTCGCCGATCAGCTTGTTGATGACGACCCGGTTGAGGAAGTAGCCTGTGGGCAGGTAGTCTGCCGCCACCGCAGCCTCGAAGGCCGGCACATCGACAGGGATGTCGTTCAACGTGAAGATGACCGTGCGGGCGTGCGGGGAGCGCTCGATCACGTAGCGGTTTGCGCCCTCAGGTCGAATCGTGAAGTTCAGCCAGGCGGTGTGATGACACACCGTAGAATCAGGATAAAACGCCAGGGCGCGGGGGAACGGCACGGAGACGTCCACCAGGTACTTCTGGCCTTCCAGCCGGATGACGAGCGCGGCGTGACAGGCCCGCGTCTCACCCATGTCGTTCAGGGTCAGGTAGCCGTCGAATGGGTCATGCGATTGCCTCCCACAGGTGCGTGGTTTCTCGGTGTCATCCGTCGATCCGGTTGCCGCCAGGAGTGCTGGCCCGCCGGTACGTGATGCTGCCATTAAACCACAAAACCGGTGGATTGTGGGGTGACCCGGTACCCCGGCCAATCACCCAAGTTGTGGTACATTGGTCATAGGCGGCGGCCCCACCGGTGTGGAATATGCCGGTGCGCTGAGTGAGCTGCTCCAGCACCCGCTGGCGGACGATGACCCGGAGCTCAACCTGCGCCAACACGCGCGGGTCGTGCTGCTGGAGGCGGCGGATGATCTGCTGCGTGGCGTGGCCGGCCGGCGCTATACCGGCTTCATCGCCTGGCTGATCTGGCTGGCGGTGCACATCTTCTTCCTGATCGGCTTCCGTAACCGGCTGGGGGTGCTGATCAACTGGGTCTGGAACTACGTCTTCTTCGAGCGCGCCGTGCGCCTGATCCTACCCAGATCCGATCGAGACCCCTGATGCGACAACGGCTGCGACCGCCGTCGACGCCGTTACGCCGCCGCGTCGAACGGACCGGGTGAATACGGTTTCAGCCATTTCCAGTCGGCATAAAACAGGCCAGCAACGAGCAGAATGGGCAGGACGAAGATCAGCATGTTGGGTAGGCTTTGGAGATCGCGCACGAAGAAGAGGGCAAATAGAAGACCCGCGATCAAAAAGGCTACGAATCCCACTGCTGGACGCTTCCAGGCCACCACCAGCAACACCAGCATGCCGATCGACGGGATGTTGTGCACGAGAAAGCCGCCTAACACCTCGAGCGGAGGCGCCTGGCTGCCAAACACGTCGAGCGAGAAGAGGCTGATGAAGAAGATGATGAGCATGCCCGCCACGCGGGGCGCCCAGTGGATGACCTTCGCCAGTGCGGGATCGATCTGCCCGCGGGCGGCGTGCTCGCGCCAGGCAACCACCAACACGTAGATCGAGCCGTACAACAGCACCAGCGGGATCGACAGCAGCACGCTGTTGACCACCGGCATCCACCACTGCATATATTCGGGGTCGGCGGCCCAGTTGGCGTAGTTAAAAGCGGCCAGGGTCAGCACATACAGGATGATCAGGATGATCAGCAGAAGACGATTGGACTGGGGTTTCTGAGTGTCCATGGCGCCATCCTCCTTGTGGATTGCCACAAACCTCGCTTGTACCACTATTCACATCGTAACACAGCGCTCGATGGGCGGCAAATCTATCCAGGTTCGGATGCAGGTCGGGCGAAAGAACGTGGCATCACGTGAGGTGGGCTGGTGGTGAAACAAACAGCTGGATGCCAGGCACTGGACACCGGCGAGGCGCCGCGCACCACGGCATGCCCCGGCCGGTTGGCACACGTCCGCGTGCCTGGCACTGCTTCAGGAGGAGATTCTACTTGTTGGCCAGTTGGGCGCGCGCGGCGGACCCCTTGAGGGGATAGCCGAGCACGGCGCCGGCCAGGCAAAAGTCGAACAGGCCGCCGGCGATTGGAACGAGACCGACGATGGACATGATCGTGCCGAGGGTGCCCTGAACGACGAGCAGCCCCAGGGCAACGATGATGGCACCGAGAACGACACGCGCCAGCCGGCCGGTACCGCTGGTCATGAACTTGATGAACTGCATGGTAAGCTCCTTCGGGCAAAATCAAGGTCGATCGATGGCGTTGATTCTACCCGGTGCTTGCCATGACGTCGCCGACAAAAGTCGGATCGTACGGAAACTTGTGGTCGCCAGCGGCCCGGTTCGACCGCGGCTTGCCCCAAAGTAACCCGATACGCACTCTGTTCAGTTGCTGCGGTACGCGCCCGACCGATCCCGCCGCCGCGCCAGTTCGCTGGTGTAGTGCCGGCCCAGGGTGCTGGCGTGGGCGGTGATCCAGTCACTCAGCTTCGTCGTACCCGTCGGTGGCGTGGTGACGTAGAGCAGATTGGCCATCAGCCCGCTGATCTCTTCACGCGTGATGGTCACATCGCCCATCAGCGCGCCCACCGCGCGACCGGCCCAGTAGCCCATGGTCGGCGGCACACCGATCACCGGCCGCCGCACACCGATCAGCCGGCCAATGGTTTGCACCAGCTCGCGGTAGGTGAAGGTCTCGGGACCAATCACGTTGAGGATGACATCCTCGCTGGCAGCACCCCACTGCACGGCCAGGCTGGCCAGGTCGTCGACGTAGATCGGCTGCAGCCGGTAGCTGCCATCTCCGAAGACGCCAAACACCGGCAGGTGGCGCAGCATCCAGGCGATGTTGTTGATCAAGATGTCCTCTTTGCCAAAGAGCACGGTGGGCCGAAGGATCGCATAGGCCAGGCCCGACTCGACCAGTGCCCGCTCCAGCCGGGCCTTACCGCTGAAGTATTCCAGCGGCGAGTCCTCGGCAGGGTTGGTGATGCTGACGTGGACGATGCGGCGCACGCCGGCCCGTTTGGCGGCCTCGAAGAGGATCAACGTGTTGCGCACGGCGTCGGCATGGCGGAAGAGGGGGTGGTTGAAACGCACCCAGTAGGTGTTGTAGAGCACTTCGACCCCGGCCAGGGCACGCACCAGTTCGTCGGGCTGGTCGAAGTGGAAGGGGTGGACAGTCAACTGGCCGCCGAAGTCGTTGGCGCGGTCGGTGGAGTTGGTCAGGGTCATCACCCGGCGGCCGGCGGCCAGCAAGCGGTGGGCGATGTACTTGCCGGAATAGCCGAATGCACCGGTAACGGCGTGCAAGGTGTCGTGTGGCATAAGTATCCTTTGCGCAGACGGGCGGGCGCATCCGCGGATGCGCCCGCCGCACTGGGTTGATCTTATTGGTCTGGCGGTGGTTATCCGCCAGACCGGTGTGACGGGCACCGGCATGGCACCCGTATCAAGTGCCGGGCAAACCGGGCCACCCTCAGGCGTGGCCGGCGCAGGCCGTCAACGCCGCTGCAGCTGGATGGGCAGGTCGGCCTCGGCGGGCACGTTCGGCCCAATGCACGTTCCATCCTCGGTGACCGGGTAGTAACCCTCGGCTCCCACGATGATACCATAACACTCGCCACGTGTCAGCGCCTGCGGCAGCTTGTAGGCGCCCTGCCGATCCGCCTGGGCCATGGTATACACCTCGGCGTCGGTCCACTTGAAATCGGCCACCGCAATACCAGGTTTCAGCACGACGAAGAACGCACCGGGGATGGGACGGCCAGTGTTGGCGTCGCTGATGATGCCCTGGATGCGCACGCTGTCGGTCGCGGCCGTCGGTGCGGGTGTGGGTGCCGGCGCACCGCCACCAGCGCCCACGACAACCGAACCACTCTGCACGACCTGGCCCTCCACGATCAGTTCCTGCTTGTACTCGCCATCCGGCAGCGCCTGCCCGCTGGCGTGGATGACGTTCCACCAGGTCCCGGACTCACCGCTCCAGAACAGCGACTCGTCACCCCAGACGAACGGGTTGTCGATCACCAGTTGGCCGTTCAAATAGACCCGGCTGATGCAGTTCAGACCATCCTTCATGCCGCTGTAATCGGAGAAGATGAAGAAGCGTTCGGTACCCGACGGGAAGCTGGTCTGCGGATCGATCGGCTGGCCGGTTTCCTGGTTCATGCCGCTGGCGAAAGTCAGCGGCCCAAAGCTGACGCCGCCCTGCTGGCCAGACACCACGAAGTCGCCGCGGGTCGCCGGCCGACCTTGAATGGCCAGCTCCAGCCGCCAGTCGCCCTCATCCAGGCCCCGAGTGCTGTTGATCTCGATCGTGTAGCGGCCTGAACGCCCGCTTTGCCAGCGCTCGGTCTCCGTCGAGACGACCTCGTTGTTGTGCAGCCACGTGCTCGACCACTCCATGCCGTTGCTCATGTTTTCGAAGTCGAAGAGTACGTACAACTGCTTCACGCCGGCTGGGAAGAGCCGGGTGGGTTCCACGGGATCGCCATTATTACTGACCTGCTCGCTGAACACGACGTTGCCAAAGCGAGGTGCCGCCTGTTGGCGGCCGCCGATTTGAATCTCGGCCGCGCCCAGCTGCTGGCCATCCACCAGCACCCGGAAGGTGTAGGTGCCGTCGGCGAAATCGGCATCGCTCCAGCCGACCCACCAGTTGCCAGCAGGACCGCCCGCCCAGGGCTGTGACGCCAGGCCAGAATCAGGCAGCTCCTGGCCATCGAGGTCGATCTTCACCTCCCACGGCGTGCCGTCCGCCATGTTCTCGTAGTCGAAAAACAGGATGAGGCTGCGACTGCCCGAAGGTAAGCTGGTGACCAGGCTCGTGGGTTGGTCCGACTCGGTGACGCCGGTCGAGAACTGCAGGTTGGAGATGCGGGCGCGGCCCGTGGGTGCCGGTGCAGGGGCTTGTGTGCTGCCAGATTGGCTGCCGCGCCCCTGGTAAGTCAGGCCCTGCCGTGCGGCCTCGATCAAGGGCACAGCCAGGTTCACCGGACGCAGTGCGTTGAGAAAGCCGCCGCCAGGCACGCACGTGTCGGTTCCGTCGAGTTTACCATCGCGATTGGTATCGGCCAGGGGACGGCAGTCGACGTAACTCTTGGCATCGCCTGATCCCATCTCGGTCGGTATGCCCACCAGCATGCCGGCGTCGTCCACGGCGGTACCGCCGCTGTTGCCGCCGGCGATGGTCGTATCGGTTTTGACCCAGGCCCGGCCGGTGATGGATGCATCCAACGTAAAACCGCTGACGACGCCCTTGGTGAAGGTCACGGTCTCGCCGCCAATGCCGGGATAACCGAAGATGTTCAGTTCATCTCCCACGTCGACGCTGTCGGAATCACCCACCGGCACGTAGGGTAGATTCAAATCGGCCGCTCGAATAGGCCGTTTGTTCAGGTCATGGGTGATGCGCAGCACCGCCAGGTCGAGGTAGGGGTCGTCGGCGACGACGGTGGCCAGGTAGGCTGGCTGCGGCGGTCGGTCGGAGCGGGTCGTCAGGGCGACGCCCAGGTAGTCGATGCCTTCCTCATCCGGGACCGCCACGTGATGGTTGGTCAGGATCAGGCCGTCCGGCGTCACGAGCGTACCGGAGCCCATACCCGACCCGCGCAGGCCGTCCGGCGTGTCCACGATCCACCAGACCTGGATCACCGCTTCCATAATCTTCAGCCGGCGGCCCCGGTCAAGAGCCAGGGCCACCGGGGCCAGGCTGGTCAACAGCAAGGCTACGATCAAGGGTATGCTCAACAGGCGAAAGAGGCGTTTCATGCGTCTCTGTCCTTTCTGGTCAGGGATCCGGCACACGAGACAGATGCCGGACGTCTGGAATAATTAGGGCTGAGTTGCGGCGGTCTGGACGAAGCGGCGAAAGGCCTGCTCCGCACTGGCAAAGGTGTCTTCTTCCGCCAGCAAGCTATACACGTAGGCCTGGTCACCGCGCGCGACGGCAATGTCCAATCCATGGACAACCACAGGCACCGCCTGTGTAAACAGATCGCCCGGCTCGGCCACATAGACGTAGCTGGCCTCCATCGTCGGCTGTCCGCTCATGACGGCGCCTTCGGTGACCTCGAACAGGCGATAGGCAGTTTCAGAGCTGGCACGGCCCAGCGAGAGGTTGTTGAGTACAAGGGCCAGGGTGGGCGACACTGCGCCACCCGCCTGAATGGGCGACATCCGCACCTGGTACGCGGTGTTGAACACACCCGACTGCGGATCGACGGCCTGAAAGGCGAGTCCTTCGGCCGGCCGGACCAACCAGCCCTGCGGGTAGTTGAGGGTAAGGCCCGTCTCGGCCTGGACATACTCGCTGGTCTGGTTCTGGGCCAGTGCCATCACGGCGGTGCCCAGCAGCAGGGCGACCACGAACACGCCAATGACCGCCCAATCGGCCCAACGATCGGAACGTTTGCGGTTCGGTGTCTTCGTTTCCATGGCTTTCGTTTCCATTGTATTCGTTGCCATTGTATTCGTTGCCATTGTCTTCGTCTCCATTGCCTTCATCTCCACGTCATCACCCCTCTGGTCAGGGCACATCGGCGCCGGCAAGGGTCAGGCGATTGGCGCGCCGAATGAGGGTTATTAGCGCGATAAAGGTCGCGCCCGCCACGAGGATTGCCAGCACCAGGCCAAGCCAGGGATTGATCGTCTGGCCGCCCAACACGGAGCCGCTGCGGATGACGGCGCTCCAGGTGACGGCAAACAACCCATTCAACGTGGCGACCAGGGTCAGTCCGGCGGGCAGCCACCACACCGGCTCGTCCTCGAACTTGGCCCGGCCCAGGAAGTAACCGAGCAGGCCACCGAAGCTGGCGTGCACCAGGGCTGTCACCACACTCTGGATCACCGCCATGGAAAGGTTGACCCCGCCGTTTTCCACGACAAAGTTGATGTTGAGCACAGTGGCGAAGCCCAGGCCAGCCGCGGTACCGTAGAGAATGCCATCGAAACGCTCGTCGAACTCCGTCGACAGATAGACGGTGTAGCGTACGGCCGCATATACCAGGAAGGACTGGACAAAACCAACCACCAGGATCGATCCCAGCAGGTTGACCAGCGGGCCGCTCCCCAACCAATCCTGTACGCGGAACAGGTCGCGTACGACGGGGATGCCTATGGCACTGGCCAGCAGCGCGCCCAATACGAACACGCCGAAGACGTAGCCTTTGGGTTCGGGCTCCAGACGGTCCTGGGCGTAGAAGAATGCCAGCCACAACAGGGCGGGCGTCAGGGCCAATACGGCACCGGCCACGGTTAGCCCTGCGCCGCTCAATGCTGGCTGCCACACACTCAGCAGCCAGGCCGCTGCGATCGCATAGATCGTCAGGACGACCACGCTCAGCAGTCCAGACCGCCAGGTGCTGCCACGATTGCGATTCAGGCTGGCCCAATGCTCCGGACAATACGCCCGGGTGCCCAGGTGCGGGGCATTACTACCCACCGGCCTGTGACAGACACAGCACGTCACTGATTCCATCATCTCCACCTCACGTTCGCTAAGATTGCCCTATTCTCGCAAATGATCGTTTAGGAATCGTTTACTCAGGGTGTGTGAAAGCATAGAACTTTCTGAGAATGGTGGCGCACCCTGGTGCAGGTGCAGGGCAGGCGCGCCAAAATTGCCCGGTTCTTAGGGCTCCCAAAAGAGTAACTTCCCGTGCTTTGTTGCTCGAATTTGGCGGTGGCGGTTGCACAGTTGCCATCTTTTTGGAAAGATGGCAACTGTGCAACCGCCACTGCCACCGTCTTCGGAACGGCGCATTCAGCCATAATGGCGGAAGTTATTCTTTTACGCTGCCTTAGAGGGCATGGCAGCCCCTTTCAGCCGCGCACCGGCGCTAGTCAGAATCGGTCTCGCCGGCTGGCAGGGTGCGCATTTTGTGGCCCATGACGCCGGAATACGGGTTGTTGCCCGTGGTGTAGGCGGTGGTGTATTCTGTCTTCGGCGTCAGCGCAAATGCCGTCGTCACCGCCGGGCGCTGGTCGAGCCAGGAATACGCCTTGCGCAGGGCATCTTGTTCGGAGAAGCTCAGACTACCGCGGAAGTGCATGAGTGCGTTACGCACCCGTCGCGTACGATCCATCAAGAGCATGAACACGTCGCGTGAACCAAGCGCTGGCTCGAAGGCGGGCCAGGTGTCGTCGTCGCTCATGAGCGCCATGCGGTCGCTGAAGGTGAAACGGTCAGGGTGGCGAGCTGAATACGCCGGGTTGTTAGGGCCTGGCCCAAAGACCTGCCGGCCCGCTTCGTTCAGAGCCTCTGGACTGGGAAAGGCCTGGGCGATCAACTCCGCCAGGCGGGTCTCGATCCGCTCGACCAGGATGATTCCCTCGAACAAGGAGCGAAAAAAATGGGTCATATCCTTGCCGGTCAGAATCCCCACTGGCCTGGCGTTCTCGACTATCACCGGCGCATACACGCCCGGTCGGGCCAGAAGATTGGCCGCCCGAAACAGATCGTCCTCCATGCACAAGGTGAAGGCCGGGTCCATACAGTGGACCAGGGGTAGATCGAGCAGGTTCACCGCGCCGTCGGTGTGGTAATAGGTACGCAGGATGCCCTGCTGTGAGAGCATGCCCAGCAAGCAGCCCTGGGCATCGATCACCGGCAGCTGCCCAAAGCGGTTCTCGATCATCACGCCTAAGGCCTGGCGCAGGGTAGTCTCCACCGTGACACAGACCGGTGGCTTGCGTCCCTCCATGATGCGGGCCAGGCTCTGCACGCTCTCTGCGGTCTCCTCGGCCGGGGAATCCGGCGCCCCCACCAGGGCCAGACGGTTCTCCAGCCAGGTCACTGCGCGGCGCAGCACGTCCATTTCCAGTGTATCGATGTGACCGGCGAAGTGGGCGATTTCGTTGCGCACAAAGCGTACCTTATCGGTGAAGACACGGAAGTGCTCGCGATTGCCGAACAACGGCTCGAACAATGGCCAGTTGTCGTCGTCGCGTACCATGTACACCATGTCGGTCAGGCTCAGGCGTGCACCGTTGCGCGGCGGCCGGCTGGGATCACGCTTGTTCACGCCAAATGCGGCGAACAACGCCTGGTTCAAGGCCTGTTCATCGGTGAAGACCGCCGCAAAGGCGCGCCGGAACAGGCGCTCGATCTGCTCCACCAGCAGGATGCCCTCGAACAGCGTCTGAAAGAGGACCGATATGTCCTTGCCGGTCAGAATGCCCACCGGTCGCCCCTCGCTCACGGCGATCACTGCGTAGTTCCCACGGTTGCGCAGGAGGTCGACCGCGACCAGCAGATCATCCTGGGAGGTAAGGGTATGCGCTGGCTCCATGCCGTCGGCGACCGTCAGGTCGAACAGGGGCACCTGGCCGTCGGTCATGTGGTAGATGCCCATCAGGATCTGATGGGAGAGAATACCGCGCAGCTGGCCTGCCTCGTCCACAACGGGCAGTTGGCCCAATCGCCGCTCGATCAGCAGGCGCACGGCGTCGAGCATGGGCGCGTCGTGACGTACGGTGATCAACGGGGCACGGTTGGATAGGACCTGTTCGAGTGAATAAAGCATAGGCAGCTCCAATTATTGGGGTGGGCTGCAGCGTCGCCGCAGGCCCACCCCTGGGCATCTGATTAACCGCCGGCCCGCCGGATCAGCTCAGCGACCGTCGTCCGGTCCGACAGTGCGGCCCGCTCGTCGGCGGTCAGGTTGTAGCCGGCCAGCGCGGCGCCGGGATCGGTGTAAAGCAGGTTGCGAAAAGCGGCATCGCTGACCGCGCGCTGGATGATCTCGCTGACAGCCCGGGTGGGGCTGTTGATGGACATTGGCATGGTTGGGTTCCTTTCTGGGTTCATGGTTGGGTAGAGTGATGACGACTCCGGTCGCCACAGCACCGGTGCACGCCCCTCGACACGGCGTCGCCGCCTCTTGACCCCTATTGTACACCGCCAGCATTTAGAGATCGTTTACTGACAGCCGCTTTGGCGGTAATGTGTCAACTTAGGGCTTGTGGAAGAATAACTTCCTGCATGAGGCTGGAATTCGCCGCTCCGAAGGCGGTGGCGGTTGCACAGTTGCACAGTTGCCATCTTTTTGGAAAGATGGCAACTGTGCAACTGTGCAACCACCAAACTCGATCAAAAGAGCACGGGAAGTTATTCTTTTACAAGCCCTTCGTTGCTCACGGGCGATAGACGACCACCAGCCGCGGTGTGTTGGGTGGGCTCTCGCGGCTGGCAAAACCGCGCCAGCCCAGCGTGCCCTCATTTTTGCTCACCAAGGCCAGACCATGGTTGGCCGCACCGTTGACCCAGGTCTGTGCCAGGCTGGTCACGTCCCACTGGTAATAAGCGAGCGCCGTGCCCACACCCAGCACGTTGTTGCTGCCGGTGAGCGGCGGTTGGTTGCCCCAGTTCACCGTCATCTCCTGCCAGGCCGCATCACAGCGCTTCAACTCCACGTCGAGCAGCGGCGGTGACGCGCTGCTCTGCGCAAGGTACGCCTGGAAATAGGCACTCAGCACAGAAGCCCCCGCCGGAATCCCAGCGAGGTTGAAGCGGAACAGGGCCCGACCGGTGGCACTAACGCTCTGGCTGCCCACGTACAGCACCGTCGCCGCGCCGTAGTTGGTCGTAGGCGCGGCGGAGTAGACGTAGGCGTCGGCCACCGCCGTCAAGACAACGGTGACCGGTGTCGCCGTCGGCGTGGCCGTGGGCGTCCAGGTGGGGGTCGGCGTCGGTGTCCAGGTCGGCGTCGGCGTCGGAGTCCAGGTCGGTGACGGCGTCCAGGTCGGTGACGGCGTCCAGGTCGGTGTCGGTGTCCAGGTCGGTGTCGGCGTAAACGTGGGCGTCGGGGTCGCGGTCGGCGTGGCCGTGGGTGTTGGAACGCTGAGGCACAGCCGGTTCCAGCCCAACGCGATGCCCACGACGTCGTCGATATCGACGTCGCCGTCGCGGTCCAGGTCGAAGCGCGGATCGAAGCCGGTGATTTGTCCCCAATCGGAGGTCACCGCCTCGACGTCGCTGATGCCGTTGCGGCCATCACCATCGAAGTCGAAACACAGCGCATCGACCTGCCCAAACAGCGCAAACTCACTCAACCCTTCCAGCGCCAGGTGCAGCTGGTTGTCCAACAGGTCGATGCCCGCGCCCAGCGCCTGCCAACCCGTTGGCGACGTGGCCCGCCACAGGTCGAGCCGGCGTTCGTCGCCGACGGGGCCATCACGCCATTCGTAGTCGCGGTAGCTGACTGTCAGCTGCACAGGAACGGGGAACAGGGTGATGGGCTGGCTGTTGTCGGCGCGGCGTGCCGTCAGCTGGAAACGTGCACCGCCGTAGGCATGGCCGGTCGACGGCGTGTCACCCGGCCGCTCCAGGCGCACGTAGCGGAAGATGGCGTTTGCCGGCAGCGCGCCCGGCGGCACCAGCACGCCGATGCGGTGGTCGGGGCTCAGAAACGCGCCACCGCCCGCGGGCACGGCCACCTCGAACGGCGGCTGGTAGCGGATGTCGTCATCGGCGATGATCGAAACGTTGCCGGCGGCGTCGTGGAAACGCACGTAGACAAAAGCTTCCCCGGTGATGGCGTGCGGTGCAATCGTCCAGGGGCTGCTGGCCGCCACCGGCACCCAGGCCGCACCTACAAAGTCGGGCCGGTTGGCGACCTGCATGTGGGTGGCGTCGTCGGAGGCGTCGAGGCTGAGTGTCACGTCCAGGTCTGCGCTGTGTTCGGCGCCGTCGTCGATGACCACCTGGCCTTCGGATGCGGTCACGTCGACCTTGGGCAGGCCGTGGACGAGGGTGCTGAAGCCGCTGCGCGACCCGCCCACGCCATCGCAGCGCAGCCGGTAGTAGTAGACGGTGCCGTTGGCCAGCCCACTGTCGTCGAACATCCCGCTGGCGGGAGCGGTGTTGGCCAGGAAGGCAAAGCCGGACGCCAGGTTGGTGGTCCGTTCGATACGCAGGTTGGCGCAAACGGCCTCCGTGGTAAAAAAGAGGTGGTTGGCCCCAGCGTCCGCCTCGACCCACACCTCGCGCGGGGGCCGCACCACGTCATCGCCGGGAAGCAGCGGATTGCGCGCGGCGCTGACCTCGGAGCCGTCGGCCTCGCCGCCGCGGTCGCTGTCCGACCGGCGGGGATCGGCGCCGGCGGCAAACTCGCCGCTGTTGGGCAGCAGGTCTTCGTCGGGGTCACCAGCGGCGCCGTGGATGCCAGTGGGATCGTAAGGATCGAGACCGAAGCGCACCTCCCAACGGCTGGGCAGGCCGTCGCCGTCGGGGTCCCACAGGCTGGGGGTGGCCTCGGGGATGGCAAAAAAGCTGAGGTGGGCATGGCGGGTAAACGGGTGGCCGGCGTTGTCGGTTCCGCTGGCGGTGACGTGCACGTCGTAACTGCCCGGCTGGTTGACACGGGTGAAGCGGCCGCCGTAGGTTCCATCGCCGGCCACACCATCACTGTGCGCGCCATCGTCGAACAGGGCAAGCGTATAGGTCAGGGCTGCAGACGATGTGATTTCCACCATCAATGACGCATCAGCCACCCCGCCCAGGCTGTCGGTCAAATTGGCGACGATGGGGAGCGGCCGGCCAGCGCGCCGCAGATCGGGTGCCTGGTCGAAGAAGACGCGCAGCTGCACGCCGTTGGTCTCGCGGCCAGACAAGGTCGCCACATACTCGACCGGTGCGCCGGGTGCGGTCAGGCTGACGGTCCAGTTGCCCGGCAGTGGGTTGGCGATCTGCCAGACCAGGTGACGGTTGCCCAGGGTATCGAGCAGGCGCACAACGTTGGGCGGCGCGGGCACCAGGACGGTGCCGGTGGGATCACGCAGCACCACGGTGGGTGCCGCGGCGCTGTTCCAGTGAAACGAAAACAGGGCATCTCTGACGCCGGCCTCCGGCACGGGAATCGTCTCGGTGATTGTCGCACCGGCGACCACCTGCCCCAACTGCTCCCACAGCCGGTCGAGCCCGGCGATGTTTTCGGCCACCTGGGTGTACAGGTCGGCCAGGGGGTTGGAGAGGGTAACGGTGGGTCGGTCGAGCGCCGTTTCGTCCAGGTGGTGGTAACAGACGTCCAGCAGTTCCTCGCCGCAGGTGTCGGTGGCGATGCGGCGCATCAGGTCTTCGTGTGCACCTTCACCCAGGGCGATGGCGTGAACGTGCGTGCCGGCGTCCATGAGCCGGTCGCGCACGTCGTCGTAGAAGAGGGGCGCGTTCTCCATGCCGTCGGACAGCAGCACGATCCACCAATCGTTGTCCGAGCCGACGGCGTCCAGGCGGTCCTGCGCGACGCTCAGCCCATCGCCGATGCTGGTATTGCCGCCAGAAGCCAGTCCTTCGATCGCACCCTGGGCGCCGAGGCGCACGCCGGCGGCCTGGGCATCGGGCAGCAGCGCCAGGCCGGCCGCCGGGTAGTCGCCGGTGGCGTTTTCGTTGAAGCTGACGACGCCCAGCCGGTCGAACTGGACCAGGTCCTCGGTGTGGAAGCGGGCGGCGTCTTTGGCAGCCAGCAGCTTGTCGCCCGCCATGCTGCCCGAACGGTCGATGACCAGGACGCGATCGCTGCGCACGACGTCGTAGCGAACAGCGTCGGTCTCGGTGTCGCTGATCGCACCGCCCAGCCGCACCGTCAGGTCGTATTCGGCCCCGTAGGGTGCGCCGGGTTTGGGCGGCGCCTGTACCACCAGCCAGTACAGGCCGGTGTGGCCCAGGTAACCGCCGTCGAGAATCGCTGCGGCGTTGGCTGGCTGCACGGGACCGACGAAGACCTCGAAGTCGCGCTGCCAGTCCAGGCCGGGTATCGAGGGCGTGGCCAGCGGTGCCTGGCCGGCCACCTCCAGCCAAACCAGGAAACGCTCCGGCGCCAACGGTTCACCGGCGTGGGCGGGGTCGGCAGTCGTGGGCCGGACGATATCGACGGTGGCGGTGCTGCATGCCAGGGTGTAGCTGTAGCCATAACCGGTGTCCAGGCCGGCCACGACCGCTGCCACGTGATCGACGTTCCCGCTGCCCGCCCAGATTGCAGCGCTGAAATCCTGCCCCACGGCGCGCACCAGGCGGCTGGCCTCCTGGCGGCCATCGCCGTTGCTGTCGGGTCCGACCGCCAGGAAAGCAAAGGCCAACCGTGCGCCTTCGTCGCCTTCGACGGTGACACCTGCGACCTGGCACGCGGTCGGGGTGGTGCCGCGGTAGTAGCGAGCTCCCCAGGCGGGCATGGCCCAGGTGGGTGCAACGTCGGCCTCGTCGGCATCCTCGGCGTGGGCGTTGACCGTGCCCTGCTGCGGGTTGCCGGGCAGCGCAGCGTCGACGTCGAACCTGGGGGTGTTGTAGACTGCGGGGTTGACGCCGGCGCGGTCCTCGTCGCGGTACTGCAGCACCGCCACCGGGTCACGCCCGCCCAGGTCGGCGGGAGGAATGCCGGCGACGTCGAGCTCCTTGGCGTAGTTGGCAATCACGAAGTCACGGAAGGCCTCTTCCATGGTGTCGACGTCGCTGGTCGTCTCGGCGGCGATGGCGGCGTCCAGTGCGCTGAGGCCGTAGAGGTTGTCGTTGGCCTGTTCCACGAACGTGCGCCAGGCGTCCATGCCGGCACCGGCGGTGGCCAGGTAATTATCGCCGAACTGTTCGGCGTAGTAGGTCCACCAGAGCGCCGCGTCGTAGTCGGCGCCCTGCAAGCCCTCGGCCTGGCTCCATTCGGGGGCGCCGTCGCCGTCGCGGTCTTCGGGTTGGGTGTAGGTTGGATTGCCCAGCAGGTTGTTGTAGGCGCCGTGGTTGCTGGTGTCGAGGTCGTCGAAGACCTTGTCCTG
Source organism: uncultured Anaerolineae bacterium (assembly GCA_964642445.1). Lineage (GTDB taxonomy): Bacteria > Chloroflexota > Anaerolineae > SSC4 > Amarolineaceae > SSC4. Next base: position 15,019 of record CAZXQZ010000076.1, read on the forward strand.
CACGCTGCGCGCCTGCCCCTCGTGGACGTACGTGGGCTGGCGGCTGCGCGTGTAATAGCCGTGTTGGATCTTGTGCCACGACTCGTGAGTAACCAACGCACGTGGGCCGGCAGTCAGCAGGTTGGCCGTATCGAGCTTGATGTGGGTCAGGGCGGCGCCGCCGTTGATGTCCAGATCGTAGACGTGCAGCGGGCGGTCGTCGACGACGACAACCCCGGCGTCATCCTCCCAGCGGGGTGCCTGGAAGGCCCAGTCGTTGACGTAGCGGTCGATCGACTCGACCAGGCGCAGGGCGACGCTCTCACGTACACCGGCGCCGCGGGCAGCGTAGTCGGTGTCCAGCAAATCGGGAATCGTATCGCCGTCGCTGTCGGCGGCCTGGTCGAGTATACCGTTGCCGTTGCTGTCGACGGTGGCGATGCAGTCGTTGCCGCTGATGTTCAGGTCGCACTCGCACGGCTGGTTGCTGACCAGGCTGGGGCAGGTCGGCGTATACCAGAAGGCGTAGGTGTGCCCGTCATCTGGATCGCCGGCCGCGATGCCGCTGACGGTGGTGTCGAGGAAGGGGGGCGGTGCATGGCTGGCCGTGACGATGGTGGATGCTGCGGCCAGAACCAGCGTGAACAGCAGCACCTGGGAGAATTTTCGCCGAATGTTTCGCATGGCAACACCTCCTTGATAACCGTTGCCGTTGGAACCAATCGCGAGACAAGTATGGTGCGATTATAACACAAATGTCAGAAATGGGATACAGTCAAAATGACACAGTGACACAGGCCATCACAGCAAGGCAGAGGTGATTCGGGGCAGCGCGCTCAGGGGCAGGGCAGATATCCGCGCATCGAGCGCGTATTCGTGGGTTCCCGGATAGACAATCCAGAGGTGATCGAGGCCAAGATCGTGCACAGCGACCTGCATCGAGCGGCTGGTGCCCGGCGCATCGGCGTATTTGATCTCGAATCCATACTGTTTGCCGCGTGCGCGCACCAACAGATCGAGTTCCGCACCGCCGTGGGTCGCCCAAAAGTAGGCGTCCCGGGTGTTCAGGATACGGATGATCTGTTCGATGGCAAATCCCTCCCATGAGGCGCCCAACTTGGGATGGGACTGCAATGCGGGCAACGTCTCCAACTGCAGCAATCCATGCAAGATGCCACTGTCACGCAGGTAAATTTTGGGTGACTTAACCTGGCGCTTGCTGAGGTTTGCGAACCAGGGTGGCAGGATACGCACCATGTACGCACCGGCAAGGATGTCCAGGTAACGACGGGCCGTGGTTTCGGACGCACCCAGCGCGCGCGCGAATTCAGCTGCATTCCAGACCTGCCCGTGGTAATGAGCCACCATCGTCCAGAAGCGACGCAAGGTCTCGGCCGGGATCGTGATGCCCAACTGCGGGATATCGCGCTCCAAGAAGGTGCGGATGAACTCCTGACGCCAGATCATGCTGCTGGCATCATCATCGGCCAGGAAGGCACGCGGAAACCCGCCGCGCAGCCACAGCTGGTCGCGCTGCGCCGTCGCCACTTCCACCAGATCAAAACCGGCCAGGTCGATGAACCCGATGCGGCCAGCCAACGATTCCGAAACCCCGCGCACCAGGTGCGGTGATGCCGAGCCGAGCAATAAGAAACGGGCAGGACTCTGGGGACGGTCGACCAACACACGCAGCAGCTGGAACAGCTCAGGCTGGCGCTGTACCTCGTCGATGATCACCAAGCCCGACAGGGCCTCCAGCACGGTCAACGGCGCGGAAAGCCGGCGCACGTCCACGGGATTTTCGAGATCGAAATAGGTGGATGGCTGTCGCTCACCCAACATCCTCGCCAGCGTGGTTTTGCCGCATTGGCGCGGCCCCAACAGTGCTGCGATGGGATGAATGGCGAGTGCGTGTTCGATTTGAGCCACAACGGCCGGACGTGGTATGAGCATAACGGTATTATATCCTTGAAAATCAGAATGTCAACTTTGGATTTTCAAGTTTAGAATTCGGTGCGTTGGGCGTAGTCCACGGTTGTCGGCCAAGGAATTACCGCCGTCGTGGGGACCGCCGTAACCCGCGCGGCAGGTTCCGCGGCAAGGACCAACCGACGATGGGCAGGCCCACCAGAATGAGCAGGCTGGGGCCGGCAATCCAGAAGAGATAGGGGAAGTAGCGGTCTGGTTCGGGCCGGTTGGCCTCGATCATGCCGGGCCCCAGGAGCAGGTTACCGCCGGCCACCACCACGAGTGCGACCAGAAGACCGATCACCACGCCGCCAGTGCTCGTCAGGCTGCGGTGAAACGGTGCGGCCAGCAGGCCGATCACCAGCCCGCTCACAGCGCCCAGCAGCATGCCCGGCAGGATACCCAACACCAGCGCAAACGGCCCGGCGCAGATACCCAGGACGCCGGCACCGATCAGCGCATCGAAGATGCGCCCGTTGCTGCTGTTGGTCGACACCAGCCAGGCCGCCACACCGGCGGGTGCCGCCGCCGCATAGAGGCTGGCCAAAACCGTGCCAGCCAGCGCGCCCAGCAGAGTACCGCGCAAGATCAAGGTCAGCGGTTTGGGTCGGACGATGACGGGTTGGTCATTCATGTCGCCTTGCCTGTCGCCAACCACCGGTCACTCAACTGCCGGATCGTACAAAAGCCTGCCATCTCAAGCCGTTTTCTTGTAGCCGGGGCGATGACGGTTGCACAGTTGCCATCTTTCCAAAAAGATGGCAACTGTGCAACCGTCACCACCAAATTCGATCAATAGAGCACGGGAGGCTATTCTTTTACAAGCCCTTAGTTGGCCTCGAGCAGCGGGATGAAACGAATCTCGTGAAAGCGCGTGGACAGGGTGCCGGCGTAATCGCTCAGATCGACGTACGGCAGCTGGAACAGCTGGCGCCAGGGGCGATGGGCCTCGTAGAGCATGACCGTGGCCGGTGACAGGATTTCGATCCAGCGTGGAATGGCCTCCGCATCCTCCGGCTCGACGGCAAACAACAGCGTCTCCGCCGGCAGGTGGTGGGCCACCGCCTGCACCTCGTCGGGGTTGGTCACCCGGTGCAGGCCTTCGGCGTAGTTCAACACCGTCGTGCCATCGGCAAACCGCACGTGGAAGCCAACCATCGGCGCACCCATCGGGAGGCGCAGGCCGGCCGTGCCGATGCGCGCCAGCTCGACCGGCCGGCGCAGGAGATGCAGGGCATAGTCGATTTTGGGCCCCACCCCGGGCGGCAGCAGCGGCAGGTGCTTCCAGGCAAACGCCGTCACCTGCGTCTCACCCACCGCAATCGTGCGGCGGTGCGTGATGGGGTGGACGTTGTGTGCCGGAATTGGAACGCCTTGGGTGACGTACGTCGCGACCTCGGCGGATGACACCACGTGCGTCTGCGCCAGGCGTGCCGTGGGGGCAGACAGGAACTGGCGCAGCGACCCGCAGTGTTCGGGGTGACCGTGCGTGACACACAGGATCGTGGTTGCGGCATCCGGCAGCGCGTCCCAGGTCACCTCCTCGCCAGAAAGATCGAACCGCTCGAGAAGCGTCCGGTTCCCGTCGGCATCCTCGACATAAAACTCTACCGCGACGACCTGTCAACCGTGGACGTCAAGCCGGTGGTCAACTCCACGGAGATTCCGTTTGCGGTCCAGGGCCGCGACATCATCCTCTCGGAAAAGCGGATCGAGGGATACCGCGCCTTCGGCAACAAGATCTGGAACGCCACGCGTTACATCATGATGAACCTGGGGGGCGATTTCAAGGAGCGGGACCTGGTCACCGACGAG
>CAZXQZ010000077.1:0-18653 GCA_964642445.1 uncultured Anaerolineae bacterium
CCAGTTCGAGGGCATTGGTCGCCACCACGGCGCGCACATCGCCGCGGCGCAGGCCGGCCTCGATGTCCCGCCGCTGCTGGGGCAGGTAGCCGCCGCGATAGCCGCGGATCGTATCGGCATTGACCATGGCTGCGCGCGCCCCCGCCAGACGCTGCAGGCGCTGGCGCAGGTAGGTGAGCAGCACTTCGGTGGTGAGCCGGCTGCGGGTGAAGACGATGGTCTGCACCTGCTGTTCGAGAAATGTGGCGGCAATACGTTCGGCTTCCAGGACGCTGGAGCGACGCAGACCAAGTGCCCGATCGATGAGTGGTGGGTTGTAGAGGATCACGTGCCGCGCGCCACGCGGCGCACCATCGTCGTCGATGAGGCGCACGCGGGTTTCAAGGAGACTCTCGGCCAGCTCCTGGGGATTGGCAATCGTAGCCGAGGTGCAGATGAACTGCGGGCGCGCACCGTAGAAGGCACAGATGCGCTGCAAACGCCGCAGCACATTGGCGACGTGGCTGCCGAAAACGCCGCGGTAGGTGTGCAGCTCGTCGATGATGACAAAACGAAGATTGGCAAACAGCGCTGCCCACTGCGGGTGGTGGGGCAGGATGCCGGTGTGCAGCATATCAGGGTTGCTGAGGATGATACGCGCGCCCGACCGTACGGCGCGCCGCTGGCCTTTGGGGGTGTCACCGTCGTAGGTCGCGACCGGGATCGAGCTTATGGCCGAACCGGTGTGCCGGTCGTCGATGGCGGCGACCAGGCTGTGCAGTTCGGCCAGCTGGTCCTGGGCCAGGGCCTTGGTGGGAAAGAGGTACAGCGCACGTGCCTGGGGATCGCGCCGCAGCACCTCTAGCACCGGCAGGTTGTAGCACAAGGTCTTACCGGACGCCGTCGCGGTGACGATGACCAGGTGATCAGTCTTGCGCGCCGCCGCAAGCGCCTCGCCCTGGTGGCTGTAGAGCTGCGAGATGCCGCGGCCGCTGAGTGTCGCCACCAGGCGGGCATCGAGGTCGCCTGGGAAAGGGACGTAACGCCCGGGGCGCGCGGGAAAGACGTGCCAGGCGGTCACCTGGCGCATGAAGTCGGCGTCGTCGCGCAGCGCTCCCAGGCAGGCTTCGAGACTCATGGTGCAGGCTTGTCACCCACGGTCATTTTGTCGATCGGGATGACGCCGGCGGCTTCGGGGGTGAATTCGGGCAGTGGGTAGGGCCGCGTCTTGAGCGAGATACTGGCCGCATTGTCCGCCGTGACCCCATTGGGCACGTCGATGAAGCCGTTGGTCCAGAGCAGGAAGTTGACGACCTTCCAGTATTGATCGGGTGGCATCGTGCCGGGTGCCGACCAGGGCATGGCATTCGAGACGTAGGCGTGCAGGGCCAGGGCGTTGTCGAAGCGGGCCAGCGTTTCGGGACCGATCACCGCGGGGGCGTAGTTGTTAGGCAGGGCGAAACCATCCTCGGGGTGGTTGGGCCCATGGCATTTGGAGGTGGCGCAGTTTTGGTGGGTCTCGGGCCAGGTGGCGCGCCATTCGATGGTCAGGCCCTGGCCGCGGTCGGCGTGGCAGGTCGAGCAGCGCTGGGCGTACAGGAAGGCGGCGGTTTCACCGGTCGGGGTGGGCAGACCGCTGAACTGCGGTGGCGCCGGCTGGTCGGCGCAGCCGCTGAGCAGGACGATGAGCAGGAGCAGGGTGGCGACGGCGGTGTTATTGACACCACCAAGGCACGAAGGCACCAAGGGTTTTGGTTTACCACCAAGGCACCAAGGCACCAAGGGTTTTGAGTTTCTTTTGGTTGTTTTGGTGTCTTTGTGTCTTGGTGGTTTCATTGTTCGACTCTGATTGACATAATCACTCAATGTGCTGGTATTGGCTCGAAGGTTGGCTGGGGGTAGGTTGGTGTTTCAAGTGTAATCTGGCTGGCGTTGGCTGGTGTGACGCCGTAGGGTACGTCGATGTAGCCGTTGGTCCACAGCAGGAAGTTGGTCACTTTCCAGTGATCGTCGGGTGACGGGATATCAGGGGGGCGCGGGACCGGCATGGACTGGGCAACGTAGTCACCCAGCTCGGCGGCGGTCGGGAAACTGTGCAGGGTGTCGGGTCCGATCAAAGCCGGCGCGTAGTTGTCTTTGATCTCGAACCCCGTACTGGGGTGATTCGGCCCATGGCAGTTGGGGGCCGAGCAGTTCTGGTGCCCTTCGACCCAGGTCGCGCGCCACTCCGGCGTCAGCCCCTGGCCGCGATCACCGTGGCAGGTCGAGCAGTGCTGGCCGTACAACGCAGCGCCGCTGACACCGGTGGGTGTGGGCTGGCCGGCGAAGGATGTAAAATCGCGGGTGCTCTCAACCATCGTACATGCAGCTACGACGTTGGTGATGATCAGAAGCAATGTCACGCAGACCCACCCACACAATGCCCGCACGCGCCCAGTAGACATGAGTCGCCTCCTGTGTCACACAAGGCATTCATCGCGCCAGGGGCCAGCGCAGCGGCACGGGTTTCTATTGTATTTTACCTGCCAGACTCGAAGTGCGCAAGCCTGGTGCGATCGCCGCTCGTATGTGACAGTGCAAGGGTTTCTCAGGCGATCGCACCAGCTTGCGCTTTGGTTCGTGGAAACTCCAGGCCAAAAAGCGGCAGCTCGGGGCGAACGCTGGGAACACTTCAAGCATGCAGAGGCAGTCTGGCGTTCGCCCCAGGCTGCCGCACTCCAGATCGGCCGCCGTGCGCCGGCCCCCGGAAAAAAACACCCCCTTCTCACCCTCGGAGCGGGAGAAGGGGGCCAGGTTTAAAACCGGTAGCCACAGCGCAGGATCGTGCCTAACTCGTCCCTTTCATGCGTGGGTCCAACGCATCGCGTAGACCGTCGCCCAGGAAGTTGAAGGCAAACATGATGATGGCCAGCGCCATGGCGGGGAAGAGCACCTGGTTTGGGTAAGTGCGCACCGACCGGGCCCCTTCGGAGATCATTGCACCCCAGCTGGGCGTTGGCGGTTTGACCCCGATACCGATGAAGCTCAAGAAGGCTTCGGTCGCAATGTAGGCCGGGATGGCCAGTGTCTCGGCGACGATCAGCGGACCCAGGATGTTGGGCAGGATGTGGCGCTGCATGATGCGCCCGTGGCGGGCACCGATCGTGCGGGCCGCTTCGATGTATTCTTTTTCACGCACCGACAGGACCTGGCCGCGCGTCAGGCGGGCCATGGTCTCCCAGGCGGTGAAGCCGATGCCGATGAAGATGAAGAACATCCCACCAAACGCCTGGTCGACGCGGAACATCGTCGAGCGGATGGCATCCCAGGCCGTATTGATCTCCACCGGCGGCTCCGAGCGGAAGAAGGTCATCAGCAAGATGATAAATAAGAGGCTGGGAAAGGCATACATCACGTCGACGAAGCGCATCATCAGGTTGTCGGTGCGTCCGCCGACGTAGCCCGAAATCGATCCAAACAGGACCCCAATGAAGAGGCTGATGAAGGGACCGATCAGGGCGACTGACATCGAGATGCGGGTGCCGTAGATGATACGGCTCAAAATATCGCGTCCCAGGGAGTCGGCACCCAGGAGATATTTGGTGCTGATACGGGCATATGGTTCCATCTGCGGGAAGACGGCCACCAGCCAGGGCGGTACGGCGTTGCTGTCGGTGAGCGTTGTATCCGCATAATCGTAGGGGGCGATGACGGGCGCAAAAATTGCGATCAGCAGGGTCGCGATGATCACGACCAGGCCCACCATGGCGGCACGATTACGAACCAGGCGATTCCAGGCATCCGCCCACAGGTTGGTGGGTTTGCGTACGATGACTGCGGTCGGGCTGGGTGCACCCGGGCCGGGCGCAGTCGGTGATTGAACGGCCATAGAGAACAGACCTCCTTCGTACGGGAACTCAAGTCAGACGGATGCGTGGATCCAGGAAGGCATACACGATATCGACGAACATATTGGCGATCACCAGCAGCACCGAGTAGAGCAGGATGGTGCCCATGATGACGGTATAGTCACGGTTGGAGATCGAGTTGACGAAATAGCGCCCCATGCCGGGAATGCCAAAGATCGTTTCGACCACGAAGGTGCCGGTGATGAGGGCGGCCAACAGCGGGCCATACACGGTTACCACGGGGATCAGCGAGTTCTTGAGCGCATGGCGAACCGTGATCGTCGATTCGCGCAGACCCTTGGCACGCGCCGTGCGGATGTAGTCCTCGCGGATCACCTGCAGCAAACTGGCGCGCGTGAGGCGGGCGAGCAAGGCCGAGGTGCCCAACCCCAGCACAAGGGCCGGCAGCACGGCGTTTTCGGGGGATCCCCAGCCCGCAACGGGGAACCAGCCTAACTGTACGGCAAATAGCCACTGGAACAGTGGCCCCGACACAATGGCAGGGATCGACACCCCGATGATGGCAATGGCCATGGCCGTATAGTCGACCACCGTGTTTTGGCGTAAGGCGGCCAGAATCCCCAGTGGAATTCCGATAATCGAACCGACCATGATGGCGAGCACACCCAATTGGGCGGAGACCTTCAGATTGTCGCGGAAGATATCGTTGACGGTACGCGTCTTGGAGGCATAGGATGGGCCGAAATTCATCCACTGTAGATTACCGTCACCGATCGGGATATTGATCAAAAAGTCGGATCGACGGTCGGTGGAGAGTTCACCGGCGTTGTAGCGCGGAATCAAGATGTCGCTCATGTAGCGGATGTACTGCTGCCACAGCGGTTCGTCCAGGTGATACTTCTTATTCAGATTATCGATAATTTCTTGTGGAAGTTTCTTTTCCTGGCTGAACGGACCACCTGGCACGGCATGCATCAAGGTGAACGTGATCAGGGACACAGCAAACAGCACTACGAACAACCAGATGACTCGTCTGATGATATATTCGGCCATGTCTCAGCCTCCTGCTGTGTTCTTGCACCGGGTGGGTGGGGCGAATCAATCGCCCCACCCACCCGCGGGGTCCTATCTGGTCACCACAGCGACCAGACGCGGCGGTGTACTACTTGTTGATGTCCCACATGTACAGATACGGCGAGCCAGCACGGAAGGCAGGCGTCACGTACGGCTTGGTCAGGCTCTCGCCGGCGTACCAGTAAATGGGAATCATGACGGCGTCTTCCTTGACCAGGATTTCTTCGGCCTGCGCGTACATCTCGGTGCGCTTCGCCGTGTCGGACTCGATGGCGGCATCATCCACCAGCTTGTCGAAGGCTTCGCTGACCCACAGCGTGTGGTTGTTGGTCGAGGTGGAGCGGAACACTTCGTTGAGGAAGTTGTTCGCATCCGGGTAGTCCAACGACCAGCCCAGGCGCCAGATCTGCGGCGGATCCTCGTTCAGCAGGTCCAGGTAGACACGCCACTCGGTGGGCTGAATCTGGACGTCGACGCCCAGGTTGTCCTTCCACATGGCCTGGATCGCTTCGCCGATCTTGATGTGGCCTTCGACCTGGTTCATGGCCAGGATGGTGGACGGCCAGTTGTCCTTGTAACCGCACTGCTCGAACTCTTCCTTGGCCTTGGCCACGTCGAACTTGATGCCCAGGTCCGGGTATTCTTCCATCGTGGGCGATGCGGTCAGGCCGGGGCGTGAGAACCACTGTGCCGGTTCCTGGGGACCCTTGAGCACGTTGTCGATGATGGCCTGGCGGTCGATCGCATAACTCAGCGCGCGGCGGCAGTGCACGTCATCGAACGGCGGCTTGGTGGTGTTGAAGCCGTAGTAGTACGTGGCACCACTGAAGTAGGTGTTGTACTCCTGCGACAGGTCGGGATCGGCCATGACGCGCTCTTTTTCCTGAACCGGAATCGCCGAGTAGTCGATGTCACCGGTCTCGTAGAGTGCGAACTCGGCCGTGGTGTCGATACCGAGCAGGCCCTGGATTTCCGGAATCTTGGCCGGGGCCAGGTCGGTCACGCCTTCCAGGCCACCGGACCAGAAGGGATTGGCCAGGATGGTGTAGCGCTGGTCGTGCACCCATTCTTTGAGGGTGTACGGGCCGTAGGTGTGCATGTTGCCACCCTCGACCCAGCGGTCACCCTTGCCCTCGATCTGCCAGCGCGGCTGGGCCGCCACGTTGGGCAGCGCCATCTGGCCGGTGAAGAAGGCCGCCGGCTGGGTGATGGTGATGACCAGGGTGTTGGTGTCGACGGCGGTGACACCCACCGTGCTGGTGTCGGTCACTTCGCCCGAGTTGAACGCAGCTGCACCGGCGATGACCGGTGCCCATACGTAGGCATAGTCCGACGCAGTCGCCGGGTCGAGCACACGCAGGATACCGTACTGGAAGTCGAAGGCGTTGACCATGCGGTCGTTGCCGTTCTCATCCTTGACCTTCTCGACGGCGCCAGTGTTGACGTTGTAGTACACCCAGGGCACGTCATCGCGCACGTTGAAGGTGTAGACCAGGCCGTCGTCGGAGACGGTCCAGCTCGCCATGCCGGGCTCGGCCACGGCGTCCGAATTGCGCAGGTGTGTCAGTGAGATGAACATCTGGCGGATGACACGGTCCGACTGGGTGTCTGACATCAGGGCCGGGTCCATCGTGGGCACGTCACCCGAACCGGAGACGAAGCGCAGTTTTTTGGCTTCGGGCACCGGGGTGGCGGTGACTTCGACGATCGTTTCTTTTTCGACAACGACGGTCTTTTCGACCTCGACGACAACCGTCTCCACGACGGGCTGCGCCGGCTGTGCAGGCGCCCCACTGGTGCAGGCCGACAGTACGAGGCTGCCGATGACCATCACGGCCAGCAGGAGAGTCCACTTCTTAGAACGCATGTCTATCTCCTCCATAGAGATGTTGATTGTGTCCAACGTGCGGCGTGGTTCCAGCCCGTGCTGGACGCGGCACGCTATGACCAGTAGTAGATTTGCAGCCAGGTGCTGCCAACCAGCAGCACCTGGCTGCCTTCAAGTCTGGCGGTGATGCGCACCGGAAGCTTACAGTGCGCATCACCGCAGACCCTGTGGCGTGACCGGTTACTTATTCACGTCCCACATGTACAGATCCGGTTCACCGGCACGGAAGACCGGTGCGACGTACGGCTTGGTCACATTTTCCCCAGCGTACCAGTAGATGGGGATCATGACGGCGTCTTCCTTGACCAGGATTTCCTCGGCCTGCGCGTACATCTCGGTGCGCTTCGCCGTGTCGGTCTCGATGGCGGCATCATCCACCAGCTTGTCGAAGGCTTCGCTGACCCACAGCGTGTGGTTGTTGGTCGAGGTGGAGCGGAACACTTCGTTGAGGAAGTTGTTCGCATCCGGGTAGTCCAACGACCAGCCCAGGCGCCAGATCTGCGGCGGATCCTCGTTCAGCAGGTCCAGGTAGACACGCCACTCGGTGGGCTGAATCTGGACGTCGACGCCCAGGTTGTCCTTCCACATGGCCTGGATCGCTTCGCCGATCTTGATGTGGCCTTCGACCTGGTTCATGGCCAGGATGGTGGACGGCCAGTTGTCCTTGTAACCGCACTGCTCGAACTCTTCCTTGGCCTTGGCCACGTCGAACTTGATGCCCAGGTCCGGGTATTCTTCCATCGTGGGCGATGCGGTCAGGCCGGGGCGTGAGAACCACTGTGCCGGTTCCTGGGGACCCTTGAGCACGTTGTCGATGATGGCCTGGCGGTCGATCGCATAACTCAGCGCGCGGCGGCAGTGCACGTCATCGAACGGCGGCTTGGTGGTGTTGAAGCCGTAGTAGTACGTGGCACCACTGAAGTAGGTGTTGTACTCCTGCGACAGGTCGGGATCGGCCATGACGCGCTCTTTTTCCTGAACCGGAATCGCCGAGTAGTCGATGTCACCGGTCTCGTAGAGTGCGAACTCGGCCGTGGTGTCGATACCGAGCAGGCCCTGGATTTCCGGAATCTTGGCCGGGGCCAGGTCGGTCACGCCTTCCAGGCCACCGGACCAGAAGGGATTGGCCAGGATGGTGTAGCGCTGGTCGTGCACCCATTCTTTGAGGGTGTACGGGCCGTAGGTGTGCATGTTGCCACCCTCGACCCAGCGGTCACCCTTGCCCTCGATCTGCCAGCGCGGCTGGGCCGCCACGTTGGGCAGCGCCATCTGGCCGGTGAAGAAGGCCGCCGGCTGGGTGATGGTGATGACCAGGGTGTTGGTGTCGACGGCGGTGACACCCACCGTGCTGGTGTCGGTCACTTCGCCCGAGTTGAACGCAGCTGCACCGGCGATGACCGGTGCCCATACGTAGGCATAGTCCGACGCAGTCGCCGGGTCGAGCACACGCAGGATACCGTACTGGAAGTCGAAGGCGTTGACCATGCGGTCGTTGCCGTTCTCATCCTTGACCTTCTCGACGGCGCCAGTGTTGACGTTGTAGTACACCCAGGGCACGTCATCGCGCACGTTGAAGGTGTAGACCAGGCCGTCGTCGGAGACGGTCCAGCTCGCCATGCCGGGCTCGGCCACGGCGTCCGAATTGCGCAGGTGTGTCAGTGAGATGAACATCTGGCGGATGACACGGTCCGACTGGGTGTCTGACATCAGGGCCGGGTCCATCGTGGGCACGTCACCCGAACCGGAGACGAAGCGCAGTTTTTTGGCTTCGGGCACCGGGGTGGCGGTGACTTCGACGATCGTTTCTTTTTCGACAACGACGGTCTTTTCGACCTCGACGACAACCGTCTCCACGACGGGCGGCGCCTGCGTTGCTGGGGCCCCACCGGCGCAGGCCGACAGCACGATGCTGCCAATCACGACGATGGACAGCAGGGCAATCATCTTCTTAGAACGCATATCATTCTCCTTCGATTCGTTGCACTCAACGCAAGGCGAGCGCTATGGGGCAATAGGATCACAGCAGCACGCCCACGATACAGATCGGCTTGCCGGGCCGATGGACTGAGTCATACGATGCGGCTCTTCGCCACTGGCGCTCATCACCCCCTTTCGTGTTACCTCTGGTCGGGTGATCAACAGGCCCGTAACTCTCAGCGGTCAACCCGCAAGAGAGCCGGTGGCATTCGGCAGATATCAATACAAATGACAGGCCACGAAATGGCCGCTACCCACGTCCTTGAACTCGGGATCAACCTGTTTGCAGATGTCCATCACCCGCGGACAGCGGGTCGAAAAATAACAACCGCTCGGTGGGTTGGCCGGGCTCGGCACGTCACCGGTCAGAATGATACGATGACGCCGCGCTTCGGCGGTTGGATCCGGAATTGGCACAGCTGACAAGAGGGCCTGGGTGTAGGGGTGCAGTGGGTTCTTGTACAGCTCGTTACGATCGGTCAGCTCGACGATTCTACCCAGGTACATCACGGCCACACGGTTGCTGATGTGGCGCACCATCGACAGGTCGTGCGCAATGAACAGGTAAGTCAGCCCGAACTGGCTCTGCAGATCTTCCAGCAGGTTGACCACCTGGGCCTGGATCGACACGTCCAGCGCCGAGATGGGCTCATCGCACACGATGAACTTGGGCTCGATGGCCAGGGCGCGTGCCACACCGATACGCTGGCGCTGCCCACCCGAGAACTCGTGCGGGTAGCGGTTGATGAAGTACGGGTTCAGCCCAACGATCTCCAGCAGGTCCTGCACGCGCTGCCGGCGCGCCTTACTGTCGCCTACGTTGTGCACGTCCAACGGCTCGCCAATGATGTTGCCCACGGTCATACGTGGGTTGAGCGAGGCGTAGGGGTCCTGGAAGATCATCTGCATCTGGCGGCGCTGCTGGCGTAGTTTTTCACCTTCGATCTTGGTCAGATCATTGCCCTGGAAGAGGACGCTGCCCGCGGTGGGCTTGTACAGCTGCAGAATGGCACGGCCCGTCGTCGACTTGCCGCAGCCGCTCTCACCCACCAGGCCGAGCGTTTCGCCCTGTTTGATTTCGAAATTCAGCCCGTCCACCGCCTTGATGGCACCGACCTGGCGCTGCAGGAGGCCTTTCATGATGGGGAAGTGCATCTTGAGGCCTTGTACTCGAACCAGGGCCTCGTTTTGGGATGTCTGGCCGTTGCCGCGGCTGGTTGCCGTGGTATCGCTCATAACCGGCTACCTCCTGTCGTCACGTCTACCCAGCAGGCGATCTTGTGCCCAGGACCGACTGGCTCGAGGATGGGATTGTCGACCAGGCATTTCTCCACGCGATAGACGCAGCGTGCGGCGAACGGACATCCCTTGGGCAGGTCGATCAGGTCTGGTGGCAGGCCCTCGATGGACTGCAAGCGCACCGGGTTGTCCTCATCGAGACGCGGCAGCGACCCGATCAAGCCCAGGGTGTAGGGGTGACGCGGATTGGCGTACAGCTCACGCACCGGTGCCTCTTCGACGATGAAGCCGGCGTACATCACGATCACCCGCTCGGCCATGCCGGCGACGACACCCAGGTCGTGCGTGATCCAGATGATGGCCATGCCGATGTCTTCTTTCAGTCGGGTGACGAGATCAACGATTTGGGCCTGAATGGTGACGTCCAACGCAGTCGTCGGTTCATCAGCGATCAATAATTGCGGATTACAGGATAGGCCCATCGCGATCATCACACGCTGGCGCATACCGCCGGAGAACTGGTGGGGATAATCGTCCAGGCGGTTGCCCGCGCCAGGGATACCGACCATTTCCAGGAGCTCGGTGCTGCGCTTGCGCGCCTGCTCTTTGTTCATGCCCAGGTGCAGCTGCAAGGCTTCACCAATCTGGAAGCCAATCGTCAACACCGGGTTGAGCGACGTCATCGGATCCTGAAAGATCATGGCAATGCGGTTGCCGCGAACCTGGCGGATTTCGTCGTCGTCCAGCTTGAGTAGATCGCGCCCGTCAAATTCGACTTCCCCGGCCACCACCTTGCCCGGCGGGCTTGGGATGAGCCGAATCAGCGACATAACGCCGACGCTCTTCCCGCAACCGCTTTCGCCGACGATTGCCAGGGTTTCGCCTTCATTTAACGTATACGAGATACCGTTGACTGCCTTGACGACGCCATCTTTGGTGAAAAAATGCGTGTGAAGATTGCGGACGTCAAGCAGTGTACCCATGGGACACTCCTTGTGGTAAGGACTCGGCACAGTAGACAGTGGGCGGGCAATAGGCCATAGTGTGCTTCCGCTTCATCCTTTCAGTCATAAATTAACGGGTTGGAGCACGCTGGTATGGACAAGTTGTCTGGATTGGCCATCCCAGGAGAATCCGTGGTGACGGTTGGGCAAAGATGGCCAGATAGACGATCAAGTTATGGTTGTTCAAGTCAAACCTTTTGGCTCAAAACATACAACCCTAACGCGCCCCGATAATAACACAGATGATACAGGTTGTCAAGGCAACATCGGCCTGGCGGGGAGCTTTTGCTCATCTTAACAGAAACCTGACAAGAATCAAACAACAAATAAAGACTTACGAACGCTCCAAAATCACCGCAGTCTCACGGACTCCGTGAGTTGCGGTGCCGCCAAACTTGCGATTGTAAGCTTACTGTAATATAATGTGTTACAAGTGCGACGCACAATCAACCCCCTGCACTTTCCCAACATCGCAAGCCTGGACCCCCCGAGGCCCGGGCGGCACAACAGGAGCTTGTATCGTGAAAGCGACCGTGCTCGTGGCGGCGACGCTGCTGTTCAGCCTGTCCCTGGTGGCGGCTGCACCAGCGTCCGCCGGCGAACCCGCGACCGTAATCACCGTCTGCCCAACGGGGGGCACTTACCAAACGATCCAGGCCGCCATCAACGCGGCGCATTGGGGCGACACCATCGAGGTGTGCGCTGGCACCTATCGGGAGAACATTACGCTGCGTGCTGGCATCACCCTGCACGGTGCCGATCGTGCCACGACCATCATTGACGGTGGCCGTGCCCAGGCAACGGTGCGGGCCGAGATGTCCAGCCTGGGTCCGAATGTGGTCATGCGCGGATTTACGATCCGCAACGGCCGGCATCGCGACGGCGGTGGTCTGCTCATCCGCAGCGGTCGTCCGGCGTTCGACGACCTGATCATCGAAAACAACGACGCGGCCGGCAGTTTGGGCGGTGGCATCGCTGTCCGCACCGGTGCCCAGGTCGTCCTGACGAACAGCATCGTACGCAACAACGTGGCACATCGTGGCGGCGGTGGACTGGTCGTTGGCTCTGGTTCACGCCTCACCTTGCAGCATGTAACCATCGAAGCCAACACCACCACGGCTGACGGTGGTGGCATCTACGTGACCGATCGCGCCCAGTTGATTCTGCAAGACAGTTCGGTGCAGCGCAATACGACCTCAGTCGCCGGCGGTGGTGTCTTCTTCGACCCACTAACGACCGGAACGCTTACCGCCAGCAGCATCCGTGAGAATCATGGGCGCAACGGCGGTGGTCTGTATGTGCGTCAGTCCACGATCACCTTACATCAGATGGAGCTGGCTGGCAACACGGCCGACGAGCACGGCGGCGGTGCCGTTCTCCTGGATGGATCGACCATCACCATCGAGGACAGCACGCTGGCCGGCAACCGTGCGATCAATGGCCAGGGTGGTGCGATCACCGTCCAGGATACGAACACGATCCTGGTGATGCGCCGCAGCACAGTGCGCGCAAACCAGGCCGCGAGCCAGGCCGGCGGCATCAAAGCCTACGGCAACTACGTAGACGTTACGATCGAAGACACCCTCTTTGTCGACAACCTGGCGCGCAGCGGCGGCGGTGCCCTACTGCAAGGCGGCAACGCACAACTGCGGCGCTGTACCTTCCGCAACAACCGCGTCACCCATTACGGTGGGGCCCTCGGCATTACGGCGGACACCCATTTTCTGGTTGAGGCCAGTTTATTCGAGGGTAACCGCTCCGATAGCGACGCGGGTGCCGTGACCATCCAGGAGCGTGCCGTCGGTGAACTGAAAACATCGACGTTCCGTCATAATGAGGCGACCGTCATCGGTGGGGCGATCAAGGTATGGGGCGGTGCGGCACCCACCCTCGTCGACAATGATGTCCACCACAACCTGGCGCGTGATGGTGCGGCCCTCTACATCGAAGCCGATGCGGCACCCCTGGTGGTGGGCAACCGGCTGCATGCCAATGAGGCCACGCGTGCCGGCGGCGCCGTGGTCATCAACGAGGCGCGGCCAATCCTGCGGGCGAATCAAATCCACGACAACCGCGCCGGCTGGAACGGCGGTGCCATCTATGTCCTGGCCCAATCACAGCCTGTCCTGGAAACCAACATCATCAGAAACAACGTGGCTGCCAATTCGGGCGGTGGGTTGCTCTTCATCGATTCGGCGGGCAGTGCCAGCGGGAATACGATTCAAGGCAACCAGGCCAATTACCAGGGCGGCGGTATCGTCGTCACGCACAGCACACCGACGCTGCGCAGCAACATCATCGAAAACAACCGCACCGAGGAGTTCGGCGGCGGTGTCGTGTTCCAGGACGGCAGCCAACCAGTATTGGTCGATAATACGATTCGCTTCAACCAGGCCAACGCGGGCGGCGGGTTGTACGTCACCGGTATCCCAGGCGCCCAGGTTCAAAACAATGACATCGAACACAACGTGGCGCGTGTGAAGGGTGGTGGTGTACTCATGCAGAACGCGCACGCGACGTTCACCGGCAACGGTGTGCGCTACAACCGCAGCAGCCAGCCTGGCGGCGGCTTACGCATCCAGGGGGCGTCCAACCTGACCTTCAACGGCGGCAGCCTCAGCTTCAACCAGGCGCCGGACGGCGCGGGGGCCTACGTCACCGACGGCTCCACGTTTCAGGCCCTGGATAACCAGATCGTGCACAACCAGGCCAGCGGCCGCGGTGGTGGACTGTGGCTCGAAAACAGTACCTCTCTGCTGCAGGACAACCAGATCCTGCGCAATCGTGCCGCCCACGGCGGCGGCCTGGCGGCCAACGGCGGCCGGCTCCAGGTCCTGCACAACGTCATCGACTTCAACCGCGCAGATCATGGCGGTGGTGTCTTGGTCGACGGCGGTGTCAATGCCGACCTGCTCAGCAACACCGCCTGCAACAATACCGTCAGCGGGTTCAGCATTGCAGGTGCTACGGCGCGCGTGCTGTTCAACACGATCATGAACAATGGCCTGGGCGTCGGTGGTGAAGGTGTCCTGCTGGACAATGTGACCAACACCGAGGTTCGGGCGAATATCCTGCGCAGCAATTACGTGGGTGTACGCGCCAGCGGTAATCTCCCCGTCGTGGGACGCAACAACCTGTGGACGAACGGTACCGACTATGTCGGGCTGCCCGTTCATCCATCCGACCTGCGCGTGGACCCGCGGCAGGTCAGCGGTCCCCTGGGATCGCTGTACCTCAGTCAATTGGCCGCTGGCCAGCCTTTGAACAGCCCGCTGGTGGATGCCGCCGGCGTACCTGCCAGCAACGTGGGGCTGGACGAGTTCGCCACCCGCACCGACGGTGGGACCGACAGCGGCATGGCCGACATCGGCGCCCATTTCCCACCGCTGACGTTGAATCGGCGCACCTGGCTGCCGGTGATCACCGCCGGTGCGTAATTAGAATTGAATCCGGTACACGTCACCGTCGGCGCGGTCGAGGGCGTAGATGTCGCCGTTCGCATCACGGCCAAATGATGCCGTGTAGCTCAGGTTCTGGCCAGTGGGCAGAATCAGGCGGCGCTCGACGGCCTCGAACGTGCCGTTCTGGTTATGAATGGTGAACAGCGTATTGCTGGTACAGAAATCGGCATATACGTAGACGCCGTAGTACGGGCTGGCACTGCGACCGCGGAAGACGTAACCACCGGTGACGGCGCACGCGGTCGGTGAGTGGGGGTATTCGTGCACCGGCCAGGTGAATGTTTTTCCCTGGCAGTAGGGCAGGGCCGAATTTCCCGCGTAGTCGTGCGTTCCCTCGTAGCAGTCCCAACCGTAGTTGCGTCCGCCTGGACTTGCCGCCGGTTCCATGTTGATCTCTTCCCAACGCCTCTGCCCCACATCGCCCATCCACAAATTGCCGGTCAGCGGATCGAAACTGAAGCGCCAGGGGTTGCGCAGCCCCATGCTCCAGATTTCGTCGCGCGGGTCACCCGGTCCCGCAAACGGGTTGGAGGGCGGTATGGCGTAGGGCGTGCCGCTGTTGACGTCGATGCGCAGAATTTTACCCATGAGCGTTCCTGGGTTCTGGCTGTTGTTGTAAGGATCGCCTGGATCCGCCCCGTCACCGGTGCTGATGTAGAGATAACCATCCCGACCAAACTGGAGCTGACCGCCGTAGTGGTTGGGTTCGGCGGGATGATATACCTCCAGGATCTTGAGCGCGCTGTCGCGATCTGCAACGTCGGGATCGTCGGAGACCGTATAGCGTTCGATGATCAGGTGGTTGTTATGATCGACGTAGGACACGTAGAAATAGCCGTTCTGCGCGTAGTTGGGATGAAAGGCCAGGCTCAACAAACCGTACTCACCGCAGCAGTACACGATATCGGCGATGTCCAGGAACGAGGACGACTGGAAGGTGCCGTCGCGCAGGATGCGCACGCGGCCGTACTGGGACGTCACGAACAGGCGTTGGGTATCGCCCGGCGGGGCCGTCAGATCGGTGGGAACTGGGATGCCGGTACCGACCCGCGTGGCGTACAGCGGCTGGCCAATGCCGGTGCGTAGAGCGGGAATGAAGACGTGGGCGGTTGCGGCCGGCCCGTCGTCTGCTTCGGAAATGGAAGGGACCGGCGCGGCCTGGGCCGAGGTGGTCAGCACCGCGAGACACAACACGGCCAGCGAGCACACCGTGACGTACACACGCGTGCCGGATGACCAGAAAAAAGAGAGACGTGGGATCACACGAAGACTCCGTCGTTACCGGTAGAGAGGGCGCCTACCGGGATTCTTTGAGTTGAGCCGAAAACCGGCCGAGGGGTCTCATTGTCCAGATGCTTTCAGGGTTTTCGGATAGACTTTTGTGAATCATATCACTACTTTGACGATCCCGCAAGCAGCATATTTGGCACGTCGCATCGCTTCCGGCTACAATATGCCGGCAAAAGTCGCTGCGTACCCGATCAGGCGGCGGTACCGGCCGGCGCCAGGCGACAGACCTGGAACAGATTGAGCCGGCGGCTGCGACCATCGGCGTAATAGGACTCGACGACCGCCAAACCGGCGGCGGCGGCAAGCTGTGTGGCTTCGACGGCATCGACGTGGTGGCAATAACGCAGCCCAGAGCCACCACGCCGCCAGCTCAGGAGTGCATCCCCTGGGTCGACCTGATCGGTGTCGATGCCTACGGCATCCCAGGGCACCATCTTGGCGCGCTGGGTGGGATCGTCGAGGAATTGCCAATAGGAGACGACGAGAACGGCGTTTGCGGCCAGATACTTGCTGGCGATCTCCAGGAGGTGTGCCCGCTGGGCGAAGCCTGGGAAATGGTGGACGACGCCGAGCACAAATACGGCGTCGAACGATCGTTCGTCCAGTGGCACAGGCCAAGAGGGCTGGTCCAGGTCGGCCTCGAAGAGGCTCGCGACCAGACCTGGCGCTGTGGCCAGGGCACGGTGAGCAGCCGCCAGGAGCGAGGACGAGCCATCGAGTCCGACGTACGTCACCGTGGCGCGTTGGGCGGCCAGAAAGAGCCCCAGGCGCCCATTCCCACAGCCGACGTCGAGCACACGCGGTGCGGGCGGCAGGTAGGGTAGGACAGGCCGCAGGCCGCCCTGCGCCGGCCCACGCGACTGGGCAAAGCTCGCGGCACAGTCTTGGTAGAACTGGCGATTGAGCGCCAGCAGGCGTTGGTTGATCGTGGTGTTCATGTCCGAATTGTAGCCGGACAGGGTCATCCCGACCAAAATGCGCGGCGACGTGCCTGCGTGCCGCGGCGTGAACCGCCACCGGACTGACTGGTACACTTTGAACTGAAGGTATCCACTTTGTCGACGAAACCGTTGAGCAGCGAACACCTTGCCCGCTGGCGCGCGGCACATACCGAACCGCTCGATCTGGCGCCTTACGAGGCAGATCTGCTGGCTCTGTTCGACGCTGTGACGCGGGCCCCGCAGTGGGGGGTGCGTACGTTGGATCGCCTGGCGCGGCGGTACCTGGGGCCGGCGGTTGCGGCGCGGTTCACCCGCGACCACCTGGTGTATGCCTACCGAACCCTGGCTGCGGCCGGTCGACTCGTAATCGATCGGACCACGTTGGAGCGTCTGCAGCGCAAGCCGACCCGCACGATCTCTGGGGTCACCCCGGTGGCGGTGCTCACCAAACCGTACGCCTGTCCCGGCCGCTGTATTTTCTGCCCCACCGACGAATCGATGCCCAAGAGCTACCTGCGCGACGAACCGGGTGCGCAGCGCGCCTATTTGGAGCAGTTCGACCCCTTCGCCCAGACGGCGGGCCGGATAACGGCGCTGACGTCGATTGCCCACGCAACGGACAAAATCGAGCTGTTGATCCTGGGTGGCACCTGGTCGGCCTACCCACGCACCTACCAGGAATGGTTCATCCACCGCTGCCTGGATGCGCTGAACGAGGAGCCCACGTCGAGTTTACGCGCCGCCCAGCAGGTCAACGAACACGCCCCCCACCGCAACGTCGGCCTGGTGATCGAGACGCGGCCCGATTGGATTACACCGGAGGAAGTCCGCTGGCTGCGCACCCTGGGGGTGACCAAGGTGCAGATCGGGATTCAGAGCCTGGACGATGATATTCTGACGTTGAACCAACGGGGTCACACCGTGGACGAGAGCCGGCGTGCGCTGCGGCTGCTGCGTGCCGCGGGCTTCAAGCTGCACCTGCACTGGATGCCGAACCTGCTCGGCGCCACGCCCGCCAGCGACCTGGCCGATTTCCAGCGGCTGTGGTCGGACCCGGCCATGCGGCCCGATGAGCTGAAGATCTATCCGTGTTCGCTGCTCGATGGCACCGAGCTCATGGGGTACTGGCAGCGGGGCGAGTACGTGCCCTACGATGAAGAGACGTTGGTCGAGCTGTTGGTTCAATGCAAGGCCATCGTTCCGCCCGACTGCCGGCTCAACCGCGTGATCCGCGACATTCCTTCCAATCATATCATCGCCGGCAACCGCACCGTCAACCTGCGCGAGGTGGTGCAGCGTGAGATGACCCGCCGCGGCCTGCACTGCCAGTGCATTCGCTGCCAGGAGGTGCGCGGCCAGCGCGTCGATCCGTCATCGCTGCGCCTCGACGCGTTGGCGAACCCAACCGACACGAGCATGGAGTGGTTCCTGCGTGCATCGACCCCCGAAGGCCGCCTGGCCGGCTTCCTGCGCTTGTCCCTGCCACGACCGTTTGGCAGCGACAACCCCCTCGCCGCCAACGACGTCATCGAAGAGATCCGTGGGGCGGCGATGATTCGTGAAGTGCACGTCTACGGCCCAGCGTTGGCACTCGGATCGACCAGCCACGGCGAAGCGCAGCACATCGGCGTCGGCAGCCAGCTCATCACGATGGCCGAACAGCTCGCCGCCCGCGAAGGTTACACGCACCTGGCCGTCATCGCCGCCACCGGCACCCGCGCCTACTACCGCCGCCACGCCTTCGAGCTGGGCGAGCTGTACATGGCGAAAGAGTTGTAAACCGCGAATCACGCCAATCCGCGCGAATCATTTTCTGGGTTTTGTCGAGTATATCTTACGCGCGTAAGTGAATCCGTTCCCATCCGTTCCCCCTACTCCGTTCCCCCTACTCCGTTCCCCCTACTCCGTACTCCCTACTCCGTACTCCCTACTCCGTACTCCCTACTCCGTAC
>CAZXQZ010000078.1:0-18631 GCA_964642445.1 uncultured Anaerolineae bacterium
GTGGATCACGGCCTGCCGCTGTCCTCCGTAGCGCTGCTCGACCTCGTCGGCCAGATCTACGAAGGGCCACTGGAGCCTGAGCCATGGCGCAGCTTCGCGGACTGCCTGCGTACCGTGCTCGCGGCCCGTATCGTCGCGATCACGCTCCATCGCGGGGAAGGCCCCATCCTCGACACGTATGTCCTCGCCAGTGACCCCGGCGACGACACGGACTGGAGCGAGGTCGAGCGGGCGTACCGGCAGCGGATGATGCGGGACGATCCGCATCGCCTGGAGCTGGTGGGGCCGGGCGAGGTCCTGACGATCGACAACAGGAGCGCGCCGCCCGACGTCGATCGCTTTCTCGCGGCCAACGATCTTGGCTGCGGCCTCCGGGCCAGTTTCGAGGAGCCGGGCGGAATGCGCTGCTGGGTCGACGTCATGCGCCGCCGTCGGCCATACCTCGAGTTCGGTGCGCAGGACGTGGAGTTCCTGCGGACGCTGCTCCCGCATCTCTCGCGCGCACTCAGGCTCTATGCCGGGCAGACGCGGCAGGAGGTCGAGAAGCGCGTCTACGAAGACACGATCGAACATTTCCTGATCGGCAGCGTGCTGCTGAACGGCGAACTCGAGGTCGTACATGCGAACCGCGCGGCCGGGACCATCATGGACGCGCATCGCGGGGTCAGCATATCGCGCGGTCGGCTGCGGCTCGCCGACCGGCAGGCGCGCAAGGCGCTCGAGGAGGCGCTGCAGCGGGCACTGGCGGCGAGCGACGCCGACGGGCCAGAGCTGCACGGTGAGCTGGTCCGCATGGATTCGATCGATGGGAAGCCGCTCGGGTTGCTCGTGCATCCGGTCGCCCGCTCGCGCTACTGCCGGGGCGCGCATGCGCCGAGCGTCGTGGTCTACCTGTCGGACCTGACGCGAAAACTGGCGGCCCTGCATCCCGAGCGGGGTTCATCCCAGGCCCTGGTCGGCGGGCTGTTCGGTCTCACGCGGCAGGAAGCACGGCTCGCGCTGTTGCTCGCAGACGGTTGCACGCTCGCCGCGGCCGCGCAGCGCATCGGCGTTGCGGAGACGGCGGTGCGCAGCTACTCCAAGCGCATCTACGCCAAGATGGGCATCAAGGGCCAGAGCGACATCGTGCGTCTGGTCCATCGGAGCCTTGCGTTGCTGCGCTAGACCGACGTCCCGACTGCCATGGCAGGTGCCATTTGGCACTGGCCCGCACAGTCCGTTCGTGCCGACAATTCCCGTCGGCGGGGGAGTCTCGTCGTTGCCATGGAGTACCGTGTGTGAAAAGACGCGACTGTCTGAAAGGTTGTGCAGCCATTGCAGCCGCCGCCGTCCTTCCGGGCTGCAGCGACGAGAACTCCGGCGCAGCGCCGGCCACAGGATCGCAACCGGAGTCCACCCGGCCAGGCGCAGTGATCCTGGACGAGAACGAGACCACGCCGCTCCGCTCGTCGGGCTGGACCTCCCCTGCGGGCGTGTTGCCTGACCACCCGCCGTTGAACGGCGACCTGGATGCAGACGTGGCGGTGGTCGGTGCGGGGCTCGCCGGAAGTTCGGTAGCGCTGCACCTGGCGGAGGCTGGCCTCAGCGTCGTGGTTCTGGAGGCACGTCAACCCGGGTGGGGGGCGTCCGGCCGCAATGCTGGCCACGTCGCACCGACCTTGAGGGACGTCGACGTGATCCGCAGGTTTCCCGACGGCGGCAAGGCCTTCCTCGAGCTGTTTCGCGAGCACCACCAGATCACGTTCGACCTGACACGCAGGCACGGAATATCGTGCGATGCCGTTCCGGCCGGATACCTGAACGCGACCGAAAGCGCCCGCGTCTTCGAGAAGCTCAAGACCGAGTCCGGGTTCTGGCAGCGCGAGCAGGGCCAGCAGGTCGAGTGGCTCGAGGGCCCGGACATGAAGGCCGTGACGGGATCCGACTACTACCCGTACGGGGTGCTGTACCGTTCCGGCGGCCGCGTGAACCCCTACCGGTTCACCAACGGAATGATCGCCGCCGCGATCCGCCATGGCGCGCGGGTCTTCGGTGGAACCGAAGCGACTTCATTGCGACGCTCGGGCAGCCGCTGGCGCGTGACCACGCCCACCGGAAGCGTGGTGGCGAGCCGTGTCGTGTTCTGCACGAATGCCTATCCGACCTCGATCGTCCCGCAGTTCGCGAACAGCTTCTATCCGCTGACGGCCTACGCGCTGTCCACTAGGCCGCTGCCCAGGGACGCGCTCGAGATCGTCCTGCCGGGCGGGGCGCCGATCGCACAGCAACCCGTGGACCTGAATCCGTCCCTCGTCGACGGGCACGGGCGGATCATCACCGCGTCGATTCCCAGCACGTCGCGGCCACAGGATGCGGCCTGGCATTTCGGGTCGCACCTGGCGTGGATCCACCGGACCTGGCCGCAGACGCGGGACATGAACATCCAGCTGGAGCACTACTGGACCGGTCGCGTGGCCTTTCGCGACGTGGAGTTCCCCGGCGCATTCGAGCTCGAGCCGGGACTCCTCGGGCTGATGCATTTCAACGCCTGGGGCAACGTGATGGCACCGTTGCTCGGCATGGCCCTGGCCAGGGCGCTCGCCGCGGATCGGCTGGAAACGCTGCCATTTCCCTTGGAAAAGCCCGCGCCCGTGGGCTTTGCGGGCAAGCAGGATCTCGTCATCCGCAGGCTGCTGATTCCCGCCGCGAGAGTGGGCCAGAGACTCGGGATCATCTGAGCGCGCACGGTCCCGGGCCTGCGCGGAGAGCTGCCCGTGCGCCGTCCGGGACGGCGGGCCATTGCCGCGCGCGGGCAGGCCGGTGCATCATCTGCCGAAGCAGTCACTGCCCGAGCCAGCAATGCCCCGAGCCTACTACGATCCGGCGACCTATCGGGCCCGCGACAGCATCGGGTACATGGTCCGTCGCCTGTACGCGTTGCTGGCGGGCCGCGTCGAGTCGAGGCTCGCCCGCGACGACCTGACGCTGACCCAGTGGATCGTCCTCATGTACCTGCGCGACGGCATCGCGCGGACGGCCTCGGACATCGTGCGCGAGTTCCAGCACGACAGCGGGGCGCTCACCCGGGTCATCGATCAGCTCGAGCGCCGCGGGTTGCTGGCCCGACGCCGCAGCTCGCGCGACCGGCGCGTCGTGGAACTCGAGCTGACTCCTGCGGGACGCAAGCTCATCCGGGGACTGTTGCCCGGAGTGGTGGCGGAACTCAATCGCGCACTCGCGCCCTTGAACGACGCGGAGACCGCGCAGTTTCATGACATGCTGCAGCGCCTGCTGGAGCACCAGCAGACCCCGGAACCGGAGCCGCTCGTCGGAGGCCGGCCGCGGGCAGGGGTGGTGGCGCGGGTGAGGGCGCGGGCGCGGTGATGCATTGGCCGCGACTGGTCGCTGCATGGTGCGCAGCCGTCGCCCTCCCGGGTTGCGTCGACGTTCCTCGAAATCCGCCCGAGGCCCGAGCCCTCGAGGCGGCCTCCGTCGGCCTGTCTGGCGCGGACTACCTCGCGTCGGGCGAGGACTGGTGGCACGCCTTCGACGATCCGCAACTCGACCAGCTCGTCGAGGACGCGCTGGCGCGAAATCCGGACCTCGCGGGTGCGCTGGCGCGGGTGCGCAGCGCCCTGGCCCAGGCCGAGGCGGTCGGTGCATCGAACGCCCCGCAGCTCGCCTTCGACGCCGAGGCCTATCGCGAGCGGATCAGCGAGCACTACATCTTTCCACCGCCCTATGCCGGCAGCACGATCTGGCAGGGTCGTCTCGGCGCGAGCCTCGGCTGGAATCTCGACTTCTGGGGTCGCCAGTCGGCACTGATCGCGCAGGCGCAGCAGGCCGCCGAGGCCGAGCGCTTCGAGGCGGCCAGTGCGAGCCTGCTGCTCTCGAGCGCCGTCGCGCAGTCCTACGTCGAGTTCGTCCGGGCGCGGTGTCTGGAAGAGGTGACCGAACGGGCGGCGATGCAGCGACGGCGCATCGTCGATCTGGCCCGGCAGCGCGTCGACGCAGGCCTCGACACCAGGGCCGAGTTGCTTGGCGCCGAAGGGCGCCTGGCCCAGATCGGCATCGAACGTGAGCAGGCGCACCTTGCGCAGGTTTCGGCCATGCATGCGCTCGCGGCGCTGACGGGCCGCGGCCCCGACGGAGTCCAGGCGCCGACGGCGCCGCGGCTCGATTTCGAGCAGGTGCTCGCGTTGCCCGAGGCGCTGCCGGCGAACCTGCTCGCTCATCGTCCCGATGTCGCCGCGGCGCGTGCGCGCGTCCTGTCGGCACAGGCGGGCAGCGCCGCGGCGGCCGCGAGCTTCTATCCCGACATCAACCTGCTGGCTTTCGCGGGATTCCAGGCCATTGGGCTCGACCAGCTGCTCGAAGCCGGTTCCCGGTCCCTGAGCATCGGACCCGCGATCCATCTGCCGATCTTCGACGGCGGTCGTTTGCGCGCGGCAGCGGGCAGGGCGGGCGCGGACTGGGATGCCGCGGTGTCGGCCTACAACGCGACGGTGCTGCGCGCGGTTCGCGAGGTCGCCGACCAGGTATCCCGCGTGCAATCGCTCGAGCGACAGCTCACCGACCAGCAGCGTTCGCTCGATGCGGCCGAAGGCGCCTACCGCCTGGCGGAGCAGCGCTATTCGGCCGGGCTCGCGAGCTACCTGACCGTCCTCGACGCCGAGATGCAGGTCCTCGATGCGCGGCGCCTGCAGGTACAGCTGCTCGCCGATCGTACGCTCGCACGCGTGGCCCTCCTGGTCGCGCTCGGCGGGAATTTCCAGGAGACGACAGGATGAATTCCTCCGAGCCGACGTCCGACGGGATCGCTGACGGCCGCCGCAGGCGACAGCGCGGCCTGTGGCTTGTGGCCGCGATCGTCCTCGTCGGTGCCCTTGGCTGGGCGGTGTACTGGTTCGGATTCGGGCGCTGGACGGTATCGACCGACGATGCCTACGTGGGCGGACGGATCGTCCAGGTGACGGCCGAGATCCCTGGCACGGTCCGTACCATCTACCCGAAAGAGACCGACAGCGTGGCGGCGGGGCAGCCGCTGGTCGCGCTCGACCGGGCGGATGCGCAGATCGCGTACGACGCGGCCGTTGCGGATCTCGCCGCGACCGTGCGGCAGGTCCATGCGTCGTTCGCCGAGGTCGAACGCGCGCAGGCGCAGGTGAGTGCGCGCAAGATCGACCTGAAGCGGGCGCGCGCCGATCTGGCGCGGCGCCAGGCGATTGCGGGCGGTGGCGCCGTATCCGTCGAGGAAGTCGCACACCTCGGCGAAGCCGTCGAGTCCGCCGCGGCCGTGCTGCGCGCCGCGCGCGAGGACCTCAACGTCGCGTGGGCGCAGACCCGGGGCACCACCGTCGAGCAGCATCCGCAGGTCGAGCGCGCCGCCATGCGCGTGCGCGATGCCGCGCTCGCGGTGCGGCGCACGATCGTCACCGCACCCATGGCGGGCGTGGTGGCGAAGCGCGGTGCGCAGGTGGGACAGCGTGTGGCCGCCGGCCTGCCCCTGCTCGCGCTGGTGCCGCTCGAAGACGTCTGGGTGGATGCGAACTTCAAGGAAGTGCAGCTCGAGGACATGCGTATCGGGCAGCCTGTCCGGCTGCACGCCGACCTGTACGGGCGCGGCGTCACCTTCCACGGACGCGTGCAGGGATTCTCGCCCGGGACCGGGGCCGCCTTCGCCCTGCTGCCGCCGCAGAATGCCTCGGGCAACTGGATCAAGATCGTGCAGCGCGTGCCGGTACGCATCGCGCTCGAGCCGGAGGAGGTGCGCCGGCATCCGCTGCGCATCGGACTGTCCATGCACGCCGAGGTCGACCTGCACGACGACTCGGGTCCCGTGCCGGGAGCGCCGACGGCCGACGTCGCCACCTCGATGCCGCCGCACCAAGAACGCGACCCCGAGGTCGAGGCGACGATCCGGCGCGTCATCGCCGGGAATTCCGGCGCACGGGGCTGAGCGTGGCGGCAAGGGCCGACGACACGGCGCAGATGCAGCTTCCGCCGCGGCTGCGTGGCGTCGTCGCATTCGCGCTGTCCCTCGGCACCTTCATGCCGGTCCTCGACACGACCATCGCCAACGTGTCCCTGCCCACGATCGCCGGCAACCTCGGCGTGAGTCCGAACCAGGGCACCTGGATCATCACCTCGTACGCGCTCGCGAACGGCATCTCGGTGCCGCTCACCGGCTGGCTCATGCAGCGATTCGGTGTCGTGCGGACCTTCACCGTCTCGGTGCTGTTGTTCACGCTGGCGTCTTTTCTGTGCGGCATCGCCTGGAGCTTCCCGGTGCTGCTCGTGTTCCGGGTCCTGCAGGGCGCGCTGGCCGGGCCGATGATCCCGGGCTCGCAGGCGCTGCTGCTCGCGATCTTTCCGGCGTCGAAACGCGGCATGGCGCTCGCGATCTGGTCCATGACCACGCTCGTCGCCCCCGTCCTGGGCCCGCTGCTCGGTGGCTACATCTCCGACAGCTGGTCGTGGCCCTGGATCTTCCTGATCAACGTGCCCATCGGACTCCTGAGCGCCGCGTTGTGCTGGGGCGCCCTGCGGTCCCACGAGACCGTGCGTCGCCGCGTGCCGGTGGACGTCGTCGGGCTCGCAATGCTCGTCGTCTGGGTCGGTGCGCTGCAGCTCATGCTCGACAATGGCAAGGACGCGGACTGGTTCGCGTCGCCATTCATCGTCGTTCTCGCCCTGATCGCTGCCGTGGGCTTCTGCGCCTTCCTGATCTGGGAGCTGAATGAGCCGCATCCGATCGTCGACCTGCGCTTCTTCCGGATGCGCAACTTCACGATCGGGGTGGTGCTGGCCTGCCTGGGCTATGCGGTGTTCTTCGGCAACCTGGTGATCCTGCCGCTCTGGCTGCAGACCCAGATCGGCTACACGGCGACCTGGGCGGGCCTCGTACAGGCACCGAACGGGCTGGTCGCGCTGCTCCTCTCGCCATTCGCCGGGAGGCTCGTCCATCGCTACGACGCGCGTGGATTCACCGTGTTTTCCCTGCTGGTTCTGGCGGCCAGTCTCTACATGCGTTCGCTGCTCAATACGCAGGCCACCTACCTCGATGTCGTGCTGCCCATGGCGGTCCAGGGCGTCTCCGTGGCTTTCTTTTTCGTTGCGACCATCACCATCACGCTCGACCGCATTCCGCCCGCGGGCATCCCGGCGGCCGCCGGGCTCTCGAACTTCGTGCGCATCACGGCATCCGCATTCGCGACGTCGATCGCGACGACGATGTGGGACAGCCGCGAAGCGCTGCACCAGAGCCGCCTCGCGGAGGCCACGAGCGCGTTCGACCCGCGACTGCAGCAGGTCACGCAGGCGGCCGGCCCGCTCGGTGCCGACACCTCGCAGACCGTGGACCTGCTGACGCGCGGGCTGATCCAGCAGTCCTACACGCTATCGTCGCTCGACCTGTTCTGGTCCTCGGCCGTGCTGCTGCTGCCGTTGATTGCTCTCGTCTGGTTCGCGCGGCGTCCGCAGACCGTGGGCGAGCTGCCTGCCGGAGACTGACCCGACCGCCGCGTGCGCCGCGACGCCGGCGACCTGCGGTGCCGCAGGCGCTGGCGAGTGCGCCGCGTCCGTCAGGGCGAAGCATTGCCGCCTATGGCACCAGCTGGACGCGGAAGGAGCGTGTGCTTGTGCGCCCGACGCCGTCGCGCACTGTCAGCGTGACCGGCACGATCCGCGCGGCAACCGGTATGACGGGAACGGGCCCCTTGATGCGCAGCACCCGCGTGATCGACGGCGCGGCGCCGCCTCCCGGAAGGGTTGGGGTCACCGGCGTGCGGGTGCCGATGGTTGGCGCCGTGAGGGCGCCAGGCGGGGGAGGTGGCAGGGCCAACTCGAAACGTGAGGCCCATGTCGACGGCACCGCGTAGCTGAGCGTGAGGGGCCCTGTGGCACTGTGGGCGCGCAGCCGGATGGACGCGTCGTTCGTCACGGAGACCGGGAGCAGCGCACCCTCGGCAGGTGCCTCGTCGAACGACGGGCGCAGAGGGAACGGGCGGCAGAAGCCCTGCAGGCTGTCGATCGCCATGCCGGCAGTCGCATCGACCCGGTAGAGTGCTTCGCCGGCCGGGCACTGCAGCGCGTAGGGCGAGCCGCCGCCGCCGCCCGCGTTGACCGCAACCGGCGTGCGTAGACGGCCGTCCTCGCCGACGCAGCTCACGGCCTCGATCCTGTCGATGTACGAGCCCGCGAACAGATGGACGGTCTGGATCACCTCGCGCGCCCCGCAGCGCGCCAGACCGTGCGACGGACCGTCCAGATAGCCCGAGCTGGCCCGGACCGCCGTGGTGTTTCCAGAGACCCCCATCGTGCTGAAGGCCGCGCATTCGAACCACAGTACGCGAACCAGGCGCGTATCCAGCGGATTCGAGGCTCCGCCCGCGGCGTCGAGGCCTGTCATGAAGGCATCGGCCCCGCAATCCATGCGCACCGGGCGTTCGCCGCGACCGCCGATGCGCTCCGTCTGTCCGGCCTGACTGATGCCGGCGCCGGCGAATGCGCCCGACGCGACACACGCCAGCAGGATCCGAGCTGCCTGCGGCACGCCGCGGGTTCGACGCCCCGAACGGGTCCGCAATCCCGGCTGTGGCCAGCCGCCGCCATCCTGCTGCATCGCAGTCTCCTCGCGCTCGTGCTCGCATGCATCGCCATCACTCCGACCGCATCGGTGCGATCGGCGACGCGGCGGCGCCGGCTCCCCGAAGGTGCCGCAGGCTTCGCACGCCGCTTCCGGTCACGACCCGTCAGCCTCAAGACGAACGAGTCGCCGCGACTGGTCTGTACGACGCGTGCGTGGTCACGATGACGGGCCCGGCGCACGGGGGCCGCCGGCTGGGTTCGCTCTTGTGCGAGAGCCACGAGCCGGCCCGGTCAAGGCGCGGCGCCGCTACGGTCGCATCCGGTCGTGCGGCTCCCGCTGGACGGGGAGTCACTAATCCAGTAAAAACTGGATACAGATCCACAATCAGCACCCGAGGGGGGGGGCCTGCCATGACTCATCCGTCCAATTCGATCCTGCGACTGCCGGCCGTTCCGTTGGCGCGGGCTCACGAATACGTCGGCATGGAGACCTACGTGACGGACTGGCTGCCTGTCGCGCAGGACCGCATGGACATGTTCGAGCGGTCCATCGGGGCGACGCCGGGCGAGACCGACCTGTCGATCTCCCAGGCGAATCCTCTGGGATCGGACCTCATCAACGGCGTGTGGCTGCTCGCGCGGGCGGTCACCGTCGCCTTCGACTACATGCCGATCCGCGAACCGGGGATGTGGGGATTCAACTACGGGTACGAGAAGGTGCGCTTCCTGAAGCCGGTGCTGACGGGTTCGCGCATCCGTTATCGCAGCCTGCTCGAGCAGGTTCGGGAACATCCGATCGGCCGGATCCTCGTCACGCGCCTGACGGTCGAACTCGAGGGCGAGACGGAACCGGCGGCGATCATCACCAGCATGGCACTGTGCTCGACGCGCGCGGACGCACCGTGATGGTTGCATCGTCCGGCGCATTGCGCGCAGGGCCCTCCCGTGCCGCGATCGAGGCGGCCATCTACCGGCGGGTCGACCGCCGGCTCGTGCCATTGCTCTTCCTGGGCTGGGTCGTGGCGCAGATGGACGTGCTCAACATCGGGTTCGCCCAGTTGCAGATGAAGGCCGACCTCGGCCTGTCGGACGCCGTCTACGGAATCGGCGCGAGCATCGTCCTGTTCACCAGCATTCTCCTGCAGGTACCCAGCAACCTGCTGATGGCACGGATCGGGGCCCGCCTGACCTTCGGCCGGATCATGCTGGCATGGTGCCTCGCTTCGGCCGCGATGGTGTTCGTCAGGACGCCGGCGCAGTTCCTGGTCCTGCGCTTCATCACGGGTGTATTCGCAGCCGGCCTGTGGACCGCGATCCTTCTGTACCTCACCTACTGGTACCCGTCCGGACGACGCGCCCGGGTGCTGTCGATGTTCGTGCTGGCGCCGGTCCTGGCGGGGATCATCGTCGGCCCGATTTCCGGGTGGATCATGTCGGGCATGCAGGACGTGGCTGGCTTGCGCGGCTGGCAGTGGATGTTCCTGATCGAGAGCCTGCCGGCGTTCGTCATGGCCATTGTCATGATGGCGTGGTGCACCGACCGGCCGGCGACGGCCGCGTGGCTCAGCCCCGCGGCACGGGCTGTCATCGAGCGCGCGCTGGCCGAGGACACGCCGGCGGCCCGCCAGGGCGGGCTGCAGACATTTCGGCAGGTGCTGCGCGACCCCCGCATCTACGTCCTCGGAGTGGTGAACGGGGCCGCCAGCTTCGCGATCTACAGCATGTACTTCTTCATGCCGATCATGATCGGCGAACGCGGTGTCGACGACGTGCTCGAGGTCGGGCTGTATTCGGCGGTCCCGTGGCTCGTCGGCGGCGCCGTGATGGTGCTGTTCGCGCGCAGTTCCGACCGCCGGCTCGAGCGCCGCTGGCACTACCTGGCCGCGTCGTCGACCGCCGCTGCCGGCCTCCTGCTGCTGGTGTCGACCGACGGCGTCGCCACCGGGTTGATCGGGATCACGCTGCTGAGTACCGGTCTGCTCTGCACGGTCCCCGTGTTCTGGCCCATTCCCGCGGCGTTCCTGTCGGGAACGGCCGCCGCCGGTGGGCTGGCGCTCGTCAATGCCATGGGCGACCTGGGCGGGGCGTCAAGCCCCACGCTGCTCGGGCTGGTGCGCACTGCGACGGGTACACTCGGGCCGGTCATGGTTCCCATCGCGGCGGCGCTGGTCGCAACGGCGCTGTTGCTGATGTGGAAATTTCCCGCGGACGCCCTGCACGAACACCGGTCCGGCTGACCCGACGTGCCGGCGAGCCGCACGACGCCGGAGCCGCACGATGTCCGAGAAGAAGCCTCCAGTCCGCAAACCAGACACGAAGCACCGCGTCGGGCGCAGGCGCGCGAACCGCGACCTGAGTTTTCGTGCCCCGCTGCTCGCGCGGGGTCACGCGACGTTCGAGGGGATCCTCGATGCCACGGGCGCGCTGCTCGAAGGCTCGGGGATCGACGCCGTGACGACGAACCACGTCGCGAGGGCTGCGGGCATCAACGTCGCCACGCTGTATCACTACTTTCCGAACAAGCAGGCCATCCTGCTCGCGCTGTTCCAGCGCCAGACGCATCGGCGGGCGACCGTGGCCCGCGATGCTCTCGATGACCTGCGGGCGGGTGGCGACTGGCGCGCGGTCATCGGTGCGGCCATCGATGCGGTCATCGCCCTGCGACTCAGCGAGCCGGGTGCGGTGGCGTTGCGAATGGCCATGAGGGCCAACCCGCAGCTCAAGCGATACGACCGCGAAGACACCCTGCTCGTGTCACGGGCGATCGCCGAGCGGATTCTCGAGAGTGGCGCGACGCCGGACGAGGCGGCTGCCGTGGCGTTCTGCTGCGTCGAAACGATTGGTGCGCTGCTCGATGCCTGGCAGCTCGATTCCGGCGGACGCGACGCCCAGATCGTGGTGCAGCTCAAGCGAATGGTCGAACGCTTCCTCGCCCCATACTTCGACGCCGCCGTCCGGCCCGCCGCGCGCACCCGCCGCTGAGCCTTCGTCCGCGGGACCGTCATCGACGAGAGCCCACGGCCAGGCCGCTGTTGTGGACCAAGTAATTATTTGATACCTTACAAGTAGAAACTGGATACACGGAACGTCCTTGGGCCATCCACTCATCCCGGACCTCGCGCGGGTCACCGACTACGTGGCCTGGCACGCACGGCGTACGCCCGACCTGCCGGCCGCCTGGTGCAACGGCCAGTTCGTCAGCTGGGCGGAACTGCAGCGGCGCGTCGATGAACTGGGCAGGGCCTTCGTCGGACTCGGTCTCGAGCCGGGCGAGAGGATCGCCGTGCTCTCGACGCCACGCGTCGAATTCCTGGTGGCGTGGCTCGCCGCCCTGCGCGTCGGCCTGGTCTACGTGGGACTGAATCCGCGCTACACCTATCGCGAGCTCGCGCACGTGATCGGCGATGCGAAGCCGTCGGCGATCGTGTCACTCGCCCGATTCGAGAACGTCGAATTCGAACCGATGGTGGCACGTCTGCGGCAGGAATTCCCGTGTGTCCGTGCCAGCCACCGACTCGATGCGGGGCCGGCGTGCGGCGTGCTCGCGGCAGCCTCCGATCTGCTTGCCCGCGGCGAGGGACTGGACGATGCGCAGCTCGCCACGCGCATCGCGAACGTGCAGGGCCGCGATGCGGCGGCCATCGTCTATACATCGGGATCGACGGGAAGCCCCAAGGGCGCCGTCATCCCGCACGATGCATTCGTCTATGGGCCGCGGCGGGCGGCCGAAGCGGTCGGCCTCGACCGGCCGCGCACGATCTGCACCTTGCCCATCAATCACATCGGCTGCCTGGCCGACCTCTGTACCGGCGTGATCGTGGCGGGCGGCATGATTGCGTTCCTCGAGCGCTTCGATCCCGCGCGCTTCCTGCAGCTGGTCGAAGAACTGCGGCTGACCTCGATCCAGCACACTCCGACTGTCCTGCAACTGCTCACGCAGCATCCGGATTTCGCCACGCGGGACCTGTCGAGTCTCGAGCTTGCGGCCTGGGGTGGGGCGGCGCTGCCGATCGACGCGCTGGCGCGGTTCCGGGCCATGGGCCTGAAGCTCATGCTCGCCTATGGCCAGACGGAGTGCATTTCGAACATCTGCTGGGCGGACGAATCGTATTCCGACGAGCAACTCACGACCACCGTGGGACGTCCCGACCCGAACCAGGTCGTCAAGCTCGTCGACGAGCAGTTGCAGGAAGTACCCGAAGGCGAACCGGGCGAGATCCTCGCCAGGCACCCGGCGCAGATGCTCGGCTACTTCGCCAACCCCGCGGCGACCGCGGCGGCGTTCACAGCGGACGGCTTTCTGCGCACCGGCGACGTCGCGATACGCCGGCCGGACGGTACCTTGCGCATCGTCGGCCGCCGCAGCGAGATGTTCAAGTCGGGGGGCTACAACGTCTACCCGCGGGAAATCGAGCTCTGTCTCGAAGGACATCCATCCATCGCACTGGCGGCCGTCGTCGGCGTACCCGATCGGTTGTACTCGGAGGTCGGCGTTGCCTATCTCATGCCGAAGACCGGGTGCGCGCATCCGACGGAGGACGCACTGCGCGACTGGTGCCGTGCGCGCCTCGCCAACTACAAGATTCCGAAGCGATTCATCGTGCACGACGTGCTGCCGCTGCTGCCCGTCGGCAAGATCGACAAGCAGGCGCTGAAGCGCAGTGCCATCGAGCCTGTGTCTTCCCGTGTGTGCTGAACGCACGGGCGTCATTCCGTCGCCTGGCACCTGCGGGCCAGGCACCCGCCATTTCAATCAGGGGGCAACGTGAACCAGCATTACCGTGGTCTTTCGGCTCACATCCGGGCTGTCCTCGGCCGGACTGCGATGCTTGCCGCCGCGGCGAGCATCGCCGGCCCGGCATTTGCGCAGGCCGACGACGACGCGGCCGGCGGTCTGGAAGAGATCATCGTCACGGCGCAGAAGCGCGAGCAGTCGGTCAAGGACGTGCCCATCACGGTGTCGGTGTTCGACGCCGGGATGATCGCCGACTCGGGCGCACAGACGATCTCGGACGTGCTGCCGTTGATTCCGGCCGTGAGCGGCTGGACGACGGGCGTCCAGAACGCGATCTGGGCGATCCGCGGCATGTCGTCGACCACGACGGACGGCGGTGGCGAGCCGAGCGTGGGTGTGTACTGGGACGAGTCGTATGCCGGGTATCTCGACTTTGCCAACACGCCCCTGTTCGACGTCGCGCGCATCGAAGTCGCCAAGGGGCCGCAGGGCACCCTGTATGGCAAGAACGCCACCGCCGGCGCGATTTCCGTGTACACGAACCGACCCGAGCCGGGAGCGAACGGTCTGGCAGTCTCGGCGGGTGCGGGCAACGTGAGCCAGCGGCGCGGCGACATCCAGGCCAACTGGGCGGCGACCGAGTCGCTCGCCCTGCGCCTGTCCGGCATGTACGACGAGCGCGGCAATTACCAGAAGAACCTGGTTGCGGGCGGTGAACTCGGTGACTTCAATCGCTGGGGCGTGCGTCTGGGGGCACAGTGGCAGCCGGCGGACGCCGTCACGCTCTATGGCTACTACCAGCGCTGGTCGGCGAGCAGTTCCGGCTGGGGCAACAACGTCTGGGACCTCACCGGTGACCGGAATCCGACGCACGTCTATTCCGTGCTCAAGAACGTGACGGACGAACTCGAAGGCAATGTCGGGCACCTCGAGGTCGACTGGGAAATCGACGACCGCTGGGCCTTCAAGTCGATCACGGACTATCGCGATTCGGAATACGCCTGGGAAGCAGACGCGGCCGCGCTGCCGGTACCGACGCTTGTGGCCATCACCAGCGCGGTGTTCGGCGCACCGATATCGAGCATCCTGCTGTTCCAGCTCGGCGGCGTCGAATCGCGCATGTACCAGCAGGAGCTGCGGCTCAGTTGGACGGGAGACGACCTGTTCTTCGTCACGGGCGCCAACTACGTCGATTATCACGTCGAATACCCGCGGACAGCCGCGCAGCTCGGGCTGGATGCCTTTGGCATCCGACAGGTCGACTGGACCGGTTTCGACGGTCCACGCAAGTCCCTCGGCGTCTTCACGGACGGCACGTGGAACGCGACGGATCGGCTGTCGCTGTCCGCGGGCGTCCGCTATACGCATGACGAGCGCGACTGGACGAGCTACGCATCCTCGGACACCTACGCCTTGCCGGCGCCGAATGCGCCGATACCTGTGAGCTACATCCGTGGCACGAGCCATCTGCCGGTCGTCGCCAGCGGCTGCGTGACGAACCTGCTCGCGCCCTGTCTTCCTCCCGAGGGTGTGAGCGCCTCGGCGACGGATTCCGGCTGGACACCGCGCGTCGCGTTCACATTCGAGTTGACGGATACGCTCAACCTCTACGGCGGTATCTCCCGTGGGTACAAGGGCGGCGGTTACAACACCGCGACGGACGGCGTGCAACCGGTCGACTATGACCCGGAGACCGCGACGGCGTACGAGATCGGCCTCAAGGGTGACACCGGCAACCTGAGGTTCGGTGCCGCGCTGTTCCTGACCGAATTCAAGGATCTGCAGGTCCAGTCGATCGTCAATTCGATCGCCTTCACGAGCAATGCGGCCGAGGCGAAGTCCCAGGGCCTTGAAACCGAGCTGCAGTGGCAGGTCGCCGATGAGTGGATGCTGTTCGGCAACTACACGTATCTCGACGCCAAGTACACCGAGGGCCTGCTGTACTCCGGCGGCAGCACTTACGACGCCAAGGATCTCAATCTGGTCCGCGCACCGGAGAATACGCTGAACCTCGGCGTGACCTACACGACCAGTGTGCGGGACCTTGGC
Organism: uncultured Anaerolineae bacterium; assembly: GCA_964642445.1. Taxonomy (GTDB): domain Bacteria; phylum Chloroflexota; class Anaerolineae; order SSC4; family Amarolineaceae; genus SSC4. The sequence goes on from CAZXQZ010000078.1 coordinate 15,353, forward strand.
GAGATTCGCTTCCAGCCGCGTCTCCACTACCAGAGCTCCCAGGAACTCAGTCCGGTGAACCGACCCGACATGCGCGAGGACGGTTACACGACGGTCGATGCGCGGCTCACCTTCGCGCCGGTGTCGAATGCCTGGGATGTTTCGCTGGTGGGCGAGAACCTGACGGGCGAGACACGGGTCTACCGGATCGTCGACTATCTGGGCCTGGGCGCGACGAAGAGCTTCCAGCCGGATGAAGCGCTCTATCGGCTCGAACTCAGCGCCCGATTCGGCGCTGCTCGATAGGGCGTGCGACCGGCCGCTCCCGAACCCGCCCCGCGAGCAGCTGCTCGCGGGGCGGGGCGATCCGTGAACAGCCGCCGCGCCTCGCTCAGTGCGTCGCGTCCCAGACCTGGCGCGTGAGGACGACCAGCTCGCGGAACACGCCGCGGGTTTCCCAGGTGCCCGTGAACCCCTTCGGAATCATCAGGAAGTCGCCCTGGTGGAACTCGCGGGCCTGACCGCCCGAATCGGTCAGGACCAGCGTGCCCGCGAGCACGTGGATGAACTCGTTGTAGGGCATACCCTTCCCGCGCAGGGCGAGTTTCACGGGCTGCTCCTCGTAGACGACGATCACGACGTCCTCGCCCAGATGCAGCACCGCTCGGCGCGGCCGCGAGATGCCGCTCAGCAGCACGGACGGAGGCACCGGCGGAACGTCGCTCAGACCTTCTCCGGCCAGCAGGGCGGGATCGAGCTTCCAGGGGAATTGCGCTGCGACCGGTGTCTCCGGCGGCTGCGCCATGACCGGGAGGGAGCCGAGCAGCAGCAGGAGGATCGAGGCGACGACCGGAACTGTATTCACTGGAGTGCCCTCAGTAACGCATGGATGACCGCCCAATTATCACGCGCGCAGGCCCTGGGCGACATCACCGCGCGCCGCAGGCTCGCGGCGTGAGCCTGTACCGCCGGTAATCTGTGGCCGGTGCACGGCGTCGCGTTCTGCGCAGCGGGTTGGGGCGGCCGGGGCGGCCGCTGGCTAAATCGGGTACGCCAGGACGGCGTGGACAGAGGAGGATGCGTGATGGATGACCGGACAGCGCGGGCCATTCGCATGGCGGCGCGGCGCATTGCCGAGGCGGATGGGCTGCTGATCACCGCGGGCGCGGGCATGGGTGTGGACTCGGGTCTTCCGGACTTCCGCAGCCCGGAGGGGTTCTGGCGGGCCTATCCAGCGCTGGGGAAGCTCGGGATCCCGTTTCAGGAGATGGCGCAGCCGCAGTGGTTCACCGAGCGGCCGGAGATGGCGTGGGCGTTCTACGGTCATCGGCAGCGGCTCTATCGCGAAATGAAGCCGCACCTGGGTTTTTCCATGCTGCTCGACTGGGCCCGTGCCATGCCGCTCGGATATTTCGTGGTGACCTCGAATGTGGATGGGCAGTTCGAGAAGGCCGGCTTTCCGGCGGAGCGCATCCTCGAACAGCACGGCAGCATCCATCGGTTGCAGTGTTCGCGGCCGTGCACGGAGCGCATCTGGCTCGAAGACACATCGCAACTCGACGTCGATCTCGGGACCATCACCGCACGGGGTCGGTTGCCGCGGTGTCCCGAGTGCGGGGCGGTAGCGCGGCCGAACGTGCTGATGTTCGCGGATCCAGCCTGGCTGGCGAAGGCCACGCGCGAGCAGGAGCCGCGGTACCGGCACTGGCTCACCGCCGTGCGCGGGCGGCGGCTCGTCGTCGTCGAGCTGGGTGCCGGGACCGCGATTGCAACGATCCGTGGTCTCGGCGAGCGGCTCGTGGGCGAGCGGGATCGGGTAACGCTGCTGCGCGTGAATCCTGATGCCGCAGAGTCGGACGAGCCGGTGATCCCGGTGCGGTTGGGCGCGCTCGAGGCATTGCGGGCCATCGCGGACAGACTGCCTGAGGCATTCAAGGCGGCGGCCAGGGCGGGTATGCCCGGAGTACGGCCCACGGCGAGCAGGCTGCCCATGGGATCGCGCAGCGGGCTCGAGCCGGTAGAGGCGCAGGGCCTGGAGATACTGGAGTTCGACGAAGCGCCTGTGCGTTTGCCCGGGCCTCCGGCCTGGCAGGCAGCCGCGGCGGGCCCGAATGACCTGCGGGCGGCGAGGCTCCTGGATCTCGCAACCGGTCAAGTGCAGCCCTTCAACCAGGCCGGCATCACGCCCGCAGAACTGCGGGTGTGCGCCGAACGCTGGTATGAATCCGGCCAGGTAGCGTTCGCGCCTCTGCCGGAAGTGGGCGGTTACGTCGAATCGGGGTTCACGTTTCGCGGCGGCGTGCGTCGCGCGGCCGACGCTCCCGAAGGCGAGCGTCCTGGTGGGGCGCTGTTCGTCATCCGTGGCCCGCATGAAGAGCCCGTCCTGACAGTAGGCGTTGCCCGACAGCCCATCGAGGGTGCGTTCGTGTGGCGCCATCTCTACGAACATGCACGCGTCCAGCTGCAGCCCATGGAGCATCCACGTGCACCGTGGGTGGCGCACCGGCTCGAGCCGGCGGCCGACAAGTACGCAGCAATGCTGCCCGAGATCCGCGAGGTGGCGACACGGCTGGCGTGGATGTGGCTGGTGGTGCAAGCACAATCCAGCCTGGAAGGCGAGGACGCGGACCAATCCGAATGAGCCGATCACAGGGGTGGCAGTGAGACCGGCAGAGCCCCGGCCATGCGACGCGTCGCGGGTGCGCACGTATACAGGAACTGTGGATTTGGAACGAGCCACCGACGAGCACCGCCAGGGCAGGTGGCAGGTACACTCGGAGCCAATAGTTTCGACAGCCGAAGCCCATCAGCGTGAAATGGGCGGCGTGCGTCTCACTGGAACGGAAAAACGCGATTCCAGTCCTGCTTCATGTCGATCACGGTCCAGCCGCGCCGCGCGGCCTCGTCGAGGCCCTTGTCGAGCCGGCCGATGTGCGACTCGCGATCGTAAGCCCACTCGCGTTCAGCGTCGGTGTGATGCAGGTACAGGCAGAAGCGCGCGCCGTCCGCGAGACAGGTCCACTGCAGCATCGCGAGGTCTCCGTCCGAGTTGCCGGAAGCAAAAACCGGGCGACGGCCGATGTGGCGCTGGATGCCGACGGGTTTGCCTTCCTTGTCGTCATTCAGCACGAGCGTCGGGAGCTTGCGCAGCAACGGCACGCCGTCCTTCATCTCGAAGGCGAGACCGCCAGTGGAACCGACCACCTCCTCGGGCGGGATACCGTATACGCGCTCGGTCCAGGGCCGCATGAACTCGATGCCGCCGCCGGAGACGATGTAGGTCTTGAAGCCGTTGGCGCG
>CAZXQZ010000079.1:0-18543 GCA_964642445.1 uncultured Anaerolineae bacterium
GGTTGGAGGTTGGAGGTTGGAGGTTGGAGGTTGGAGGTTGGAGGTTGGAGGTTGGGGGTTGGAGGTTGTGCGGGGGCTTGGGTGGATTCAGGGGTTTTGTGGGTTGGTGTGGTAGAATGGGCGGCGCAGAGGTTGTGAGGAGTTGTTGAGCCATTCATGTCATTGAATCAACCGCCTGATTTGGCCACATTTCCGTGGCAGCGCATCGCTGGCTATGATTACGCGCCGGCGCCGGACCAGTTGTGGCGTAATGTGCCCATGCCGCTGGCGAGTCGCTACAACGTCTTGGGAATGCCACTCACCGTCTTGAGCAATGCCCCGGTTCTGGCGGAGCTGGCTGAGGACTCATTCGGCGGCTGGGGAGAACCAGCCCACGACCGTGAGGCGCTGCGCCTGCACCTGTTCCTGCACCACGCACCGGAGCCGCCCAGGACGGGCGTGCGGCCGGTGCCCGTCTTCCGCGCACAGGGTGACTATTTTGTATTGGCGGTGGGCGGCAGCCTGGGGTTCGCCGATCGGGCTGCCGGTTTTGCCTGTGCCTACTTGACGCCAGGCCTGCTCGACGATCGTCTCTTCGCCCAGGTCGGTTTCGTGGAATGCCTGGGCCTGTACCTGACGACGCGCTACCGGCGTGCCACCCTGCATGCCGCCGGTCTCGTTACCGGGAATCGCTGTGTCCTGCTGACCGGTCACAACGGTGCCGGGAAATCGACCCTGGCCTACGCCGCCGTGCGGTCTGGGATGTGCCTCCTGGCCGAGGATGTGGTCTACCTGGAAGCCGACCAGCACCCCCTCGAAGCCTGGGGAAATCCCTGGCACCTCCACCTGCTGCCCGATGCGGTGCGCTTTTTCCCCGAACTGGCGGCGGTTGCACCGGTGACTCAGCTCAATGGCGAAGTAAAACTGCGCATACGAACTGCTGCTGTCCACCCGCACGCCCCGGTCACGCGTGCGCAGGTGGCAGGCGTCCTGTCGATAGGCCGTCACACCGGCAGTGATAGCCGCCTGGTGCCAGCCGATCCCCAACACATGCGCCGCGCCCTCACCCAGTTCGACCAGGACATGGGACCAGAGGACCAGGCAGCAATGCTCGCCGCAGCCGAGCGCCTGCTCGCCGGCCGGACTGCCCACCTGCAGGTGGGATCTCGTCTCGATGCAGCGGTCGATTTGCTGCAGCGCTGGCTGCTCGATGCACCCGATCTGGTAGAATGATGAGTGATCGCCGAAACCATCACCCTGCCCCACCGGCGGGAGTCGTATAAGGAGCCACCATGACACGTGATGAACTACTGGCACGCGAAGCCGCGTCCTGGGCTGCCCTGTGGAGCCTGATCGATGACCTGGATGAAGCAGCATGGCTGATTCCCGGCGCGGCCGGTGAAGCATGGAACCTAAAGAATGTCATAGCGCACATCTCGTCGTGGCAGGAAGAAACGCTGATCGTGCTGCCCGACATGGCGCGCCAGATTGTGGCTGGTGTCAAGGCACCTCGCCGCTACGATATCGATGCCTGGAACGAAGAGCAGTACCAGGCACGTCGTCACCTGCCGGTCGACGTGGTACGCGACACCCTTCTGGCCACCCACGCCGAACTGCTGGCCATGATCGAGCGGATTCCCGACGAGTGGCTGAACAAGTACAGATTCATCACCAACTGGATTACGGCGGTAACCGACCACCACTACGATGCCCACGCCGAAATGCTGCGCGCCTGGCGTACCGGGCTGGCCGCATAACCGCTCAAAGGAGACGTTATGTTCATTGCGCATGTCGACGTGCATGTCAAGCCAGAATTCGTCGAAGACTTCAAAACGGCGACGCTCGCCAACGCTCGCCAGAGCGTACTGGAGCCAGGCATCGCCCGCTTCGACGTCGTCCAGAACCTGGATGACCCCACACACTTCGTGCTGGTGGAGGTCTACCGCACCCCCGAGGACCCGGCACGCCACAAGGAGACGGCCCACTACGCCACCTGGCGCGACACCGTGGCCAACATGATGGCTGTGCCCCGCAGCAGTGTCAAGCATCACAACGTATTCCCGGACGATCCGGGCTGGTGAGGCCGATCATGTTCGAATTTGCGACTGCCGCCCGCGTCCTGTTCGGCGCTGGTTCGGCCCGCCAGCTCGGCAGCATTGCGCAGGGTCTGGGTCGGCGCGCCCTGGTGGTGACGGGACAGCATCCCACGCGCGACAACCACCTCATCGATCTCCTGGCCGCGCAAGGCCTTACGGCAGTGCGTTTTGTCACGCCGCCCGAGCCCTCACTCGACACCGCGCGCAGCGGCGTTGCACTGGCGCGGACGCACGAGTGTGACATGGTGATTGCCATTGGCGGCGGCAGTGCCATCGACGTGGGCAAAGCCATCGCGGCCCTCTTGACCAACGGCGGCGACCCACTCGATTACCTGGAGGTCATCGGGGCTGGAAAGCCGATTACCCAGCCGCCACGGCCCATGATTGCGCTGCCCACGACCGCCGGCACAGGATCGGAAGTGACACGCAATGCCGTGCTGGAATCACCCGTGCATCACGTCAAAGTGAGCATGCGCAGCGCCTTGATGCTGCCGCGCGTGGCCATCGTCGACCCCGAACTGACCCTCAGCCTGCCACCAGCCGTCACGGCGAGCACCGGCCTCGACGCGCTGACGCAGCTGATCGAGCCGTACGTCTCGCCGCGGGCGAACCCGCTGACCGATGCCCTGGCGCAAACCGGCATCCGGCGCGCAGCCCCTGCCCTGCGGCGTGCCTACTTCGATGGCCGGGACCTGACCGCCCGCACCGACATGGCGCTGGCCTCCTTATGTGGCGGCATGGCGCTCGCCAATGCGGGCCTGGGCGCGGTCCACGGCTGTGCGGCACCCATCGGCGGCATGTTCGGCTCGCCGCACGGTGCAACCTGCGCCGCGCTGCTCCCCCACGTCATGGCGGTCAACGTCCAGGCCCTGCACGTTCGCGTGCCGGACAGTCCAGCCCTGGCCCGCTACACCGAAGTGGCTCGCCTGCTCACCGGGCATGCCAGCGCCACCGCAGCCGACGGCGCCGCCTGGGTCCAGGAACTGGTGGCCGACCTGCACATCCCGCGCCTTGGCGCCTACGGCCTCACGGCCGCCGATTTCGCCCAGATCATCCCACGCGCCCGCGCCGCCAGCAGCATGGCCGGTAACCCCATCCTCCTCACCGACCACGAACTATCCGAAATCCTGGCCCGCGCCCTATAAACTCAGCATCACCATGAACCGGCCATCCACAATCCAAATGACCCAAATCCAACATCCAAAATCCAACATCCAAAATCCAACATCGTACGATCTTTCGCGTCCACTAACCCCCGCCACCGCCGTATTCCCTGGTGACACACCGGTGCGCATCCAGCAGGTCATGCGCATCGCCGACGGTGACTCGTGCAACGTCAGCAGCATCTCCCTCAGCGTGCACGCCGGGACACACGTCGATGCCCCGCGCCATTATGCCGACGATGCACCCGGCGTGGACCAGCTGCCGCTCGATGTGCTCATCGGCCCGGCACGCGTGATCCGCGTGGCCGGCCAGGCCCTGACAGTGGCAATGCTCGAGCAGCTCGACCTGGCCGGTGTCACGCGCCTGCTGCTGCACAGCGCTGCCAGCGCGGTACCGAATGATGTGTGGGAGAGTGAATTCGTGGTGGTAATGCCGGACGCCGCAGCCTGGCTGGGCCAGCACGGTATCCGGTTGATCGGCACAGACGCCCCGTCGGTCGATCCGGCGACAAGCCAGGATCTGCCGGCGCACAAGGCGTTCCTGCGCTATGACGTCATCATCGTGGAAAACCTGTGCCTGGACGGCGTCCCTGACGGTGACTACGAGCTGATCGCTTTGCCCATCCGTATTGCCGACTGTGACGCCGCGCCGGCACGGGTATTGTTACGCGAGATCGCGGCGTAGCGCCTGAATATCTGCCTGCAGCCGTGCCAGGTCCTGCTGCACAGCGGGCACGCGTGCCGTTTCAGCGACCAGAGGTGCCAGGTCGGACTGGGACTGCGCCGCGGTTGCCGCCAGGGCGGCCACCGGCTGCAGTCGCGTGTGCAGGTCGGTTAGTTGAGTCAACAAATCGGCAGCCTGCTGCACCAGACGCGGATCGGCCTGGCCGGACAGGCGCGCCTGGACCTGGCGCACACGCGCCTTGAGATGCTCGACCTGGGCTTGCAGCTGCACGGCTTCGGCGACGGCCGGCGGTATGCCAGCGAGCGGTGTACTCACGCGAGCAACCTGGGATGCGGCCTGACGAAGCTGCGCGTTGATGGGCGTCAATTGGGTCTCGGCGGCTGCAACCCGCTGTCGCAGGGCCGGCTTCTCGTCGACCGGGAGGGTTTCTTCGTCACGCAGGCGCGCCAGGCGCGACATAATCGTAATCGGCTGCAGGTTGTTGTCTTTCCCCAAGTGCCGAAAGGTGATCCAGCGCCCGCCGCCATGCCCTACCTCGTAGAGGCATGCTCCCACCACGTAATCGTCGCGGCACAGCTCCGTATTGTACCATTTCAGGGATTCCCAGTACTGATCCTGCGGAATCGAGTCACCCGGATAGAGCCACCCCACGTCGTCCGACGCACCGCGATACTTGTACATGCGCGCCAGGCCCGCCTCGGTCATGACCGCCTTCAAAGGCCGGTTGTAGCGGGTACGGATAGCCTCCAGGACAGGTCGGTACAAGAGGGCGCCGGATTCGCTGCCAGCCTGGGGGTACAGCGTCGGCCAGCCGTACTCGTGAAATCCCAGGTAGACGTGCGACTGCAGCGTGCGCGGGAACCAGTCAAGGTAGTGTTCGGGGCGCGTGTAGTTGCCCGCTCCAAAATTGAAAGCCACCGCCTCCAACTCCCTGGTTTGTAACTGCTGGCGAAATGCTTCCTGGAACTTGTCCAAGGCCTCGGCACGCCTGCGGAAGAGTGCATCGACCTGGTAGTTAGGAAAACTGGCCGGGCCACGCAGTGATTCGTTCAGGCTCATCCATGCGTCGATCAGCAGACGCCCATTGACCCGTTCGGTGGCATACCCAAAGTCGTAATTCAGGATCTGGTCGGCCAGCTGACGGCCGGCTGCGGCTGGATCACTGCTGTCCAACATCGCATCCTGCGCCGACGTATCGAGCGGCCAGCGCCCGATGATGAAAGATTCGGGTGACAAGCCGCGGCGTATCTCTTGCAGCAGCCCGCGGTCGCCGCGGTGGAACAGAATGACCGGTGGTTTGACCTCGCTCAGCGCCTCACGCAAGAACTCGACCGTTGACACTTCGATGTAAAAACCGAGTTTGTTCATGTTATTTCTTTGCCTTGCGTGCGCGTTCCTGCTGGCGGGCCTTCATGCCGCTGCCCAGGGTGGCAATCGTCGCCGGTGCTGGTAACTCGTGCGAGTCGAGTCCTTCGGTGTGGTCTGGCGTGTCCTCCAGGGCATTCGCGGTGGACATCACACCGTTGAAAACTTCCTCGGCGCCTGGCACGAGTATCTCGGCGTCCAGCGTCAGGATAGGCCCGACTTCCACCTCTGCTGCGACGCCGTCATCGATTGCAGGTTCAGGAACCATCGGTTCTGCCTCGGAGGTCCACCAGTCGGCTGGCACAGTCCATTCATCTTCGAGCGGCGCGCTGTCGTCGGCCTCTGGAGTGACCTGGTCCCATGGCATGAGCGGGGTTGGCACCGCGGGCGGTGCACCGGGCCAGGGCGTGTTGCTGGCAATCAATGCGGCGAGTTTGGCCCGCGTATCGGCTTCGTCGGCACCCGCCAGGCGGTGCACGACGCAGCCGGCGGCGCGTAAGCGCGCCTCTTCGGCGGCTGTCACGCCCAACTCGCCACCGACAATGGTTACGTGCCTGGCGGCCATGGCATTTTCGAGGGCAAAGCCGGTTGTGGGACGAAAATGGGCGATGTAATCCTGCGCATTACGATAATCGTCGCTGGCCCAGTTGCTGCCATGGTCCCAGAACAGCACGTAGTGGTCGAGTGGCTTGCTGGCAGGTGCCGGTGTGCCTTCGATCGCGGCACGTACCGCGGCCTGCAGCATCCCCTTCCACCTGGCTCCCGACAACCACTGGTCGCCCGGACAGGCGGTTGCCCCCACCCACACGTCGCGATGCCCCATGACCTTATCCAACGGTATGTTGTATTTCTGCATCAGCCAGGCTACCAGCTGTGCCGCACTGCGCAGCTGCGGTTCCGTTGGCAGCTGATCCTCAGGCAGCGCCGGCTTGCCTTGCAGATTCGTCTTCATGAAACGGCCGATAAAACTGACTGCGACGCTCGTGTTGTTCGGCTCACCACCCACATGGTTCGATTTGGTCTCTTCGCGCTGGCACTGGTAGATCGTACCATCCGCCCCAACCAGGAAATGGTATCCGATACCAGGCCATTTCGCCTTGATTATTTTACCCTGGCTGTTTTTCCGTTCGCCATTCACGTGGTAGTGCGCAATTTTTTGAGGCGTGAAGGTCGTTGGTGTATCGGTGTGATGAATGACGATCAACGAAATGGGCTTGGTGCGTGCCGGATAGGGTGGCAGGGTTGGATGCTTTTCGAGTTGGTCGACCAGATCGCGCAGGGGCGGCGCGGCAACCCCACCACCGGTGGTGCCCTTCAGCTGCGCGATTTCCGCTTCGAGCTGACGAATGCGTGCGTCGCGCTGCGTGAGCGTGTCCTGCAGGGTCGCCACCTGCGCCTGCGCCGCAGCCACCTGATCGGCCAGCGGCTGCAAAAGGGCAACGGTCGCTTCCAGCTCACGCACGCGGGCCTGCAACCGCTGCACGTCCGTGTCGTCGTCGTGTGACCCGCCCACTGAATCGAGAATCGACTGCACCTGCTGAAGGAGCGCCGCCTTGTAGTTCGCACCCTGGGCCCACTGTTTGCCTGGCGAGCCATGCGCCGTTTCGATCTCTTTGCGCCCGACCACAACATCAGCTGCCAGGTGCAGCGTGGTCAAAAGCCAGGCAATCAGAGCAGCCGCGCTGCTGAGCTGTGCGGCGGGTGGTGGCTGATCCGTGAAGTTGCCGGCCAACGCAACGGCGAGACTCGGTGCGTTGGCCGCCGGGGTCAGCATCTGCTCGACCACCACCTCCAGCGCCTGCGTCCAGTAAATTGTGCCGTCACCGGTGATCATAAAATGATAGGTGATACCCGCCTTGCCCTGTGCGACCTGGACCTGGGCAATGCGTTCGGGAAGAATATCGCCACGCGTCACCGTGTGATGCACGACCACCCGACCAATCTGCCCTGTGTCGCGCACGGGGTAGCGGTTGGCGACGTGGGCAGGCAGCTGGCTGCGCACGTCCCGGATGGGCGGCTGCGGCACGGTGCCAGTCCCCGTAGGGGATGCCTCCAGGGCCGTAACGGCCGCGGTCAATGTACCGAGGGTTTGTCGCAGTTGTGGCACCTGGGCGGCCGTCGCGGCCATCCCATCGACGCCACTTTGCAGGTCAGCCGACCGGCGGCCGGCCGCAACGATGCGTTCGGTACTGAGAAGCAGTTGGTTCACCGCAGTTTCCAGGTTGCTCACACGTTGGCGCAGGAGTGCCGTTGACGCGTCCGCCGCGAATGCGGCCGCCGTGGTTTCGTCAGCATTGAAGGATGGATGAGACATGGCCACATTCTCCAGGGTACGAGCAAATGGGTGTTAATCGGGAACGGGCACGAACCGCTGTCGTCGGTTGCTGGCCTTATTCTACCACCATGAACGCATTTTGTGCTATTTTTGCGACCCGTATTCTCAGCACTTGTGATCGGAGAGACAGCGGGTTGGCGTAGGGTGCATCGCATGTCTGGGGCACGACACAAGACCCTTCGGGTTTTCACCATAATCGCCGATTGCTGGTATTTCATGGCAGTTCCTCCCGGCGCTGTATCCCGGCCGTTGACGAAAACCCGAAGGGTCTTGCCCCCAATCTGAGGTATACCCGTCGGCGCAACGCCAATTGACCGTGAGGGCGTCCGGTGTTATACTCCTGGCGCAGCGCGTGCGGCAGCCCGCGCCCGTCACGTCTCTCGTGAACGACGCAGGTAACAGCCGGTGAAATGGCTCGCTTCTCAGCCAGCACCCGAACATCAACCCGAACCGCGACGAGATCGTATCGCCGGCTGCCGCCAGGCCAGGTGTCCATCTGACAATATGCGTCTCAAAGAACTCGAACTACACGGCTACAAGTCGTTTGCCAACCGCACCAACTTCCACTTTCCACCCGGTATCACCGCGGTGGTGGGACCCAATGGCTCCGGTAAATCCAACATTGCCGACGGCATTCGCTGGGTCTTGGGCGAGCAGAGCTTCAATTTGCTGCGCGGCAAAAAGACGGAGGACATGATCTTCTCCGGCAGCGATCAGCGCGCGCGGCTCGGTATGGCGCAGGTCACCCTGACGCTGGACAACAGCGACGGCGCGCTGCCACTCGATTTTGCCGAGGTCACGATCACACGGCGCGCGTACCGCTCTGGGGAAAACGAGTACCTGGTCAACGGCAACCGTGTTCGCCTGAAGGATATCGCCGAACTGCTCGGCCGGTCGGGACTCAGCCGCCGCACCTACACCGTGATTGGCCAGGGTTTGGTCGACCAGGTGCTGGCGCAGCGACCCGAAGAGCGGCGCATGCTGTTCGAAGAAGCAGCCGGCATTACGGTCTACCAGGGCAAACGCGACGAGGCTCTGCGCCGCCTGGAGGAAACCCAGGCCAACCTGCAGCGGGTCCACGATGTCATCCAGGAACTGACCCCGCGCCTGCGCCATCTCAAACAGGCTTCCGAGCGCGCCACGCAGGCCAACCAACTGCAGGCCGATCTGAAGGACCTCCTGCAGACCTGGTACGGATACCAGTGGCACACCATCCTACACGAGGTGGGTCGTGCCCAGGAAGCACTGCAGCGCGCGCAGGCACAGCAGACCAACGACCTGTCCGAAGTCGATCGGCTCGAGGCTGCGCTCGAACAACAGCGCGGCCGCCAGGCCGCCTTGCGCCGCCAGCTGGGGGAGTGGCATCGTGCCAGCAGTGGTTATCACCGGCAGGCGGAGACGGTCCAGCGTGAGTTGGCTGTCGCCGAAGAGCGGGCGCGGCTGCTCACCGCACACCAGCACGAGACCCTGACCGAACACGATCGTCTGCGCGAGCTGGAGGCGTCAGCCGCCCAGCGCGCAGCCGAGGCCCAGCAGCAACTCGAAGCTGCGCGCCAGGAACTCGCACAGGTCACAGCCCAGGTTACCGCGGCCGAAACGACCCTGGCCGCGCGGCGCACCGCCCGCCTGGAACAGCAGCAGGAGCTGGCGCGCGCCCAGCAGGCGCTGGCGCACCAGTTGACCACTCTCCAGGAAACCCGTCTGCATTTGGCCCAGCTCGCTGATCGGACCACAACGCTGGCATCCGATCGTGTCACCAGCCTGGCCGCAGTCGTGCGCGCCAAAGAAAGCTGCCAGGCCACAGCCGGACAGCTGCAGGTCGAGCAGACTGCCGCCGAACAGCTGTCAGGTGAAATCGAACAGCTAACAGCGGCGCATGCCCAACAAGCCACCCTGACCGCCGAAGCCGATGAAGCGCACCGCCAGCTGACAGGCCAGCTGTACGATGCGCAGCGCACACTCGACCGCCTGCAGGCACGCTACGACCTGCTCAACCGGCTGCGCCAGGAAGGTGCCGGCTATGCACTCGGCCCGCGCGCCGTGCTGCAGGAGGCTGAAACCCCGACGCGGCGCGGCCGTCTGCGCGTCCTGGGCACGGTGGCCACCCTGGTGCACGTGCCCCCTGAGCTCGAAACCGCCATCGAAGCCGCGCTGGGTGGTCAGCTGCAAGATATTGTCGTCGAGACCTGGGAAGATGCCGAAGCAGCCATCGACTTCTTGAAGGACAGCGGCGGTGGACGAGCAACGTTTCTGCCGCTGGACACGATTCGGCCAGCAACGCCGCTGCGGTTCCCTACCCTGCCCGGTGTCCTCGGTCTGGGCGCAGCCCTGGTCAGCGCCGAACCCCGGCTGCAGACGCTGGTCCAGTACCTGCTGAATCGGGTGGTCGTGACCGCTGACCTGCCGGCGGCGCGCCGCCTGCGCCAGGCACTGGCCGGCCAGCCGCAACCAACCCTGGTGAGCCTCGACGGTGACCTGGTGCGGCCCGGTGGCAGCATCAGCGGTGGCAGCCGGGCCGCGGCCCGTCAGGAAGGCTCGGTACTGGCGCGCGAGCGTGAGTGGCGTGCCCTGCCAGCACAGATCGCCCAGGCCCAGGCAGCCAGCCAGGCCCTGCGCGACCAGCTCCAAACCGTCGAGCAGCGGCGCCAGGCCAGCCAGGCCGAGCAGCGCCGGCTGCTGCACGCGCAGTCTGTGCTGGACAACCGCCGCAGCGGTGTCCAGGGCCGTGTGCGCGACCTGCAACGCGAACTGGACCGCCAGCAACAGGCCGAGCTGTGGCACAGCGGGCTGCTGAGACAGGTCGAAGTGGAGCTGGCCGAGCAAACAGCACGCCAGCAGGTGCTGCTCGATCAACTGGCCGAGCAAGAAGCGGCGGTCCGGCAGCAATCCGCTGAGGTAGAAGCGACCCAACTGACCCAGGCCAGCGCAGACTTCGACGAGGCCGACGAGTCGTTGAGCCTGGCACGCGCAGCCCTGGGTGCTGCGCAGACGCAGGTGACCGCGCAAGAAGCGGCGCTGGCGCAGGCGCAGCGTGATCGCGCACAGGCCGCGCAGCAGGTGCGCGACAAGGCGACCCGGGCCGCATCGTTGGAACAGGCAGCTGCCGAAGTCACCCAACACATCACCGCCCTACAAGAACAGCACACCACCCTGGCGGCGCAGATCCGCGTATTTCAGGAGCAGATCGACCCGGCCGAAACGGAGCTGGCGGCGCTCGAGGCAGCCCAGGTCGAACAGGAGAGTCTGGCTGCGCGCCGTCGCGCACAGCTGCGGATGGCCGAGGCCCGTCTTAGCCAGGCCCAGCTGCAGCTGGAACGCAGCCAGGACAACCTGATGCGCCTGCGTCAGGACATTACGCACGATTTCGGCCTGGTGGCGCTGGAGCAAGGTGAGCAGCTCCCTGACCAGCCCCCGCTGCCATTGGGCACCCTGGTCCACACTCTGCCTGTGGTAGAAACCCTACCCGATGGGCTCGAAGCCGACATTCAACGTCTGCGGCAGCAGCTGCGGCGCCTGGGCAACATCAACCCGGAAGCGCCAGCCGAGTACGAAGAAGCCGCCGACCGGCACCGGTTTCTGGTTGAACAAACGGCCGACCTCGAGCACGGCGCCGCCGCGCTGCGCGAGGTCATCGGCGAGCTCGAAAAGATCATGGATCGCGAGTTCCGCAAGACGTTTCGTGCGGTGTCGGAACGTTTCAAGGAGAACTTCAGCGTCCTGTTCGGCGGTGGCAGCGCACGATTGACCCTGGCAGATCCCGATAATCCTGCGACCAGCGGCATCGACATCACTGCGAAGCCACCCGGCAAACGCCCGCAGAACATGGCGCTGCTGTCCGGGGGCGAGCGCGCACTCACCGCAGTCGCTTTGATTTTTGGTATCCTGGGGGTCAACCCGCCGCCATTTTGCGTGCTGGATGAAGTGGACGCCGCGCTGGACGAAGCCAACGTGGGACGCTTTCGCGAGGCGCTGCTCGATCTGGCCGGTGACACCCAATTCATCGTCGTGACGCACAACCGGGGCACGGTCGAAGCGGCCAGTACGATTTACGGTGTTTCGATGGGAACCGATAACGCGTCGCAGGTCATTTCGCTGCGCGTCGAAGAAGTCGATGCGGCTGCGGCTAACCGCCCGCGACCGCAGAGGCCTTCGCAGGCGTGAGACTGTTTGGAGGGCAAACTCAGACCATGACCTGTCCCATCTGTGGTGCCGACGTTCCCCATGGCAGCGATGAATGTGCGGCATGCGGGCAGCTCCTTTGCCCGGCGTGTGGGGTCGCCCTTGCCGAGGATTTTGTCATTTGCCCGGCTTGTGGTGCTGAACTGGTGTGGGCCTGTCCGCGCTGCCAGGGGGAGGTCGACCTGCAGGCCACACACTGCCCGCACTGTGGGCTGGCGCTTGTGTTCGACTGTCCACAGTGCCGCGCGCCGGTAGAATGGGGCAGCCACTACTGCCCCAGCTGTGACGCCGACTTGTGCTGGAACTGTGGGGTACTGATCGACGAGGACGATGTGGCCTGCCCCAGCTGCGGCGTCGAGTTCGCACTCAACTGCGCCGTTTGTGGGGGTCCGGTGCCGCCCGATGCCAGCAGCTGCCCCCACTGCGGCGAGCTGCTGGTGGAAGAGGCCAGCGATCAACCCAATGCGGTCAGTGACCCGGCGCTGCCCACCGTGGCCTGCCCACGCTGCAGCCGCGTCGTCTACCTGGACGACGGCCTGTGCCCGGCGTGTGGTCAGGCCCTCTGCCCCAGTTGTGGCGCAGCCGTGCAAGACCACGATCATTGGTGCCCCACCTGCTTTCTGCCGCTCGAATTCGCCTGCCCGGATTGTTCATTCGTGCTGCTGGCGCAGGCTTCCGAATGTCCGAACTGCGGGCGCTACTTCATCCGCCGCTGCCCGCGCTGCCAGGCGCGCGTCTTCGGAGACATGCCTGCCTGTATTCGCTGTGGCCAGGTGTTCGACCTGGCGGGTCGCCGCAGTGGAGAAGTCACCATGGTGGGTGGCATCCTGCCCATGGCACGCTGCCCTGAATGCCAGGCCCGTTTTCCGCTGGCGCGCGGCGTCTGCACCGTGTGCGGCAGCCGGCTGTGCGTGCAGTGCGCCCTACTGCTGACCGAGACCGAAACGGCCTGTCCACGCTGTGGACAGCCAGCCAGTAGCGCTGCACCCGTGACCTTCACCTGCCCCGGTTGTGAGACCCGGCTGAGTGGGCGTGTCAGCCAGTGCCCGGTGTGTGCTGCGCACCTGTGCCCGGCCTGTCACCGCGTCGTACGCGCCGATGCCACATCCTGTTTTGCCTGTGGCGCCCAATTCGAGCTGACGTGTGACGCGTGCGGTGGAATCGTGCAGGCCGAAGACGCCACCTGCCCGCACTGTGGTGAGGTATTTACCGATGGTACCATGACCGAGGAGTGGGAGGAGGTCCTGGAATGTGACGCCTGTGGCGGCCTGGTCAACGAGAGTGACGCAGTCTGCCCCCACTGCGGCGCGGTATTCGATTGACGCCACCACCAAACCTCTACTTCATCCAGGTGGTTCCAAACACAACAGCACGGGAAGGAATCCGTTCAATCCGTTCTCTAATCCGTTCAATCCGTTCCCCGAATCCGTTGACAGTAATCCGTTGCCCCTACGGCCTCGCCGCACGCGCCGGCCGTGATGCCGCCAGGAGCACGCTGCCCAGGGTGGACAACAGCGTCGCCAGCACGATCGTAGCCAGGGCAATGACTGCGGCCAACAGCAGCAGCCCGGCTGTGCCGAACACGGTCTCGGGTGCCAGGCCCAGGGCATCGACCAGGCTCGTCACCTCGACCGGCAGCTGGGTCACGATGGTCTGGCTGCCGCCGGTGAGTGCCAGCGCCAGGGGTACCGTCAGCAGTCCCACGATCGCGTCGATCAGCCCGGTCACGAGGCCGGCCAAAAACCCGGCCTGGGTCACACCTTGTGTCGTCGCACGTGGTCGCCGGCGCAGCTGCAGCACTGCCGCCAGGGCACCGGCCCCAAAGTAAACCAACAGGCTCACCGGCATCGTGAGACAGCCGAAGAACGGGATGAGACTCAGCAGTGAGAGCAGCGCGGCCAAAGTGCCGCCGATCACGCCCGCGCGGATACCGGGGCTACGCAGCAGCCGTCCGAAATCGTCGCGCATCAACATCGGCACCTGAGAGGAATCGACATGTCCGTTTTTGCCCAGCCGGGAGACCTGGTCCTTCTCCTCACACAAGATGAAAATCGTTACCTGGTACGCCTGCAGCCCGGTGCCGTCTGGCACTCGAACCTGGGGCGTATTCCGCATGATCAACTGATTGGCCAGGCATTTGGCCAGACGGTGGAAACGCTGACAGGCCGGCCCATTCTGATGCTGGAGCCATCCACCCACGACTTGATCAGCCTGCTCAAGCGCGTGTCGCAGATCATCTTCCCCAAGGACGTGGCCTACATCCTGCTGCGGCTGAACCTCTTTCCCGGCCGGATCGTGCTGGAGGCCGGATCGGGCAGCGGCGGGTTGACCCTGGCCCTGGCACGGGCCGTCATGCCCGGTGGGCACGTCTACAGCTACGAAGTGCGGCCAGAGGCGCATGCCCTGACCCAGCGCAACCTGGAGGGCCTGGGCCTGCTGCCCTACGTCACGCTGCATCAGCAGGATGCGGCGGATGGTTTCCACGAAACCGGCGTCGACGCCTGTTTTCTCGACCTGCGTGCGCCGTGGGATATTTTACCACAAGCTGCCGCTGCACTGAAACTGGGCGGCTTCTTTGGCTGCCTGGTCCCCACGACCAACCAGGTCGAATCGATGCTGGGGGCGTTGGACGAACACGGCTTCAGCGACGTCGCCGTCGAAGAGCTGCTGCTGCGCCCCTACAAACCGATCCCCGGCCGCCTCCGTCCCGCCGACCGTATGATCGCGCACACCGGATATCTCCTCTTTGCACGCAAACTGGCGCCGGGTGAAGCGGAGCGCTGGCGTCCGCGGGAGCGCAAACGGCATGCGGGGCGGATGGCGGTGGGGAGTGGGGAGTAGGGAGTACGGAGTACGGAGTAGGGGGAACGGATTGAACGGATGGGAACAGATTCTCCGATACATTGAACTGAGCACCAAACAAAGGCACCCAACTCCAGTCCGACGCTCCCTACTCGGTACTTCCTACTCCGTACTCCGTACTCCGTACTCCGTACTCCCTACTCCCTACTCCACCACCAAAACAAGACGCCGCAGTGGAATCACTGCGGCATCTTTGTTTCGTTGCATCGTGCGTCAGGGATGACGCAGGGGTGTTAAGCCCGGCGGCGTTTCAGCCAGACGGCGGCGGCACCGGCGGCACCCAGGGCCAGCAGACCAGCCGCGGGCAGTGCACCGACCGGCAGACCGGCGGCGGGGTTGGCTTCGACGGTGTCGAACCCGACCGAGGTCGGTGCCTGGCATTCGGCGTCGATCGGGCCGTTGAAGGTACTGACACCTGACGTGTCGATATCCTCCAGCCAGAAGTAGTAGGTCGTATTATAGGCGGCGGTGGTATCGAGGTAGGAATAGGTGTAACCCAGCGGGCTGCCCGGATGCCCCGGAATCATGGTGCCATTCAGCTTGTTCTGCGGGCCACCGGATGACGTGTTGCGCCACACGTTGAAGCCCTGGGTGTACAGTTCGCTGGCAGTTTCCCAGCTGATCTCCGGCCGGCCGCCGGTGCACACCACCGAGAAGTCCAGCAGCACGACGCCGAGCGGGGTCAGCTCGATGTAGTAGTCTTCGACTTCGCCGTTTTCGACCAGCCCGGTTGGTGCGATGTCGGCATCAGGCGTGGTACCATTGGCGTACAACCGGAAACGAGCGTAGACATTCGATAGCAGAACCCCACCCGGTCCGGCAGCAACCGGGAACGTCACATCCTGGGTCGTGCCAGCGGTGCTGCCGGTCACAGTCTTGATGGTTTCTTCGCTGACGTCATCGAAGTCACCGTCACCGTTCCAGTCGAAGTACAGCGCCAGCTTACATGGGTTAGCGACCGTACAGCCGTTAGCGTCCGACGTTTTGACCTTGACATCGACGCTGCCACCGTTGGCGATCGACCACTGATAATTGATCGTGGGGGTCACGCCGTCTTCGTCATCTGCGCTTACGGGCGCAGGCTGGTTGGCGTCATCGCCGGTTGCCCCGCCATTGGGCTGGCCATCGGTCTCCGTGTCGATGTAGTCGCCCAACCACACGGCCGTCGACGTACCGATGGTGTCGGGTGTGCCGTCATTGTTGGCGTCCTGCACGGCGTGGAAAGGACCCGAATTGGCCTTGAGTGTCGGATACGGGCTGTCGGGCAGGTCACCGTAGTCGAGGCCGCGGTAGATGATGGTGCCGGTGCCAATCGGCTCGCAGCGGCACTTCGCATCCGTGCTGGGATATGCGTTTTTGACATTGGTGCAGGTGCCGTTGACGTTGTTGTCCCAGCTCAAGCAGGTGCTGATCGGGTCGACGATACCATCATTATTGTTATCAGCACAGAGGAACGTCACTTCTGCCTGGGTAAAGTAGAAATTAGACTCCCCCTGCAGGGTATCGCCGCAGTTATCAGCCTTGGCGCCCTCGGTTTCGCGGAACGGTCCCCAACCCTCGGTCAGCTCCGGTGTACCTGTCGTCACCGGCTGCAAGAAGTCGTGATAGCAGAAATCGCCGGTCTGGGCAGACCCGCCTTCGGTCGCGATAAACAGGCCGATGTCGTAGCGCTCGGTGGAGCCGGCCACGATCTCAGCCTTGAATCGCACAGTCGCATAATCCCCTACTGCGAGACAGACTTCTGACAGGTCAGGCTCCAGGGACGCGATCCGTACGTCGTTCGCAGTACAGTTGCTGCCTGGCTGATAGTCGTCGACACAGAAATTACCGACCTCATAATTCACACCCGGCGTCGGCGTGATCGTCGGCGGCAGCGGTGGCACGTTCATCGGGCTGGCCTGCGTGGATGGCACGGCGAGCATCACCAGGCCCACCAGCGCCAAACCAATCACCAGCATCAACACCACGGGCAAAAAACGTGTTGATCGTGCAGGTCGAAGTTCCATCTTGAAGTTCCCCTTTCTCATCTTGACCAAACGTAACAAGTGCACGTCAGTTATCTGACTCATATCGGCGGACTGCCAATTTCAGAAGGAGTCCGGTCGCAGCGCCGATCACTGCTGCGGTTCCGGTGTGGCACTGGCCTCGGTCAGCGCCTGCTCCAGTGTCCTCGCAAACTCGGTAAAAGGCTGGGCACCCCGTAGCACCTCCCCTGCGCCGTTGTAGATGATCACAAACGCTGGCGTGTCGCTGCCCACATCGAAGCTGTCGTAGAGATCGTCCAGGACACGCTCCAACGCGGGACGGCTGTCCAGGCACGACTGGAACGGTTCTACATCGAGTCCCACCTCGTCAGCAATCTGCACCAGGGCTGCGTCGGCACCGGGCACCGCCCAGGTGTCCATCGACTCGTACAACCGGTCGTGCATCTCCCAGAATCGACCCTGGTCACCCGCACACTCGGCAGCGGCGGCGGCCAGCGCCGCCTGTGGATGGGTACGCAGCGGCAGGTGCTTGAAGATCCACAGGACCTTGTCGGTATCCACGTACGCCTGCTCCAACTGCGGCTGAGTCTCCTGGGCGAACGTCTTACACGCCGGGCACTGAAAATCGCTAAACTCCGCTACGACGACCGCAGCTCCAGGATTGCCGCGGTAGGCATCACCCGCCATCGTAAAACCAGGACGCAGCGGATCTGGTGCCAGACCCTCCGCCGTCGCCCAATAGGGCAGTGTGCGTTCGCGGGTCTCCTGGGTGGGCACGGGCGGCGCCTCGCCCGCGACCATCGAGTCGATCCAGGATGTAAAAGTGGTCAGTGGATTGGCGCCAACCAACGGATATACAGTGCCCGCTTCGGTTGCCACAAACTGGAAGCTGGGTGTGCCGTTGAACCCGGCCGTCTGGGCATCCTGGATACCCTGGTCGATGATCCCCGCGTGGCGTTGGGCTTCCATGCACGCCGCATAGGCCTCTGCATCCGCCCCGGCCTCGCGTGCCAGCTGTGCCAGATACGCGGCGGGATCCGGCAGTCCGTTCCACTGATCGCGCGTGGCAAAGAGCAGGTCGTGCATCTTCCAGTACTGTGCCGCATCGTCGGCACCTACACACCAGGCTGCGGCATGCCCTTGCGGCGCCGTGGGATGGAGGGCTGCAATTGGGAAGTCACGAAACACGTATTTAACCTGACCGCTGCGCACGTAGCCATCCAGGACACCAGGTAGGGCATCGTCGAAGTGCCGCTTGCAGAATGGACAGAGATAATCGCTGTACTCCACGATCGTCACCGGCGCATCGGGATTGCCGCGGTAGGGATACCCCTCTGGCGTAAAACCGGTGGGTATACCTTCGTATTGGGTGATGTCAAAGTTCACGTTGACCGCGGGCACGGCCTCCTGGCCGGCCGGATCACTGCTGGCCTGGTTCGGGGTTTGCGTCACAGCCGCATCTTCCTTCACAGGCCGACTGCAGGCTGCCAGCCAAATCGTAATCCCCAGGCAGCACAGAACGATGATGAATTTTTTGTTTGATCGAGTCACTACGATGGTTGTCTTTCGTTCGGTTTGATGCTACACTGCCAGCAAGGTGCGGTCTGTAAGGAATGAGCAAATGGGAAGCGGAATTACCCTGGTGACAGCCCAGAACAGGAGCCTGTGCGCGGCAGACGGTCGGTCACAGCGCCTGTCCAGATCGCAGCGCGCGTCACAGCGCCTGGCCCGGCCACAATGCGACCTAAATTTACAACACAATCGGCAAAAAAGCAATTTGATCTGCTTGCAGATAGCTTACAAATTGCTTACGAGAAGTTAATGGTGGGGGTTGGAGGTTGGAGGTTGGAGGTTGGAGGGTGGAGGTTGGAGGGTGGAGGTTGGAGGTTGGAGG
>CAZXQZ010000080.1:0-13104 GCA_964642445.1 uncultured Anaerolineae bacterium
GCTGGCCGCGCCATGCGGCGCGGGGTGGTCCTAGCAGGTAAATTTGCAGCGTGGGTGGGGCGATTTCCCCACCCTCCTCGGCGTTTGATAGGGCCGGCACGACGGTATTTCCTGTTTACGGCTGTCGCTGAGCCAGAGGGGGCACCTATCTCAACTTCATTGTAACAGTTTCTGCAGCACAGTCAAACGTTTCCAGGGGTGTCGGTATCGATGCCGCTGAATTGCCGGTCCTATGGTATAATGTCACCACATCCCCCCGGTACGCAGCCCTATGTTGGAGAGAAACGCCTATGACCACTTCCACCGCACCCGTGACCTCCCCCCAGCCGCCGAAACCCCGCCGTAAGGACCTGATTGCCTTGTGGGCCGGCATTGCCTTCAGTTTCATCTTTACCGCCATCATCTGGCTGGCCGGCGAGCGGCTGAACAGCGTCCCCCTGCTGCCCGATACGGGCTACGCCTGGTATTATTGGAAGCTGCCCGAGCCGACCTGGGTCACGCGCGCCTCGGTGTGGATCCTCTATCTGGCACACCAGTTCACGATGTGGGGGCTGATCTGGTACGCTCAGAAGAAACAACTGCGCTACACGACCGGCCTGCACAAAGTCAACGTCTGGGCCCTGGCCGCCACTGCCCTATTCATCTTCCTGCATTTCGTCCAGACCCACCTCTTCTACGATGGCCTGGCCCAGGATGTGAGCATCTTTAGCTCGCAGGGATCGGTGATCGTGCTGCTGGTCTGGGTGCTGTTGATGGAGAACAACCGGCGCGGCATGTTCTTCGGCAAGAAGCTGCCCATCAAGCAGGAGATCGTCCGCTTTGCCCGCAAGTACCACGGCTATTTCTTCGCCTGGGCGACCATCTACACCTTCTGGTACCACCCGATGGTCAACCCCAGCGCCCACCTGATCGGCTTCTTTTACATGTTCCTGCTGCTGTTGCAGGGCAGCCTCTTCTTCACCCGCGTCCACATCAACCGCTGGTGGACGCTGTGTATGGAGTTCACTGTGCTGATCCACGGCACGCTGGTCGCGGTGATGCAGGGCAATGGCCTGTGGCCTATGTTCCTCTTCGGCTTCGCCGGCATGTTCGTCATTACCCAGATGTACGGGCTGGGGCTGAAGCTGTGGCACAAATGGGTGATCCTGGGCCTTTACATCGGCGGCGTGACGCTGGTCTACAGCCAGGTCGGCTGGGACCGGCTCAACGAGATCGTGCGCGTGCCGGCCATCCTCTACCTGGGTGTCGTCGTGCTGGCGCTGATCTTCGGCGGTGGCCTGTGGGTGTATGGCAGACTGCGCGGCGCCAAGGACGAACCCTCCACGGCCGGCGGCGCGACGGTGTAATGACTATGAATCTATCGATCAACAACCGGGTCTACACCGTGGCCGACGAACCCAACAGCCGCACCCTGCTCTGGGTGCTGCGCGACGAGCTGGGCCTGACCGGGACCAAATTCGGCTGCGGGATCGGGATGTGCGGCTCCTGCACGGTTCTGTTGGCCGGCCAACCCACCCGCACCTGCATCACCCCGCTTTCGGCCGTGGGGAACAAAACGATCCTGACCCTGGAAGGGCTGGCCAGCACCGGCCCCGATGATACACCAGTCCTGCACCCGGTGCAGCAGGCCTTCGAGGAAGAACAGGTCCACCAGTGCGGCTACTGCATGACCGGCCAGATGCTGACGGCCGTGGCGCTGCTGCGTGACAATCCCCGGCCCAGTGAGGCTGAGATCGTTGCCGGCATGGATCGAGTGCTGTGTCGCTGCGGTGCCCACGTGCGCATCAAACGGGCCGTGGCACGCGCAGCTGAGATCGCGGCACAGGAGGGTGGGCTATGAGCGAGCCAATCGATACCGATAAGAAACCGCGCGCGATCAGCCGCCGCCAGTTCCTGGTTTTTGCCGGCGTCGGGGGCGCAGCCGCCTGCGTGGGGCTGGGGATCGTTGGCCTGCCCTTTGCCCGCCTGCAGGTCGCCGAGTTCCTCGATTCGGGCGGCGGTCCACCGATGGGCATCGACGCCAAACCCACCGCCTGGTTCGAGATTCTGCCCGACAACCGGGTCCGCCTCTTTCTGCCCAAGGTCGAGATGGGGCAGGGGGTGCACACCGCCCTGGCCCAGGCCGCCGCCGATGAACTGGAGGTCGCATGGGTGCAGCTGGAGGTGGTGCACGCAGCCACCGGGCAAGGCCTGGACGACCCCATCGGCACCAGCGCCAGCAACTCGGTCTCTTCGCTTTACCTGACGCTGCGCCAGGCCGGGGCTACGGTGCGCCAGATCCTGCACCAGGAAGGGGCGCGCCAGCTGGGCCAGTCCGTGGCCGATACAGCGGCTGAACAGGGTTACGTCTTCGTCAAGGCCGAGCCAACCGTGCGCCGTGCCTATGGCGAGATCGTCGCTGCGGCCGAGACGCTGACCGTGCCCGAACAGCCGGCATCGCTCAAGACCGCAGCCGAGCTGCGTTACATCGGCCAACCCATGCCGCGCGTCGACCTGCGGGCCAAGGTGTTGGGCCAGGCCATCTACGGCATCGACGTCCGCCTGCCCGGCATGCTGTATGGGGCGGTGGCGCATTCGCCGACCGTGGAGGGCAAACTCACGCGTGCAGCCCCAGGCCAGGCCGGGTCGCTGCCGGGGGTGGTATCGGTCGTGATCGATACCCAGCACGATTTCGCCGGCGTGGTGGCCGAGAGCCGTGCGCAGGCCTATGCGGCCCTGGAAGCCCTGGACCTGGAATGGGATGCTGGCCATCTCTGGACGCAGGCCGAGGTCGAAGCCGCGGTCACCGCCGGCGGCACGGGGGGTGTCACCATCCAAAAAGAAGGCCGCGTGCGCAACCGGCTGCACGGCGCCGCGACGGTCGAGGCCGAGTACCGCGTGCCCATGGTCTACCACGCCCATTTCGAGCCGATGACAGCGGTGGCCGACGTCAAGGCGGATGCCGCCGAGATCTACACCTCCACCCAGGCGGCGGTGATGGTGCGCGGCGACGTCGCCAAGGCAGTGGGGCTGGACGAGAAGGTGGTGGTGGTTCACCAGGCCTACGTCGGTGCCGGCCTGGGGCACAAAGTCGAGACGCGGGCCGCCGTCGAAGCCGCCCGTCTCTCGCGGGCCGTGGGCCGCCCGGTGCACCTGGTCTGGAGCCGGCCGGAGGATTTCCGCAACAGCTTTGTGCGCCCCCCGACCCACCACATTCTGCGCGCCAGCCTGGCTGCCGATGGGCGCATCGACGCGCTCGTCCACGAACAGGCCAGCGGCAAGGTTGCGCTGCCCTTTCTGCCGGCCATCGCCGGCACCATCCTGGGGCACGATTTCGGCGCCTGGCGCGGCGGGCGCATCATGTACGGGGTAAGCAACCGTGAGACGATCACCTGGGTGGCCCAGCTGCCCTTCCTGACCGGGTGGTGGCGCGGCCTGGGCCTGCTGCCCAACACCTTCGCTATCGAGTGCTTCATGGATGAGGTCGCCGTGGCGGCCGGGGTCGATCCTATCGAGCTGCGCCTGCGGCACCTGCCAGAAGGTAATCTCGGCCTGCGTTTGCAGACCGCGCTGCTGACCGCGGCCGACCGCGCGGGCTGGAACACGCCGGTGCCTGCCGGCCGGGGTCGGGGTGTTGCCTGTTGCATCGATTACGGTACGGTGGTAGCCAACATCGCCGAGGTCTCCGTCGAGGGCGGCCAGATTCGTGTCCACAAGGTGACGGCGGTCGTCGATCCGGGCCTGATCGTTAACCCCGACGGGGTGACGGCGCAGGTGGAGGGCAACGTGATCATGGGGATCAGCTCGGCCCTGCTGGAGGAGACGACCCTCGTGGACGGTGTGCTCAACCCGGCCAACTTCGGCGCCTACCGTATCCTGCCGCTCTCGGCTGCGCCCGAAATCGAGGTAGTGCTGCTGCAAGGTGACAACAATCCCAGCGGCATTGGCGAACCGCCGCTGGGACCGGTGGCGCCGGCGGTGGCCAACGCTGTGTATGCTGCTACGGGTCAACGGCTGCGCCGGCTGCCGCTGGTACTGGCCTGACCGGAGGAAGACCACTTGGAAAGTTCACGCGCACGCGATTTGTTGGGTTGGTTGAGCTATCGATCGGAGGGTGCCCCCTTCGTCCTGCCCATCCAGGCCAGGTCGTCGAGCTCGCCGAAGAAATCCTTGAAAATACGGTAATACAACAACTCTTCTTTGCTGTTCAGACGCCATCCGTTCGACAACGATCGCGCCGCGTGAAAGTCGGTGCTCGTGATGTGAGCTTCGGCATAGTGCGACAACAGGTCGCCGATGCCGGCGCCTTCCCAAAACTTGGCCTTCGGCCGATCGAGGATCGCCGAGGGCAGCGCACCCCCCAAAGCCTGACGCAGAATCCACTTCTCCACGTTGTCCCGGATCTTGTACTCGACCGGGATACGAAGTGCATAGGCGACCACATCCGGGTCGAGGAACGGCACATGAGCGACGGTCCCATGCGCCGAGGCGCTGCGGTCGACGCGCTGCAGCGCCGTGTTGTGCAAGCGACCGTTGATGTCCCGGAGCTCGTCTGCGAGGTATGCCGGAGGGATATGTTTCAGGTAAGCGTAGCCGGCAAAAAGCTCGTCGCCGCCTTCACCCGAGAGTACTGCTGGCACATAGTTCGATGCCGCCTGGGCCACCAGGTAATTGGTGATACTGGAGCGTACCAGCAGGGCATCGAAGGATTCCAGGTGATAGATCACCTGGGGTAAGACGGCAAGGATTTGGTCAAAATCGACGACGACCTCATGGTGGGTTGACCCGATGTAGCTGGCAGCTATTCTTGCGTGCGCCAAATCGGGCGCGCCGGGTAAGCCAGCAGCGAACGAATGCAGTTCGCGCACGTGAGGCCTGGCCAAAGCGGCCAGCGCACTCGAGTCCAACCCACCGGAGAGCCATGATCCTACCGCGCGATTGCCGATTCGTTTCTGTACGGCATTTTCCATCCGTCGCCGCAGCTCGGTGGCGATGGTCTCCGCTGACTCAAGGAGCGGCCGACCGAAATCCAAGCCAGCAGCAGGTTGGACCGCCCCTCCGTTGAAGGTGCCGCCTGGCGGCAGTTCCTGTATCCCGTTCGTCACCAACAGCAGCGCTTTCACCTCAGAAGCAAAGCACAGTGCGCCATCTTCATCCCAGCCAAAGTAGAGCGGTGCCACACCCAACTCATCGCGCGCCACAACCAGCTGGCCCCCGATGATACGTGCCTCCGCACGTCGTTCGTCTCCCGCAAGATCATATACACCGTTCGCAGCCAGTGGTCCTGGCGTACCAGACTCCTGGTAGACTGTCCAGCAGGCGCCCAGGGTAACCCCATCTTCCTCGACGATGCGACGGCCAGCCGCACCCCGGTGACTCATTCGGTCCAACATGCTTTGGACAAGCGCCTGTTTGCCCGGGGCCGCGACGCCAGCGATGGCTGTCATGACATACTCCTTTCTGCAAGCACTGTATTAACGATCCGTTCCTGGGCGTGCCTGTGATGAACGCGTCCGCTGCGAGCCTCACCGTGATTGGCGACGAATTCCGGCCATTCTGCAAAGAGTTGTTCTTTTGCAAGTCCTTAGGTGTCCCAACAACGTGTGCCATCTGTAGCGAACTGCGTCAGCTCACCAACACTCAGCCGGTCGATCCCCAGTTTGTCGAGCGTTCTTCCCCGGCGCCAGTAGTCGGTGCGGTGAATGATGCACGCCAGGCGGATGATCGCATCCATCGCGCGCACCGACACTCCGTAATGCTGGCCCAACGCCGCAATCGGCACCAGGCTCATCGGCACGTCCTCGAAGATGTAACGATGGTTCAAGGTCGTGGGCGCCTTGATGCCGTAATAGCCGGTCTGGTTGTGGATCGCCTCGTTGAGATCGGCACCGTCGGCGTCATAGGCCAGCTTCAGCCATTCCATCGCGGTACGTGCGCGGATGCCCAGCGACGCCGCCACTGTGACCCGCTCGCGGTCCAACGTCTCCAACACGCGTGCCACCGAGGGAGTGACGCCCTCAATGTAAAACTGGTAGTCGCCATGCGTCGATTCGATGCGGCCGGCGTTGAGCAGGGTCAAGGCTGGATGGAAAATCGCGCCCATGTTGTTCAAACCGGTGTGCAGCACGCTCACGCCGTCGATGTACTGGGGATAAGCTGGTGACAGCGCCTCCAGTACGCTGGCCGTACGCGTGGCCGGCAGGGCGGCAATCGGCACCGCTTCCTTGATGCGAAAGATACGGGTCTGCGCGGGTCCATCCGAGCGACTGGCATAGATGAAGGTTTCGGCCTCGGCAATCGTGACATCGGCCGGGCACCCCTGGTCACACAGCACCTTGTTGAATTCGATTGCGCCCAGGGTGCGTCCGGGATGCAGGACTATGAGCTGGCCATCGTGCAGGTACGGTGCGCTGGCTTTGGCGATGTCAGCATGGGCTGATGAGGGTACGACCACCATGACGACCTCGGCGTCAGCCAGTGCTTCCCGCATATCGGACGTCACAGCTGCCAGGCGGCCAAAGCCGCGCGGACCGCCGTCGAAGCTTTCGAGGTCGATCCCGCGCCGCAACTTGATAGCCGCCACGTGTTCGGGTGTCCGGTTGTAGAGGGTCACGGTGAAGCCCATCAGCGCCAGGTGCGCCGCCATCGCTCTGCCACCGTGCCCGGCACCAATTACGGTGTATTTGCTGGGGGTGGACATAAGTTGCCTCCTTCTTCTCAGCGGGCATGACAGCGAACATCAGCCCTGGAGCGGCAGTAGGTGGTCACGCGCCGGTAGCCGTGTGATGTAGGGCTGCCAGCCGGCGGGCTTCGGATGTGGTGCGACCGGTCCTGTCGACCACCACGCATGCGCCACGCGGGTCGATCTGCGTGCCGATCTGCCCGCGGCCGAATGGGTTGCTGCGCAGCTGTGGGGCATCGAGGATGCCGGTGGTGACCGCGCGAGCCAGGATCGCGGGATCGATGAGCGGATCGGCCATGCCTGGTCCAGCCAGGGCGCTGATTGCGGCCAGCGTGACCGATGCTTCGGTGATCAATTCCGCTTTGCGCGCCTGGACACGCGGGTCGAGGGTCATGTCCGGCGCACCGCGCAGAGCATTTTCAGTAGCCCGGCGTGCCACTTTGCAGGCGGCGATCACGTCGTCGGCCGTGGCGGCGTGGTGGGCCTCGGTGTGGCCGACGACATGGACGATGTCCGGCTTGAGCGCCATCTGGAGATAGGTCGCGGCTGCCAGGTGCCCGCGGGCGGACTCGGGATCGAGCGGGTGGCTGAGCAGACCCAGGCGGGTTTGGCGCAGAATGCGAAATCCCGCCCTGCCATTGGCGCCTGGCGAACCGGAACGCGCAGGGCGGGCGAGGGGTTCGATCATCTCCAGGCACGCCAGCATCTTCGCCAGGTCCATCGCATCCGACAACCCGGGCGGACTGTTGAACATGAATTGGGCGATGTAATCGTGCACGCCAAAGGCGCGCGCATTGTAGGCGGACAGGTAGGCAGCAACCACAAAGATGACGTCGGGTGCATCACGCATCCCCCAGTGGTGCGGCTCGTTGAGTTCGACCGGAATACCGCGGCTGCCGTACCAGGCCAGGAGCTCCTGGTGGGCGCGGATAGACGATTCCAGGTCGAGCGGTCCGCGACCGTCCATTGCATTGAACCAAAAGAGCGGCACCGCGGCCCAGGCCATATGAATCGTCTCCACGTACATTTCGGCCAGGTGAATGAAGTCGTCGCTGCCGGAGTAAGTGCGCATCAGGGGAAAGTTGCCCCGGCGAGAGGCTGCGTAGAGCAGGCGGTAATCATCAGCGTGGCGCACTGGGACCCCGCCGGCACCGGTGCGCCGCGGATCCTGGCGTTCGGGGTGGAAGAAGTTTTCCTGGGCATCCTGGTCGATACCGAGCGAGATCACGTCGAGCACACGCGCCTCGGCGATTTCTTCGATGCCGGCACGCGTTGCCGCAACGGTCGGCAAACCAAAGTGGTGACGCAACAAAGGATATGGCGCTTTCCAGGCCTGGCGTGCCAACAGGGTCTGTGGATACGCCGCTTCGCTGGCCTCAATTGGGCGGCCCTGGAGGTAAGCCAGGACATCTTCAGGGGTTTCCGTGCCGTCGAACACTTGCTCGAAAAAGCCGAGGGCGCGCGCACGTGCCGCGACCGGCGGCGTGCCGCCAAAGGCAAAGTGCACGCCGGCCGTGCGCAGATCATCGGCGAACTCGGCGAACTCGGCCAGCAGACGCTCGCCTGTCTCTGGGGTTAGCCGGTACGATACGCCAACGAGGGTGGCATCCTCATCCTGGGCGGCCTGCACGACGCGCGCGACCGGCGTCGCGGGTCCCAGGAACACCGTACGCCAGCCGGCAGCCTCGGCCAACCGCAGGAAGTTCATCACACCGGATACGTGCACGCATTCACCGAGCGCAGCGGCAACGACCGTTTTCTGCTGGTCCATGGCAGTCTCGCACCTCATGGAATCATCACGCAAATGAAAAATTCTTAACAGTTTTGACAAAAGATCAATCCATTGTTATCATATCAAAGAAAATGAGGTTTGTCAAAGGTATTCAGGTAACACGCCAAGGAGGCTGGTTATGTCCATTTCACCCGTGACATCTCCCGGTGGACTTCTTCTTACGATCCGCAGTGTGCTGCCCGGGTTCAACGAACAGGAGCAGAAGGTAGGTCAGTACGTGCTCGATCATCCGGCCGAAGCGATTCATCTGTCGATGGCTGATCTGGCTGTGCACTGTGCGGTGAGCGACACCACCGTTTTTCGTTTCTGTCGCAAGATTGGCACGGAGGGTTACCAGGATTTTAAGATTCGCCTGGCTCTGGAGCTGGCGCCGGATCGAACGGCCACCTATGCGTCGGTCGATGGCGACGACAGTCCGGCCGAAGCTGCGCGCAAAGTCATCGCGGCCGATGTGAAGGCCTTGGAGGATACCCTGCGGGTGTTGGACCTGGAAATGCTGGACCGTGCGGCTGATGCACTTCTGGCTGCGCGTCGTGTCGATATTTATGGCTCGGGCGGCGGGGCGATTGCAGCGCTGGAGCTGCAGTACAAACTCATGCGCGTTGGCGTGCGTGCGGTTTCCCACACCGACGCCGAAATGCAGATCATCTCGGCTACGCTGCTCACGCCGGTCGATCTGGCTGTTGGCATCTCCCATTCCGGCGAGTCCCACGATGTGGTTCAGGCCTTGAGAACCGCCCGGAATGCCAGCGCACGCACGATCGCCATTACCAACCATCCTCGCTCGCCGATAGCCACGGCCGCGGAGATCAGCCTGTGTACGGCGGCCCAAGAGGCATTGGTTCACGGCTATCCGCTCGGCGCGCGCGTCGCGCAGGTCGGTTTGATCGACGTGCTCTATACGTTCATGGCGGTCAAACGCCAACCCGAGGTCGAACACAACCTGGCGCGCATCGGCGCAGCGCTTCATTGGCGCCAGGGATAGGAGATGATGCACTGTCATCCGGCCCATGATAGGCTGTTGTATGCTGCTATCGCGTGGCAGTACGAGGAGTATTACGCATGGAATCAGCAACGACGTCAGTGATATTGGGTGGCATCCTGATCTTCTGTCTGCGCCTGACCGACGTGACGTTGGGCACGATGCGCATTCTGATGACCGTACGCGGCCGTAAGCTGTACGCTGCGCTGATCGGGTTCATCGAAGTGACGATCTTCATCGTGGCTATCAGCCAGGTGATCCGGGATGCTGGCAACGTGTGGTACGTGCTTGGCTACTCAGGCGGCTTTGCGGCTGGTACACTGGTCGGGATGACAATCGAGGAACGTATTGCCCTCGGCCATACGATTGTGCGTGTCATCTGCTCGGAGATGCGCAGCACGGTCGCCGAAAGCCTGCGCGAATCTGGTTTCGGCGTGACCCAGATGGCCGGCCAGGGTCTGCGAGGACCGGTGGAGGTACTGGAGATTGTCGTGCGTCGCGCCGAGCTGCCGACCTTACTGCAGATCGTGGAAAGCGTAGATCAGAAGGCTTTCATCACGGTCGAAGAGACGCGCCGCGTTTATCGCGGTTGGCGGCTCAGGAAGTAAGGCAATCACCTCCTGACCAGCGAGAGACGCCTGGGCGTGCTCGTTCGTGAGCCGGCGGTGGCCAACGCCGTGTTTGCGGTCAGCAGCTGCGCCGGCTGCCGCTGGTGCTGGCCTGACCGCTCGAAGACTGCTCGCAGCCTTCACGCGAAGCCGCGCAGAGGCGAAACGGCGATGGCCGGAAGCCGTCTTGTTCGCGTCTGCGTGGCTTTGCGTGAGGCGGCACCGCAGCGGCTCTTTACCGGGCCGGGATGTAAACTGCCTCGGCATACAGCGGCTTCTCGACCGGCAGGACATCCACCAGCTCGTACGTGCGCGAGCCAAGACCCAACTGCTCTCCGTACGTGGGGGCCACGTAGGGATCCTTCAACGGCCCATGGAGCCAGCGCAGGGGATGTCCCTCGCGCGTGTGAACCTCGAAGCTGGCGGGCAGGTTCTCCTCGATCAGCCGGGTCGTGGCGATCATATCCAGCACCGCCGTGTCCAGGGCGATGATGTCGTCGGAGCCGAAGATGCCCGCGTCGGGCAAAATCGGCATACTGGTAAAGCCAAAGCAGTCACAGACCGGGGTCATGTGCGTGGCCAGTACCAGGTGCGTGTATTTCCCTGGAGCGAAGGTGGAGAGGGTGACCTGGGTGCTGATTGCACAGGCCTCCTGAAAAGCGTGGAAGTTCACGGCATCGATCTTCAGGCTGCCGGCGGGCGCCACCTGGAGACAGCGGCCGCACTGGTTGCACTCCTCGAAGTGCATGTGGATGTGGCCCGGGTGATCCTTATCCTCCACCATGCCGTTGTGCGGGCACGCCGCCACGATGTCCTTGACTGTCGCCGGATCGGGGCAAAACGCCGGAAACCAGTAGGGATCGTGATGCATGACGTCATGCATCGCGCCGCGCGTGGGGCCGGTCATGCAGCCCAGCGCCAGGTTTTTGATGGCGCCGCCGTAGCCGCAGCTGGGGTGGCCCTTGGCATGGGCGAAGTTGATCAGAAAGCTGGCATCCTCGATCATGCCCGCCACGTACCATTCTTTGATCGATTTGTAGGGATGTTCGGTGTGGGTGTACCGGTAGCGCTCACCCAACCCGGCGGAAGGGTAGATGGGGCAGCCGATCACCTCGGCGGTGTACCCGCGTGATTCGGCGCCGCGCACGTCCCAATCCACATCGGTGATGAAAGGACGCCCGCCGCCATCCACAACCGCCTTCACCAGCCGCCGTACAAACAGCGGATGGACCGTCGAATAGCCCAGGTTGTTGCCGGAATGGATTTTGATCGCGACCGTTTCATCCTTGACGCGCTCGCGCACGTTCAGCTTCTCCAGGATCAGATCGAGTTTGGCCGGCAGCGATTCTTTGGCATCCAACCGGGACTGCCGGGGCGAACCATAAAAGACTGTGCTTGTCATCGTGTTTCCTCAAATGGTTGCTGAGGCAGCGTAAAAGAATAACTTCCGGTATCATGGCTGGAATTCGTCGCTCCGAAGGCGGCGGCGGCTGCAAAGATGGCAACTGTGCAGCCGCCACCGCCAAATTCGATCAAAAAGCATGCGAAGTTATTCTTTGACGCCCTTAGCTGAAAGACGATCGCCCGGACCTCAGTTGGTCTCGAACGAGTTTCCGCTTTGCTCGTGGACATCCGCCGCTGTGCTGTCTGGCCCGAAGGAATAACTCAAGATCCAGAAATCGGAATCGGTCACCACCAGGTACTGGTGTCCCTGGATCATGACCTGGCCGCCCTCAGCGGTGGCCAACGGCATGCGGTAGGTCGCGTAGGCCGCCGGGTGGCCGCCGATCTCGAGACCGGCCTCGGCTGAGACATCCTCGAAATTGTACTGGCGGTATTGGTCGACCAGCACGCCCGTGACCTCTTCCAGATCGCCCACCTCCTGGCCTTCCAGGGGTGTGCGACGGATGTTCAGATTGTCGACAAAGTCGGTATTTTCTACGAGCGGCGCAAAGGCCCACAGCGCTACCCCTTGCAGCTGTTGGGCGCTGCCGATGACTTCGGCCATCTGGGGGTTGGTCTTCTGCAGCTCGGCAAACAGCGCTTCGCTGTCACCCTCGCTGAACTCCTTGATCTGCCAATCCTCAGGCAGCGCAACGCTGAAGTCGCCGCCCTGGTGCCTGACCCAACCTGCGGGCAGGTCGGGCGTCGGAACTGCGGTCGGGGTAGGCGGCTCGGCCACCGGTTCCGGCGTGGATGAGCCGCAGCCCGACAGCATGAGCAGCAGAGCGAGCGCCATGACTACCAGGGCGAGCAGCGTGGTCAGTTTCTTGTGAGCCATGTGAGTTTATCCTTCCTGTCGACAGTGGAGTGGTCGTGCAGCCCAATTGCCGCACCGCTTCATTATAGACGAAAATGCGGCAAATGTGATAAGATGACGTGGCCGATCATTCACGGGCTCAGGGCGCAAGACGAACAAGACCAACACACTCCAGTAATTCACACCACCGGAACGATCTTGTCATCCAGCTGGGAATGTGGCAAACTATTGAGTGATAAGGGGTTGAACCATGGCGGAGAACATAACCACCCCCGACGAACGTATTGTGACGCGCCCCCTGCGTGACGACCAGGACTACTGGCGTCTGCGCGACCTGCTCGTCCAGACCGTACCCATCACACCGGTCGGCTTCAACTGGGACATGCGCCGGCTGGACGGCAAACGTTTTTACAACGCCGACCTGGCGGCCAACCGCCTGCAGGTGCGGCCTGTGCAGCTGTGGGAAACGCACAGCGGCGAGCTCGTCGGCTGCGTGCTGTCCGAGAGTGTGGGGGATGCGCATCTCCAGGTGCATCCCGATTTCCGTCACCTCGAAGGTGACATGATCGACTGGGCAGTGGCCAACCTGGGCACCCCACAGCTGGACGTTGGCGGCATGCGCCTGGAGATCTACACCATGGAATACGACGCCCTGCGCCAACGTCAGCTTACCGCGCGTGGCTTCTTAAAGACCGAAAATTGGGGTATGATCCGTCACCTGCGCCTGGGTCAGCAGCCGTTGGCCCAACCGGTGGTGTATGCCGGCTATACGATGCGCACCACCCGGCCGGACGACCTGGC
>CAZXQZ010000080.1:13204-18419 GCA_964642445.1 uncultured Anaerolineae bacterium
GTCGACGTCACCGTCGACACGGGTGACATGACGCCGGCCAACCGGCTGTACGACAGCCTGGGCTTCACCGAGGCGTACCGCGGATTTGCCTGGGAGAAGACCTGGTGAGAGGAGTCGCCGCGTGTTAGCAGCCACCTGGTGGGGCGGTCTGGCAGCCGCGTCGCTGTCACCATGCTGTCGGACGCGATGATGCCGGAAGCGTTCGAGCACGGTGGCAAGCTGGTGGGCCTGTTCACTGTGTTTGGGTTCCTGGCGGCTGCGCGGCTGTCCTTCATGGCGTAGGTACGCCAGGGCACAAGCTCTATTTTCAATTTCAGGAGAAACCACGAGAATGGCATACAATCTACGCAACCGCAGCTTCGTCAAAGAGCTGGACTTCGCCCCGGATGAGCTGAAGTTCCTGCTCAAACTGTCGGCTGACCTGAAGACGGCAAAGTACGGCGGCTATGAAAAGCCGCGACTCCAGGGCAAAAACATCGCGCTGATCTTCGAGAAGACATCGACCCGTACGCGCTGCGCGTTCGAGGTGGCGGCCTACGACCAGGGCGCGCACGTCACCTACCTGGGTCCCGAAGGCTCGCAGATCGGTCACAAGGAGTCGATGAAAGACACCGCGCGCGTGTTGGGGCGCATGTATGATGGCATCGAGTATCGCGGCTTTGCCCAGGCCACCGTGGAAACCCTGGCGCAGTATGCCGGTGTGCCGGTGTGGAACGGTCTCACCGATCAGTTCCATCCGACGCAGACCCTGTGCGATGCGTTCACCATGATCGAACACAGCGATAAGCCGATGAGCCAGATCGCCTACTGCTACCTGGGTGATGCCCGTTTCAACATGGGCAACTCGCTGATGGTCATGGGCTGCAAACTGGGCATGGACGTGCGCATCTGCGCGCCGGCCAGCCTCTGGCCGGCCGAGGCGCTGATCGCGACCTGCCGCACCATCGCCGCCCAGACCGGCGCCCGCCTGACCCTGACTGAGGACATGGCACAGGGTGTCGCCGGGGTAGACTTTCTGCACACCGACGTGTGGGTCTCGATGGGGGAGCCCAAGGAAGTCTGGGACGAGCGCATCCAGCTGCTCAAACCGTACCAGGTCAACCGTGATGCCATGGCGCTGACCGGCAATCCGCAGGTCAAGTTCATGCACTGCCTGCCGGCCTTCCACAACCGCGAGACCCGGGTCGGCGAAGACATCTACCAGAAGACGGGCCTGGATGGCCTGGAGGTCACCGAAGAGGTCTTCGAGTCGGCGCAGTCCATCGTCTTCGACCAGGCCGAGAACCGCATGCACACCATCAAGGCGATCATGGTGGCAACGCTGGGTGATTGAGAGCTGGGTGTGCCTGCGCACCCGCCGCCGGCCGCGTGTGGTCTTCGTCAATGGCGGCACGTCGGCGCAATGATCTGTGCCGGGTGAAAATGCCATGCCGCCCCAAACAGTCGAACCATCACCTGCGCCGGAATCGCACGCGGCCAACCCTTTCGCACGGGTCGCACGCCCGCGCGGGCTGAGCCGTTGGATTCCAGCCCTGGCCACGCTGCGCACCTACCAGCGCGCCTGGCTGGGTAAAGACCTCGTGGCCGGGCTGGTGCTCACGGCGATTCTCGTTCCGGTGGGCATGGGCTATGCCGAGGCAGCCGGTTTGCCGGCGATTTACGGCCTCTACGCCACCATCGTACCCCTCTTGGCGTATGCCCTCTTTGGCCCCAGCCGTATCCTGGTACTGGGGCCCGATTCATCGCTGGCCGCCATCATCGCGGCGACGATTGTGCCGTTGGCGGCCGGTGACCCCGACCGCCTGGTGGCACTGGCCGGTATGCTGGCGCTGCTTACCGGCGGTTTGTGTATCCTGGCCGGGTTGGCCCGCTTCGGTTTCATCACCGACCTGCTCTCCAAGCCCATCCGCCTCGGTTACCTCAACGGTATCGCGCTCACCGTCTTCGTCGGCCAGCTGCCCAAGCTGCTGGGCTTTTCGGCGAGTGGAGACGGCCTGGTACAGGAGACGATCAGCCTGGTGCAGGGGGTGGCGCAGGGCCTGACAAACTGGGTGACCTTGACGATCGGCATCGCGTGCCTGGCCATCATCTTTGTATGCAAGCGGTGGTGGCCCAAGGTGCCCGGCATCCTGATCGCCGTCGTGGGGGCCACGCTCCTGGTAAGTCTGTTCGACCTGGCGGCGGCGGCCGGCGTGGCGGTGGTGGGGCCGCTGCCGCAGGGGCTGCCCTCGTTTCAGATTCCCGCTGTATCCCTGGCCGACCTGGGTGCGCTGGCGGCCGGCGCAGTTGCGATCATGCTGGTTTCTTTTGCCGATACCAGCGTGCTGTCGCGCACCTTTGCCCTGCGCGGCGGGTACGAGGTCGATCAGAACCAGGAGATCATCGCGCTCGGTGCCGCCAACGTCGCGGCGGGGTTCTTCCAGGGCTTTTCGGTCAGCACCAGCTCTTCACGCACCCCGGTGGCCGAATCAGCCGGCGCCAAAACGCAGCTCACCGGTGTCGTGGGGGCGTTGTGCATTGCGCTTTTGCTGGTCTTGGCGCCGAACCTCGTGCAGAACCTGCCCAGTGCCGCCCTGGGTGCGGTCGTGATGGCGGCGTGTGTCTCGTTGATCGACGTCAAGGGGATGGTGCGGCTGTACCGGCTGCGGCGCTCGGAGTTCATCTTTGCGATCGCCTGTTTTTTAGGTGTGGCCTTGATTGGTGTCATCCAGGGGATGTTCATTGCCATTGGGCTGGCCCTGCTGGCCTTCATCTGGCGGGCGTGGCGGCCGTACGATGCGATACTGGGCCGCGTCGACGGGTTGAAGGGCTACCACGACGTCATGCGTCACCCCGAAGCGCGGCGTGTTCCGGGGCTGGTCCTGTTTCGCTGGGATGCACCGCTCTTTTTTGCCAACGCCGATATCTTCCACGACCACGTCCTGCGCGCCGTGGCCGAGGCGCCCACGCCCACCAGGTGGGTCATCGTTGCCGCCGAGCCGGTGACCGACATCGACATCACCGCCGCCGACGTACTCTCCGCGCTCGACGACGAGCTGCACACTGCTGGCATCGAGCTTGGGTTTGCCGAGATGAAGGGCCCGGTCAAGGATCGGCTCAAGCAGTACGGCCTGTTCAGCAAGCTCGGCGGCGACCTGTTCTTCCGCACCATCGGGCAGGCCGTCGATGCGTACGTGGAGAGCCATCGGGTGGAGTGGGTGGATTGGGAGGACAGGCAAACAGCCGCCAACCGTTCGATCGGGGATGTCTGATCGATGCCAACGGCACGCCATGCAAATCCGCAATGCAATTGCGGATTTGCACAGGAATCCTTTCATATCGCAATACCGATCGTTGGTCGAGGTACGAATCTCCGTGGACAGCACCGGGATTGCGCGCAACGCACCCAGGATGACACACGGTTGCTCCTGGTGGCCAATCGGCGCCACTCGCGCACCGTCGACGACACCCGATGTGGCGAGAGGTAAGATTTCGGCCCGTTCCGCCGTCAGATCGCTGGAGGTAATCGCCATGCGCACGATGATCTGGGCCGTACCGGCCATCTGCGTTTTGCTGCTGAGTGCCTGTGCGGCGCCGGCCGCTTCGGACCCTGCACCGCAGCCCACAGCAGACACCACCGCATCGCCGGCAGCCAGCCCGGTGGTGCCCGCCGGCGATCTGTTACCGCCGCAGGACCCGCCCGCGGGCGCCGAGCGCGAGTTCAGCACCGACTTCAGCCGCCACACCGTCGCCTACGACGATATCTTGTCCGGCGGACCGTCCAAGGACGACATCCCCGCCATCGATGCGCCCAGGTTCGAGACCGTCGCCGAGGCTGACGCGTGGCTGCGGCCGTCTGAGCCGGTCGTGCAGGTGCAGGTGGGTAACGATGCGCGCGCCTATCCCTTGCAGATCCTGACCTGGCACGAGATCGTCAACGACACGGTGAGCGGAAAGCCGCTGGCCATCACCTTCTGCCCGTTGTGCAACACGGCCATCGCCTTCGAGCGCACGCTGGATGGCCGCGTGCTCGACTTTGGCACCACCGGCCGGCTGCGTTTCAGCAATCTGATCATGTACGACCGGCAGACCGAAAGCTGGTGGCAGCAGGCTGGCGGTGACGCCATCGCCGGTGAGCTGGCCGGCCAGCGTCTGGCCTTCTACCCGGCCACCATCATCGCCTGGGACGAGTTCAAGACGGTGCACCCGGACGGCCAGGTGCTGTCGCGCGACACCGGCTTCGAGCGCAGCTACGGCCGCAACCCCTACGCCGGTTACGACGACATCGACAGTTCGCCTTTCCTCTTCCGTGGCCCTGCCACACCCGGCATGCTGCCGCCGATGGCGCGTGTTTTGACGGTGGACCTGAACGGTGAGGCGGTGGCCTATCCCTACGACGTGTTGGCCGAGACAGTGGTAGTCAACGACGTGGTGGGGGGCGAGCCAGTGGTCGTGTTTTGGCAGCCCGGTGTGGCCTCGGCGTTGGACAGTGGTGCGATTGCCGAGGGCCGTGACGTGGGTTCGGCGGCGGCGTTTTCGCCGGTGTTGGCCGGCCGCCTGCTCACCTTTCGCCGCGAGGCTGGCCGCATCGTCGATGTGGAGACGGGCAGTGTCTGGAATCTGCTGGGCCAGGCTGTGGCAGGTGAGCTGGCCGGCCAGCGGCTGGCGCCCGTGGTGGGTATCAATCACTTCTGGTTTTCGTGGGCTGCGTTCAAGCCGGAGACGCGCGTGTTCCAGAGGTGAGGGGTGGTTGGGTTTGCTGGCGCTAAACCACGTCCCCGGCATGAACCAACAGCGGCGGCAGACCGTGCCAGAAGAAGTCAGATGAGCACCTGCGCCACCGGCCGGCGCAGCGAGCGTGGCAGGGCGGCAGCGTAGCCGTACCGCACCAGCAGTTGCGGTGCGGCCTGACCCAGCCCCAACGCGCTTTGGAACTGCGAACGCAGCTCTGCCACTTCGATCGGCTGGTTCATAAAGGCCGACTTGATGTCCAGCGCGGTCATTTGGAGCGCCAGGCGCTCGTAGACCTGGCCCGTACGCACCCAGGCGGTCCTGTCATTGGCGTCCGAAGCGACCACCACCGCGCTTCTGAGCAGGAAAAACACCATCACCACGTTGTTTCACGGTCACACCTCGACAGTGTTCGCCCACTGCCGGATTTCGTCCCAGTCACGGTGATCTGCCTCGACGGCCTTGACCATCTTGGCGATAGTGCGGTCGAGGAAAGAGAGTCGGC
>CAZXQZ010000081.1:0-18360 GCA_964642445.1 uncultured Anaerolineae bacterium
CTCAATCCCGTCGCGGGACTGAAACCCATCAGTTGGGCGGCAGTAACGTGACGCAGGTCGGCGACAGGTCGCAACACCCCTCAATCCCGTCGCGGGACTGAAACTCAGCCTCGATCGTGATTGCACCGCACTCCCCGATCAGGTGACCTTGTCGCAACACCCCTCAATCCCGTCGCGGGACTGAAACCGGCTTCGGCAAGCTCAGCCGCCGGCACTCGTGAGCTGGAATTGCCCGGCATCCGCGTCGCAATACCTGTCGATCCGTCGCAGGGCTGGAACACGGTTGGCAAACCAGTGTCGGGCGCTGAGCTTGTCGAAGTGTCAATGCTGGTTGATTATTCCCCAAAATTGCTGGTTAGAATTCCCCACACGCGTAGGGGACGTGAATCAGACCACTCCCTTCGCCGGGAGCGTGGATTGAACGGAAGGAGTATGGAGTAAGGCGCCCGGAGCAGGGGGAACGGATTGAACTGAGGGAGCACGGAGCAATGAACCCGGAGTAGGGGGAACGGATTGAACTGAGGGGGCACGGAGGGAGCACGGAGTAGGAGAAACGGATTACCGCGGATTGAGGTGCTGTCAGTGGCGGGGACGACCCTCTTGTGAAGGAACGGACAGGCGCGGTTAGGTGGTTTGCGGGAAGGCATTTATAATGAGGTTGTTGTATGCGACACCCCCCAGACCAGCTAGCCGGAGGAGCCTGTGGTTCAATTCTACCGTATCGTCGTGTGCTTGAAGGCTTGTGCCAGAAACACTCACCGTGATCTGCGGCGAATCCCCGCTCTGTCGCAAGGTGACATCCGCTTGCGAGCCACGATGATTATCGCAGTCCTGGCCGTGAGCGTGCTGGCCGGTGGCCTGGTTTCAAGACCAGCACAAGCCCAATCAGCACCGACGACACAGCCAGCCGATGCCGCCACACCCGAAGCCAACATCAACCTGACGCTCGTGGTCAGTGGCTTGAGCCGCCCGACGTACGTCACGGCGGCACCCAACGACCGCGCCCGACTCTTCATTGTGGAGAAACTGGGGCGCATACGAATTTATAAAAACAACACCCTGCTGGCCACACCGTTCATCGACATCGATGCCGTCGTGCGCTCGTCGGGTAACGAAGAGGGCCTGTTGAGCATGGCGTTTCACCCGGCGTACGCCAGCAATGGCTATTTCTTCGTGTACTACACCAACAACAACGGTGATCTCGAAATCGCCCGCTACAGCGTGACCGCCAATCCCGACGTGGCCGATCCCAACAGCGCGCTCATTCTGTTGACCATCCCGCACCCCACGAATACCAACCACAACGGCGGCCAGCTCCAGTTTGGCCCCGATGGCTACCTCTACCTGGGCACCGGCGACGGCGGCAGCGGCGGCGATCCGCCCAACAACGCCCAAAACACCGGCGTCCTGCTCGGCAAAATGCTGCGCCTCGACGTGGACCAGGGGGAACCCTACGCTATCCCACCCAGCAACCCCTTCGTGGGTCCCGGTAACCCGCGCGACGAAATCTGGAGCATCGGCCTGCGAAATCCCTGGCGCTTCAGCTTCGATCGCCTGACCGGTGACCTCTGGATCGGTGACGTCGGCCAGGATGCGTGGGAAGAGGTCGATCGCGAAGCCGCCGGCAGCGCCGGTGGCCTCAACTGGGGTTGGGACTGTTACGAAGGGACCCATCCCTACGGATCGAACCCATCCCAGCCCTACTGTACCGGCCTCGACTTCACCTGGCCGGTGTACGAATACAGCCAATCCGGCGGTGGGTGTTCCGTCACCGGTGGTTACGTGTATCGCGGGTCTCCAAACAGCACCTACTTTGGCGACTACCTGTTTGCCGACTACTGCATCCCTAACACGGTATGGACGCTGCGTTTCAGCGGCAGCAGCTGGGTGGCAACACAGCACACCCTGGTGCTGCCCGCCAACCTGATCATGAACAGCACCATGTCGTTCGGTCAAGATGCCTACGGCGACCTCTACATGACCGACGACTCGGGCGGTGAGGTGTTCAAGATTTCGCTGCGCCCGGCGCAGTGTGTGGCCGGCAATTACGACGTCAACGGTGATGGTCAGGTCGACATCATCGATGTCCAACTGGTGGCAGCCGACTTCATGCGTCCCGACTACGTGCCTGACTACGACGTCAACTGCACGGGAGCCGTGGACACCACCGATATCACCCTGGTTGCCGCAGCCTGGTAACGATTGGGAAGAGGCGTATGTTTGAACCCTGGGTTCGTTCCTGGCGCCTGGTTGTCGCGCTGTTCGCGCTCGCAGTGTGCCTTGCGCCGGCGGCGACAGCCAGCACCAGGCCTTCTGTTGCTGATTCAGCCGGTGCGGCTACCGCGAGACCGCCGGCATCAGATCAACCGGCCGCCACTATCGATGCCACGTTGGTTGCCAGCGGACTGCTGCGGCCCACCTACATGGCCGCCGCGCCCCACGATCGCGCCCGCCTGTTCATTACCGAACAGGCCGGGCGGGTGCGCCTGGTCAAACAGGGCGCCTTGCTCGGCACACCGTTTCTCGACATCCAGAGCCTGGTGCTGTCGAATGGCTTCGAGGAAGGGCTGCTGAGTATGGCCCTTCACCCGGGTTACGCGACCAACGGCTATTTTTACGTCTGTTTCACGAATACCGGTGGTAACCTGGAGGTCGATCGTTACACCGTCTCGGCCAACCCAGACCTGGCCGACCCGGCCAGCCGCTTCGTCATCATCGTTATCAACCACCCCGGCAGTGTCTATCATTACGGTGGGCAGCTGCAGTTTGGGCCGGAAGGTTATCTCTATCTGTCGACGGGTGATGGGAATGATCCGGGCGATCAGCTCAACAACGCGCAGAACACCGGCGTGCTGCTCGGCAAGATGCTGCGCCTCGACGTCGACGGTG
This sequence comes from uncultured Anaerolineae bacterium, assembly GCA_964642445.1. Classification (GTDB taxonomy): domain Bacteria; phylum Chloroflexota; class Anaerolineae; order SSC4; family Amarolineaceae; genus SSC4. The sequence goes on from CAZXQZ010000081.1 coordinate 2,890, forward strand.
GATCGCCGTATGCCATTCCACCCGGCAACCCGTTTGTGGGACCCGGCAATCCGTTGGACCAGATCTGGTCGATCGGTTTTCGCAACCCCTGGCGCTTCAGCTTCGATCGTTTGAACGGTGACATGTGGCTGGGCGACGTGGGGCAGTACCTGTGGGAAGAGGTGGATCGCGAGCCCCCCGCCAGCGGCGGCCTCAACTACGCCTGGAACTGTTACGAGGGTACCCATCCCTACCTCACGAACCCATCAGCACCGCACTGCGTCGGTCGGGCCTTCACCTGGCCGGTGTATGAATATGGGCACGGCGCCGGGCGCTGCTCGGTCAGCGGCGGTTACGTCTACCGGGGATCACCCAACAGCACCTTTTTTGGCCAGTACGTGTTTGCCGATTACTGCCAGACCAACGGCTTTTCGACGCTGGCGTATGATGGTAACACCTGGGTGGCCACCAGCCATACCCTGGTGCCGCCGGCCGGCCATACCATCAACAGCCCCGGCGCGTTCGGCCAGGATGCCATAGGTGACCTGTACCTGGTCGACACCACCTACTCGAATGGGGAATTGTACAAACTCAATCTGCGCCCTGCCACCTGCGTTGCCGGCAACGATGACGTCAACGGCGACAGCCAGGTCGATGTGGTCGACATCCAGCTGGTGGCGGCCGATTTTATGCGTCCCGATTACGTGCCCGATTATGACATCGACTGCAGCGGCGCGGTCGATCTGGCTGACGTCCAGCACGCGGCCCTGACCTGGGCAGCACAGGCAAATCGCCCATGAAGCAGCTGTTCCGCGGACGTTGGCTGCTGCTGACGATCCTGGTCGTCATCGGGGTGGTGATCATGCTGCGCCTGGGCATCTGGCAGCTCGACCGGCTGGCCGAGCGCCGGGCCAGCAACGCCCAGATCCAGGCCAGGCTGGACATGCCGGTGGTCGATTTGAACGCCCCCGACGTCGACCTGACCGCCCTGGCGTACCGGCGTGTGCGCGCCGAGGGCACGTTCGATCCCGCACATGAGATTGTGCTGCGCAGCCAGGCCCGCCTGGACCAGCCGGGGCAGCATATCGTGACCCCGCTGCGTTTGGCCGGGAGTGAGCAATCGGTTCTGGTCGACCGGGGCTGGATTCCCTACGACCGGCCGCCGACCGATTACCCTGCCCCCGCCGCCGCCGTTATCGAAGGTGTGGCCAAAGCCAGCCAGTCGCGCAGCGGCAGCCTGTCGCCGGTCGATCCCACACCGGCACCCGGTGCACCGCCGCTTACCCAGTGGTATCGCATCGATATTCCGAACATCCAGAACCAGGTACCCTATGCCCTACTGCCGGTCTACGTGCAGGCGGCGCCGGCCGGTGAGACACCCGCGCTGCCGGCGCGCGAGATCGAGCTGGACCTCAGCGAGGGTCCCCACCTGGGGTATGCGATCCAGTGGTTTGCTTTTGCCCTGATTCTGCTGGTCGGTTACCTGGCGCTGGTACGGCAGCGGGCACGGTGATTCATGAAGGAACGTGTAGCTGGCGCAGGATCCGCTGGCTGGTCCGTTCCAGTTCATCCAGCCAGGGCGGAACGGCAGACCAGCCCTCTGCGGTGGTCAGCGCTTCCAGGTGGGCGCACAGATAGGTGATGCGCGGCGCCCCGAACGTGCCACCGGTGCCTTTGAGGTTGTGCGCAACACGGTGCAGCGTGTCACGGTCGTCTTGTTCGTAAGCACGCCGCAGCGTGGCCACCTGCGCTGGCAGACTGTCCAGGAACTGGCCCAAAAAAATGGTGAAGGTGTCGATGGCAGGGGCCGTATTGGCACGATGCAAGGCCTGGAGATCGGCCAGGATCACGGCGTCCAGCGGAGGCGTACGTGTCCACCTGGTAACAAGCGCCAGCAGCATCTCCGCCTTGAAAGGTTTGGCCAGGTAGGCATCCATGCCCGCCGCCAGGCAGCGGTCCTGATCATCCAACATGTCACCGGCTGTCATGCCGACGATGGGGATGTGCCCACCGTGAATCGACTCGTAGTGGCGAATCCAGGCGGTGGCAGCGAGCCCATCCAGGTCCGGCATGAACACGTCCATCAGGATCACATCGTAGGGCTGGCGCAAGAAAGCGTCGATGACCTGACAACCATTCTGGGCAACTTCGACGGTGTGGTTGCCGCGCGCCAGGATGTAGGTCACCAGCTGCTGATTGATCGGGTGATCTTCGCCCAACAAGATACGCGCACCATTGAGTGCCGGCGTCATCTCCGGCTGCGTGTCTGCTTCCATGGAATTACCGTATCTCGAATCCTCAGGTCAGGGCTTTGTTCATACCTGAACAAAGCTTCGTATTTCTTTAATTATATCCCGTTAGGCGAATCACGCCAGTTTACACCCCTCGTTTTTTAAGGTTTTTGCAAGCTTGGAGTGTTGGAGCAGTGCACGCGAAGGCGCGAAGACGCGAAAAGGGTACGAGCAGGGCATTCTGTTCAAATTTTCGCGCGGCGTCGTGGTTTTGCTGGCAAATGCGGGTTCTATAAAAAAAGCCCGTTGTACTATCACAACGGGCCTTTTGGTAATACTTTACGACAGGGTGGTTAGAAGTCCATCCCACCACCTGGAGGCGCGGCGGGCGCCTTCTCAGGCTCAGGGATATCGGTGATCAGGGCTTCTGTCGTCAGGATCATGGCCGCAATCGAGGCCGCATTTTCGAGCCCGCCGCGGGTCACCTTGGCCGGGTCGATGATGCCGGCCTTGACCATGTCGACGAACTCTTCGGTCATGACGTTGTAACCGAGGTGTTTGTTGCCACCGGCATCCTGGGCCCGGCGCACACTCTCGACGATGACGGCACCATCCTGGCCGGCATTGATGGCCAGCTGGCGCATGGGCTCTTCGAGGGCGCGGCGCAGAATGCGCACACCGGTCTTCTCGTCATCGAATTCACCCTTGACGTCCTGCAGCGCAGCCACAGCATTGATCAGGGCGACACCACCACCCGGCACGATGCCTTCTTCGACCGCGGCGCGGGTCGCGCTCAGCGCATCCTCGACACGATGCTTCTTTTCCTTCAGCTCGACCTCGGTGCCAGCACCGACGCGAATGATCGCCACACCACCGGCCAGGCGGGCCAGCCGCTCCTGCAGCTTCTCTTTGTCGTAATCGCTGGTGCTCTTGTCGATCTCGGCCCGGATCTGCTCGATACGCGCCTTGATGTCCGCCGCATTGCCAGCACCCCCGACGATCGTCGTGTCGTCCTTGGTCGACACGACCTTGTCGGCGCGGCCCAGGTCGGCGATCTGGGTGGTTTCCAGCTTGCGACCCAGCTCTTCGGTGATCAGGTTGCCACCGGTTAGGGCGGCGATGTCACCGAGCATGGCCTTGCGGCGATCGCCAAAGCCAGGGGCCTTGACGGCCAGGATGTTGAACATACCACGCAGTTTGTTCAGCACGAGGGTGGCAAGCGCCTCACCGTCGACATCCTCGGCAATCACGACGACCTCGCGCCGGCCGATCTGGACGAGCTTCTCCATCACGGGCACGATGTCGGCGGCCGCCGAAATCTTCTTGTCGGTGATCAGGATGTAAGGATTTTCCAGCGAGGCTTCCATGCGCTCAGCGTTGGTGATGAAGTAGGGGCTGATGTAGCCGCGGTCGAACTGCATACCTTCGACGTACTCAGTCTCGAACGCCAGACCCTTGCTCTCTTCGACGGTGATGACGCCGTCCTTACCGACCTTCTCCATGACATCGGCGATGAGCTCACCGATTTCTTTGTCCTGGGCGGAGATGGCGGCCACCGAGGCGATCTCCTCGCGGGTGGTGATCTCGATCGCCTGGTCGCGGATAGCCTTGACCACGGCCTGGGTGCCCTTCTCGATGCCGCGCTTCAGCAGCATGGGGTTGGCACCGGCGGCCACGTTGCGCAGACCTTCGTTGACAATGGCCTGGGCCAACACTGTGGCGGTGGTTGTACCGTCACCGGCAATATCGTTGGTCTTGGTGGCAGCCTCTTTGAGCAGCTGGGCACCCATGTTCTGGAAGGGTTCCTTGAGCTCGATTTCCTTGGCAACGGTGACGCCGTCGTGCGTCACGGTGGGGGCGCCCCACTTCTTGTCCAGGGCCACGTTGCGCCCCTTGGGACCGAGCGTGGTCTTCACTGCATTGGCGAGGGTGTCGATGCCGACCTTCAGGTCGCGGCGCGCTTCTTCACTGAATACAAGTTGCTTGGCCATACTGATTCAATTCTCCTTGAACGTCGCAGGTTATTGTTTGTTTTGAATTTGGGCTGCCTGAAACACAGCACAGGGCGCAGCACGGCCCGGTCGTCAGGACTCGATGACGGCCAGGATGTCGGTTTCGCGCAGGATCAACAGCTTCTTGCCATCGATCTTGACTTCCGTACCGGCATATTTCGCATACAGAACACGATCACTCACGCCGACATCCATCGGACTTCGGCTGCCATCGTCGTTCAGCTTACCGGGGCCAGCGGCCAGAACCTTGCCTTCTTGCGGCTTCTCTTTGGCCGTCTCCGGCAGAATGATACCACTTGCAGTGCGCTCTTCTTGCTCGATCGGCTCCACAACCAGCCGATCACCCAATGGACGAAGATTCATAACTCGCATATCCTCCTAGGATCGTCGGTTTACACGGTTTTGACAAACCGCTTGCTGAGTCGTCATCGAAGGGCGGTTGCTATTACGCTTCGCACCTGACACCACACTTCGATGACGGCATGACACACAAGAAATCGGTTAGCACTCATTGGTCAAGAGTGCTAACCGCCGTAATCATACCGCAAGATGTGGGAATGGTCAAATCGTAAACTGCCGTTGGTGCGGCGGTGGCGGTGGCACAGTTGCCATCTTTTTGGAAAGATGGCAACTGTGCCACCGCCTTCGGAGCAGCGAATGCCAGCCATAATGCCGGAAGTGATTCTTTTACGCTGCCTCAGTCTCGAAGCGGAAGCGCAGCTGAAAGCGTCGCAGGATGCGCAGGACAGGGATGCCAAAGAACAGGATGAGCAGCGCATTCCCGGCGGCACGCCACAGGTCCCATACGAGTGAGGTCGCCAGGTAAAATACCAGGTAACGCTGCAAGGTCGCCCAGGGGCCGAGGCCCGGCTGCCAGTAGAGCTCACTCTGCTGGGGACTCATGACGAACGGCCAGAACCAGATGTTCATGATGAAACCAAACAGCAGGCCGAGAATCATCCCCCACCCGGCAAGCAGGGCTACCTCGAGCAGTGGCTTGCCCGGAAACCGCGGCAGCACGGCACCCAGCATGCCGACCCAGCCGGTGGTGAACATTTGAAACGGCAGCCAGGGCCCAACCCCACCCCCCAGCAGGGCCGAGACCAGGATGGCCAGGGCACCCAACAGAAAACCAAAGGTTGCGCCGTACACATAGCCGGCCAGCAAGGGAATGAAAAAGATGGCGTTGAAGCCGCCCGGACCCGGCAGCGCCCGCAGCGCCGCACTGAAGGCCGTCAGCACACCAAGAATCGCCACCGTGCGCGCATTCATGGTGCCAGCCGACAGGTTGACCAGCACCGCACCCAGGCACACGATGATCAACAACACCAGGAACAGCGGCGCATCGGCCGCGTGCGATAACACACCACCGTCGTCGGCCTGTGTGCCGCGTGGGGCAAAAAACGGCGACAGGAATGCGACCACGCCCAGGGCGCTGGCCAAGAGGAGAACGATGCCGTTGAGCACGCTTGCCAGTTTCATCCCGCCCACCTGTCAGTTGCTGCGGGCCACGGCGTGTAACACGTCGTCGACGGTCAGGTACGCCGGGTCACGCAGCAGCTTGTTGATCTGCGAGGCAAATACCAGGGACTCGCTCATGGCCACACGCGTGGGTGCATCGAGTACGACTTGCCCCTCGGCCAGCATGATGACCCGGTCGGCGCAGGTTGCCACCAGCTCCACGTCGTGCGTTGCCAGCAGAATGCTTTTACCTGCGGCCTTGAACTGCTGCAAGAGGCGGTTCAACTCCTGTTTCTGCCCATAATCGAGCCCGCGTGTCGGCTCGTCCAGCAGCAGCACCTGGGGATCGGCCACCAGGATCGCAGCCAGGGCGGCGCGCTGGCGTTCACCGCCGCTGAGATCGCGCGGGTAGCGCTGGCGCAGGTGTTCGATGCCCAGGCGGACCAGCAGATGGGTATCCGCTTCTGCATTGGGCGCCAGTTGATGCCCTTTGCGGGTGAACGCCAGCTCCTGGTCGATGGTGTCCTGGAACAGGAGCAGGCCAGGATCCTGGGGCACGTAACCCACGACTTTGACAATGTCGTCCAGGGTGAGCCGGCTGGTGTCTACCAGGTCGGCCACCACAGCCTGGCTCGCGTGCCGCGCCGCGCCATTACGTTTGCCATGGCCGCCACCATTCGCCGGTGGCCCTTCAGCCAGCATCACCTGCCCATGTTTGGCCCGCAGCAGACCCACCATCAGCTTCATGAGGGTGGTCTTGCCGGCACCGTTGCGTCCCATCAAAGCCACGATCTCGCCTGGTTTGATGGCCAGTGACACCCCACGCAGCGCCTCACGACTGACGTAGTCGTACCAGACGTTATCGACCGCCAGGGCTGCGCCGGTCTGGCGCACAGGATGCCGCGCAGCATCTGGTGGTTGAGGCGTCGCTGGTGAAGCGAGAGTGGGTTCGGCGCTGCGCCGGCCGGCCAGCGGCATCTGGCGGGCAAACCGGCGTGCCTCTTTGATCGTCAGGGGCAGGGGGCGCCAGTTCAATGCTTTGCCCAGGGCCACCAGCGGTGGCACCAGGGGAATGGCCGCCAGGACCGCCTCCGGTGTACCGGTGGCGACTGGTGCGCCGGCGGCCGGGAAATAGACGATGCGGTCGGCATACTGGACGACACGCTCCAACCGGTGCTCCGACAGGATCACCGTCAGGCCCAGGTCTTCGTTGAGCTGGCGCAGGGCCACGAGGACCTCCTCGGCCGCCTGGGGGTCCAGCTGGGAGGTCGGTTCATCCAGGACCAACACCTGTGGATGCAGCGTCAGGACGGCCGCCAGGGCGACGCGCTGTTTTTCGCCGCCCGAGAGTGTCGATATGCGCCGGCTGCGCAGGTGTGCAATCCCGAGCTGATCGAGCACCTCCTCCACCCGCTTGCGCATGACCGGCTGTGCAAACGCAAAGTTCTCCATGGCGAACACGAGCTCATCTTCGACGGTATCCACTACGAACTGCGCTTCAGGGTCCTGGAAGACAAAACCGACGAGATCGGCCATGCCGCGCGGCTCGGCGGCGACCGGGTCACGTCCAGCGACACGGACGCGCCCGCTGAAGCGTCCACCGTAAAAATGCGGCACCAGCCCGTTGAGGCAACGCAGAAACGTCGATTTGCCAGCCCCGGATGGACCAACGACCAGCACGAACTCACCCTCGTCGATGTCCAGCGAAAGATCGCACAGAACCGGTTCGTTTTGCTGCGGATAGGCATAGGTGACGTTCTCGAACGTGATCATACGATCCTCCTTGTCCAGGGCCCGGCATCGACAGGCAACGGGCTGCGCACGTGCGCGTGCGGGACGCTGCGCCAGGTCAACGATGCGGCACCAGCAGCGCCGGTATCACCAGCAGGGCCAGAACGGCTCCCAGCAGTGGCTCGAACGGCGGCCAGGGCGAATACGGCGGGTAGGGATAATAGAGCAGCGCACGTGGCACCATCCAGCGTATGCTCAACACCACCAGCAGCACAAACCCGCACACCAGGCTGAGCATTGTGTCGCGCCGCCGCCAAACCCAACGCTGGTAATGCGTGCGTTTGACCTGCTGGCCCTGCGCCCAAAACAGCCACACCAGCAAGCCAAGTCCGGCCACGATGGCCCATGGCGCCCACACCTGCGTGCCTGACCAGTACGTGTTGGCAAAAACACCGAGCAGCAGCAGCCCGAGGGCCAGGGCCAGGCCGCTGCGCACCAGCACCACGCGTGACCCCGGGACTGCCGCGTTGGTGCTGTTGAAGCCGCGCGCTTCCATCGACTCGGCCAGCTGAATGGCGCCTTCCATGCCGGTGGTCAACAGTGGCAAAAAGAGCGGGCCCAGGTCACGAATCCCGCGCGGACGATGCCCGCGCAGGCGCTGCACGTCACGGATGTTCTGCAGGCGCACGAGCATTTGCGGCACAAAGGTCACGGCAATCGACGTCACCACCCCTACCACGTAGAACGAACGTGGCATCATGCGCAAGAGCCGCGCCTGATCGATGCCGATGTTGAACGTGGCAAAAATCAGCAGCAGCACAAACAGGCTCATGCCGGTCGATACCCCGTACAGAATTGCCTCGAGGGTAATGTCGCCCCCGATGACCGGCCAGCTCGTTGGCAGCTGCCAGAGCACCAATCGGCCAAAATGAACGGTCAGGGCATTGAACAGCACCGTGATGACCACCAGGGCCAGGCCGGCGCGCAGGAACAGGCTCCACCCCTGGGTCGGCTGCGGCACGATGCGACGCAGCACCAGGAACGTCAGCCCGGTGGTGGCCAGCAGAATAGTCACGTACAGCGGATTACGGGTCAACAGCGCCGCTGAACCCGCCGCCGCCAACCACAGCAGCCAGGCAACCGGGTGAAAAATGTCGCTCATTCGTCATTCACGCGGCTGCGCCGCCACAGCAGGTACACCCCTGCGACACCGAGCAGGCCAAGGATGACGATGAACAGCGTATACTGCAGCAGGAGCAGCGGCACGTTCTCGGCCGCTGCGCTGGCCGCCCCATTGGCAGCCGGCGCACTGCCCTCTGCGGACGGCGCTTCCGGTGCCAGGGCTACCCGGCTCTCCGGCGTACTGCCGGCTGTGGTGGCCACCGTCGGCAGCACCGTGACGGTGCCGGCCGCCGTCGCCGTTGGCGATTCGACAACGGGTAATTCCGTGGGAGTAGCCGTCGCCGGTGCCAGCGTGGGGCTCTCTGCGACCACCGGTGTGGTCGGTAGGGGTGCCGGGGTCGTGACCACTGGCGGCGGGGTGGTGGGGGAAACGAACGGTGTCGTCACCGCAGCGGTCGGTACGGTGTTGCCGGTCACCTGCAGGGTCAGGGTCCGCGTCTCAGCGCCACCGGCGTATTCGGCGCGCAAGGTGTATGTTTGGGTCTGGGGAGGACAGAACTGGCGCTGCTCTTCCGGCTGCACGATTGCATTGTCCAAAAACACGGCCGTCCACGGCCCGGTAACCCGCCAGTTGACGATAGCGCACTGCCCGGCGGTCAGCGCAGTGTTGTTGGCCGTAAACTGGATTTGCACGACGCCGGGGGTTGACGTAGGTGTGGGGGTCTGCGTACGCGTCGGCGTGACCGAGGGGGTACCCGACGTGGTGGGTGAGGGGGTTGGGGTGGGCGTGGCGGTCCCGGTCGTGCTGCACAGTTGGTCAAACGTGTAGACCGGCGGCGGCGGCGCAGTGGTCAGGTCGCCGGTACCCCAGCGCCAGCCATCCACGCTGCCGTTCTGCAGTGTGTGACTCGACGCGCCGACCTGAGAATAGACGAACGTGTTGGTGGCATCCAGGTGGAAGTAGGACCAGTACTTGCAGTTGACCCCCTGGCACTGGCAGAAACAGTCTTGCAGGGGAAAGTCACAGCCGTCGTTGTTGATCTTGCATACGCCGGCGCCCAGACCGGAGTTGGCCGTGTCGTAGATCACCTGCAAGTTGCCAGACGCCTGCAGCAGGTCATAGCCGGTGATCGACGGCGACGTGAACGGGATGCAGTAGGTCTGCACGGAACCATCCCCAAACTGCACCACCAGCCCCGCCCGATTGACGGTCTGCGCCTGCGTGCCCCAACCAACCATCAAACTCAATCCAGCCATGAGCAGCGCCACGCCGAGAAGAAACACCCCCCGCACGCGCCCCTGCCCCAACACCCTCACCCGCTCACTCATCATCCCCCTACCCCCTACTCCGTACTCCCTACTCCGCCCTCCGCACTCCCGCAAAAAACCACACGCCATGCCGGGCCATGGGCTGGGGCCGCTCGGCCACACCCGGGACGGCCTGCAGTGTGGCATACAGATCGTTGGGCCCGCTGAAGCCGGCAAAACCACCTTCGTCACTCTGCAGCGCCAGCAGGGTATCCAGCGGTGTGTGCACCGTCAGGGTGATCGACTCTGTAGCGGTGAAGTGACGACTCCAGACCCAACTGTCCGCATTCTCGCCCGCGACGGTCAGCGCCTGCACGACGTAGGCGGTCGAGTTGGCATCGCTGGCGTCGCACCCCGGATAGCCGCACGGTACCTGGTACGGGAAACCGGCGTCGGGATTTTGCTGTGTCCGCAGATACTGCAGGGCACGCTGCACGGTGGGTGACGCAGCCGGCTCGCCGGCGGCTGCCAGGGCCTGGATGGCCAGGGCGGTCGTATTCGTATCGGCGCCAAAGCCGGCGGCAAACTCCCAGCCGCCATTGGGCAGCTGAAGTTGGGTCAAACGGGCACGGGCCGGCTCGATCCCAGCCCCAAACTGGGCGGCATAACCGAGCATGCCGTACGCCTGGTCGATGACGCTGCTGCCAAACTGGCCTGTTGCCAGTGTGTAACTGTCGAATACACGCCCGCCGACATTGACACCACCAAAGTTGTTCGGCGGCTGGTCGGGCTGCGCCGCAAGCAGGGCCAGGGTCAGCTTGCCCGCCGCCGCAGCGGACGACTGGCTGTAGGTATTGGCCTGCGCGTCCAGGTAACCCATCAGGCTGCCGCCGCTGGTCGTCCACGTAGCCGGGTCCTGCCCGCCGGCAACCACGGCATACACGGCATCGACGGTCTGGCCGGTGCTGCCAAAACTGCCGTCGTTGGCCTGCTGGGTGCGCAGCCAGGCCAGGGCCCGCGGTTTGGCCACACCTGTTCCGAACTGCGGCAGGGGTTTGCCCATGAGCGCGGGAATGGCCGAAACGGTGGCAAACAGATCGTTGGGACCGCCGTAGCCGGCAAACCCACCCTGCGGACTTTGCTGATCGGCCAAAAAGTCCAGCGGTGTGGTGCTGCTGACGGTCCAGCTGGCTGCCAACGGATTGTTGGCCACCGCCACCAGCCCCAGGGTTGCCAGGGCGGTCGAGCTGACGTTGCTGGGGAACGGCACCTGGTAGGCAAAGCCCGCATCCGGGTTCTGTTGGCTGGCCAGGAACGCGGCCGCCTGGGCCACGACTGGGCTGCTGGCCGGCTCACCGGCCGCAACGAGGGCTTGCAGGACCAGGCCGGTGCTGTCGACGTCGGGGCTGTCGCCGGGCATGAAGCCCCAGCCACCAGAGGCCGTCTGCGTATTCAAGAGTTGGGCACGGCCGCCGGCGGGCAGGGGAAGGCGGGCCGCACGCAGCGCCAACAAGGCATACGCCTGGTCCCAAGTGCTCGTGCCAAACTGACCGCTGCCGTTGTGGAAGGTGTCCAGGGTCTGCACGAGATCGATCCCACCAAACGTGCTTGGATCTTCGCCGGCACCGACCACCGCCAGGATCAGTTTGCCAGTTGCGGCGGCGCTGGTCGCATACGCGGCGGCCTGTGTGTCGAGGTAATCGAGCACGGTAGGACCTTCTTCGACGCGCCAGGTGGCAGCGCCAGTGTTGGCCGCATTGAGGGCCAACACGACATCGACCGAGGCACCTACCCCAAAGCCGGGAAAACTGCCGTTGGGCAGCTGCTGGGCACGCAGCCAGGTCAGAGCATGCTCCACAGCGAACTGCCGGTAGGCGTGTGGCCCTGGCACCTGACTCTCGCTCCAATGGAAGCCATCGACATCACCATCGTGCAGTTGATACTCGCCGGCACCGACGGCCGAGAAGTCCCAACTGCGACCGTTCCAGTGCGCGTAGGACCAGTAGTAGCAGGGGCTGAAGGGTGGCGGGCAGCCGCAGAAGCAGTCGCTGCTGGGGCAGCCGCTGCCACGAATGCTGCAGATCAGCCCACCATCCAGGTCCAGGCCAATGCCGGTGCGCTGTAGAGCCTCCAATGCACTGATCGAAGGTTCATCGAATGGTACGGTATAGGTTTCGACGTGGCCGTCCGGGTATTGAATGACCAGACCGGCCGTGTTGGGGGTCACGGGTTCGGTGTCACCCGGTATTGGGGCGGCGGCTGCCGGGAGGGGGACGATCAGCAGGGTACACACAATTGCCATTATGATGGGGCGAAGCACGTTGTAATACTCTCCTTCCTGACTGAAGCCTTTGTCGCTACGATACAAAGGCTACAAAGATGTTCTTATCTAAAACAATGATCACGGCACGCCGCTCCAGGGTAGATAGAGACGCGGGGGTGGCAGGCTGTCACCCGGAAACGGCTGCAGCAGGACGTTGAGCGCGTCCAGGGTTGCCATCAGGCGATCACCAGCTACGCCGGCCTGGAAATCGAATGAACCATCGGGGTTCTGCAAGGCCAGCAGTGTGTCAAGCGGTGTACGGCCAGCGCGTACGAAGGGCTCGGCCAGTGGATTCTGCTGCGCGGCCAGGAGACCGGCGAGCCCCAGGGCAGTCGAATTGCTGCTGGTCGTGCCGTCGGGCAGCAGGCTCCAGCCGGCGTCGGCATGCTGCATAGTGGCCAGAAACGAAGTGGCGTGGGTGAACATGGCATCGCTGGCCGGCACACCGCTGGCCGCCAGGGCTTGCAGAACCATGCCGGTGGTATCGACTTCGTCGAGCAGACCGCCGATGCGCCATTCCCAGCCGCCGCTGGCGTGCTGTTGGCTGCGCAGTGCTGCGATCGTCGTTGGCGAAATCGCTTGCCCGGCGAGGGCCAAACCCTGGATAGCCAGGGCATTGAAGTAGATGTGGCCCGGATGGTACCAGCCAGTTGCCGGGTTGAAGAATGAATTGACGCGCGCCACCAGGTCGACCCCACCAAACTGATGCACGTTCTGCCCGGATGCCACCGCCGCGCGCAGAAACTTACCGGCCCGGCCGGCATCGGTCAGGTAGGTGGGTGCCTGGACGCGCAGGGCCTCCAGGGCGCTCACGCCGGCCGGGCGCCAGGCGGGGCCGTCGGGGTTCTCACCCGCCCGGGCGATGACATAGACGGCATCGGCCGTGCGCGCGCCAATGGTGCCATCGGCCGCCTGCTGCGTATGCAGCCAGGCCAGGGCACGTGTCACAGCCGCCATACGCGGTGGCCAGGTATTCGTAGGGTTCGAGATAGACCTGCCCGCCGCCGGCTGCAGCGTGACGGCAACGAGCAGCAGGCCGATCAGGGCCGACCTGCTGCTGCGCCACCCACGGTTTGCAGACCGTTCCGGCATGTAGATTCGATGTACAACCACAATGTCCTCCCAGCGCAGTCGATATCAGACCACCGGTGAAGACACGAGCAAGAGGCAACAGGAAAAACAGGGGAGCGATACCATGAAAAAATCCCCCATCGTGTGATGCGGGATCTGGCGAGTACCTGTTGGCAGATGCCCCGTCCCTTTCGCGCGAAGGTCAAAGGAGCTCCCACAGCCACGGGTATTCTGGCTTACGCACGACTCACGGGTAGCCTCGGAAGGCGCAGGGCGGTGCGTTCACAGTTGCGGGACAGCGCCGGATTCTCACCGGCTTCCCCCGTCAGGCTGCCTGTACAATCCTTGAACAGGCAGTGCTGCGGAACATATTCAACTGGATGCAGTATAACATAGGCACGACAGGGTGTCAAAGCCGCGCACCCAACGGGTCGAATCCCCCGCTCCAACCCATTCAATCCGTCCCAATCATCCGTTCAATCCATTCCCCGGGGGTGGGACCGTGCCCCATCCCGTTGACAGTAATCCGTTCCACCGACTGCCACCGGGCCAAAGCGCAAGCATGGCTTGCGCACTCCAAAACATCCGTTCCCCCTACTCCGTACTTCCTACTCCGTACCCCTTACCTCGAAGAATCGACCGTATCCAATCAGTTTATGGGGTGTTAAAGGTTTGGGATTGACTGAGGTTTCTCGGCCATCATAATGCGCGTCAACAATACCAAAGGCGGTATGGAGGTCGTAAACAGGTGAACTGGGGTGCGATTATTCTAGCGACCGTAGCCGGTTATCTGATCGGCTCGATTCCGGTTGGGTTCCTGGTTTCCAAATCGTACGGTGTCGACATTCTCAATTTCGGCAGCGGACGCTCTGGCGGCACCAATGTGCTGCGCGCCCTCGGGTGGGGGCCTTTCATTCTGACTGTGCTGGGGGACGCCCTCAAGGCGGCGGTGGCGATTGCCCTGGCGCGCCACGTGTTCCAGGCTGGTGAGCTGGGCGCAGCATTGGCCGGCGGCTTCGCCGTAGTGGGGCATAACTGGTCGATCTTCTTGAAGTTCCGGGGCGGTGCCGGTGGCGTAACGACTGCGGTTGGTTTGTTTGTGCTCAGTGTTTACGCAGGCGCAGTCGTGGTGCCCCTGGCCATCCTGGCTTTTTATTTCTCGCGTTATGCGTCGGTCGGCACATTGACGGCGGCGTTGGGCAGCCTGGTGTCGCTCACGGTTCTGCAGATTGCATTTCCCGAGATTGCCCATCTCGAACACATCCTGTTCGGGCTCATTGTGGCTGTGTCGTGCACCTGGTCTTTGCGGCCCAACATCCAGCGCCTGCTCAACGGCACGGAGCGACGCGTGACGCATTGGTGATCGCGGCATGCGCCAGCCTCTCCTCACGATTCGAGAGCGGGACAACCTGTGCGTATCCTGATCACCATTCCCCACTATTTTGCCCCGGCCGGTGACCGCACCCACGGCTCACTGGGCAGTGATCCCCGGGTACGGGTGGCGGCCCTCACCCAGTGTTTGCGCGCGCTGTATCTCACGGCTGCCACCAGCCAGGAAATGTGGTTTCGCGAGCACGATCACCTCACGCCGCAGTCTATCAGCCAGGCCAACGACACCACCCTCGATGTCGTCATTTGCACGAGCGGACAGAATCATCTGCTCGACCAGCTGGCACCGCCCTACCACACCTTTCGCCACGTCCCAACCGATGCGGCGCCACCCCTCCTGGGTTTTGAATGCCACGCCGTGCTGCACGCCAGCCTGGGTCAGTACGACCTGTACGGCTACCTGGAGGACGATTTGCTCATTCATGATCCGGGATTCTGGGCCAGGCTGGCCTGGTTTCGCAGTCTGACCGATGACGGCTGCGTGCTGCAGCCCAACCGCTACGAACTCACAACGACGGCTGGGGTACTGCGCAAGGTCTTCATCGACTTCGAATTTGCAGCCTATGCCACGGTGATGGCGCGCACAGAGGATATCGTAAGTAGTCAGGTGTTCGGATCACCGGTGGTTTTCCACCGAACGAGCAACCCGCACGCCGGCTGCTTCTTTTTGACCGGCCGCCAGCTGGCGCTTTGGGCCAGCCAGCCCTATTGGCTCGATCGGGATACCCGTTTCGTGGGACCGCTCGAAAGTGCGGCGACCCTGGGGCTGGTACGTACCTTTCGGGTCTACAAGCCGGCACCCGCGTATGCCAGCTTCCTGGAGATCGAACACCACGGACAGTCCTGGAGCCGGCGGTTGCCGCACGTTCGCCTGCCTGCCGGATGATCGCCCGGGTGCTTTTGG
>CAZXQZ010000082.1:0-18091 GCA_964642445.1 uncultured Anaerolineae bacterium
AGATCAAGTGGGAGCTGGAAGACCTCAGTTTCAAGTATCTGGAACCTGGCACCTACAAACAAATCAAGCACGCCATCGACCAACGCCGCGTCGAGCGCGAGCGCGCCATCATCCTGGTGGTGAATACCTTGGAACGAGAAATGCGCCAGCTCGGCATCCAGGCCAATATCTCCGGACGCCCCAAACACATCTACAGTATCTGGCGCAAGATGCAGCGCAAGGGTGTCGATTTCGACCAGATCTACGATGCGCAGGGCGTTCGGGTGCTTGTGCAGGACCCCAAGGACTGTTATGCCGCCCTCGGTGTCGTGCACAGCCTGTGGCGTCCGATTCCGGGTGAGTTCGACGACTACATCGCTACACCCAAGGAAAACCAGTACCGCTCACTGCATACCGCCGTGGTGGGGCCGGGTGGTAGGCCACTCGAGGTACAAATCCGCACCCCCGATATGCATCGCACCGCCGAATATGGTATTGCCGCCCACTGGCGCTACAAAGAACAAGCCACCCGCCGCGACGTCGATTTTGAGAACAAGATTGCCTGGCTGCGCCAGCTCATGGAGTGGCGCCAGGAGGTCAGCGAGGCCGAAGAATTCGTCGACGCACTCAAGACCGACGTCTTCCAGGATCGGGTCTACACCTTCACCCCACGCGGCGACATCATCGACCTGCCCAAGGGGGCCACCCCCATCGACTTTGCCTACGAGGTGCACACCGAGGTGGGGCACCGCTGTCGTGGTGCACGCGTCAACGGTAAGCTGGTCGCCCTCGATCATCACCTGGCCAGCGGTGACCAGGTCGAAATTCTCACGACCAAACGCGGCGGTCCCAGCCGCGACTGGCTCAACCCGCACCTCGGTTACGTCGCCACCCAACGTGGGCGCAGCAAGATCCGCCAGTGGTTCCGCAAACAGGACCGGCAGGAGAACATCACCGAAGGGCGCGATATCCTGGATAAAGAGCTGCGCCGTTTGAGTATTCAGCCTACCAGTTACGAAGCGGTGTCCAAGCTGTTTGGGTACGAGAAACTAGACGATTTTCTGGCCGCCATCGGCGCCGGTGACATCAACGCTCAGCACATCGCCAGCAAGGTGATGGACATCGACCGCCCACCGGATGAGACTGCCATCATCATGAAGCCGGGCGCTGACCAGGGCCGGCCGCGTGACATCCATGGCATTCATGTATCGGGCGTCGAGGGGCTGCTCACACACCAGGCGCAGTGCTGCAAGCCGCTGCCCGGCGAAAACATCATCGGCTACGTCACCCGCGGGCGCGGCGTGTCGATTCACCGGCGCGACTGTCCCAACATGCTGGCCCTGAAAGACACCGAGCGTCTGATTTTTGTCGAATGGGGCGGAACCGAGCATACCTACCCGGTCAGTATCAGCGTCAGCGCCTTCGATCGCAGCGGGCTGCTGCGCGACATCGCTAACCTGGTGGCCGACGAGAAGGTCAACATGCGCGAAGCCCAGGCACGGACGGGATTGAAGGACAACATGGCGATCATCACCGCCACGCTCGAGATCAGCAACGCCGTACAGCTCAGCCGCCTGCTGACCCGCATCGAGCGCCTGCCGAATGTCCAGGAAGCACACCGCCTGGGAAACGGCCGTCAATCCGGTTGAGTGTGGGGAGTTGACCACAAGGGGAGTTAACCACAAAGACGCACAAGACACAAAAGATAAAAAATCTTTGTGCCTTGTGTGTCTCTGTGGTCAATAGGCTCTTATTGGCTGGCCGCGAAGCGCGGGAGGGGCGTGGGCGGCAGCTTGCTGGTGTTCCACGAGCGCACGATTTGGGCGGACGTGCGCAGGTTCTGCAGCCACTCTTCGAAGGCCTCGCTGCGTTTGCTGTCCAGCGCCGATCCTTCGAGCGCACGGGCCGGGTCTTTCTCCAGCACCTTGATGATGTGATAACCGAACTGGGTCTCGACCACATCACTCACTTCGCCCGGTTCGAGGCCGAAGGCTGCCTCTTCGAACTCCGCTACCATACGGCCGCGCCCAAACCATCCCAGGTCACCACCGTCGCCGGCGGAGGAGTCGTCGGACACCGCTTTTGCCACCTCGGCGAAGTCTTTACCGTCCTTCACCTCTTGCAGGGCGGCGTCGATTTTGGCGCGTGCAGCGGTCTTGTCCTCTTCCGTTGCGTCCTGTGCTACGCTCACCAGGATGTGGGCGGCACGAATCTGTTCTTCGGTCGCCGGGGTATCTGCCGTTACCGACTGCTGGACCAGGTCACGCAGCATGCGGGCCCCGATGATGGCACGGAAATCGGCCTCTTCGAGTCCCGACACCTGTTTGACGTTGGCCAGCGTTTCGTTGTAGATGCGCTGGTACTCGGCTTCGGTGTACGGCGTTGGTGTGGGCATCGGCGTCGCAGTTGCGCTGATCACCTGGGTTTCGGTGACACCGGTCGCGTTGGTAATGACCTGCGTCGAAGTGATTACCGGCGGCGTGGTGATAGGGGTGGGTGTGGCGTCCGGTTCGTAACCGAACTGCCGCTGCACCTCTGTCTGCAGCGCGGCAGGATCAACGGCAATACCGAGTCTGGTCGCTTCCTGGCTGATCAGGTTCTCATCGATCATGCTGTCGAGCACGCGCAGACCGAAGGTTTCGGGATTGCTCAGGTCCTGCTGCAGCTGCTGGATCTGCCCACTGAAGAAACCGCTGGTCCCTTCGGGGTCGAACTGCTGTTCCAGCTGTTGGTACTGGATGAGCTGATTTTCCAGCTGGTTGCGCTCGTACTTGACCCGGGCCTGGTAGGCACGCGTGCTGATGGCAGTGCCGTTGACGGTGGCGACCGGCGAGTTGGGCTCCAGAATCAGCTGCTGGAGGATGCCGATTCCCAGGATCACGACCACGACGCCGAGGACCGCGCCGAGGGCGATCAGAATCCACTTGCGCCGTTCGCGATCGCGGCGTGTCCAGGCCGCCTGTTTTTTGGTTGGTTCGCGCACTTCTTGCTGGCGTTTGGCCATAGCGACACCAACTCCCGTTTAGTCGTTGCCGGCCGGCATGCTGCCGGTGTAGGGCAGCAGCGCCAGGTAGCGGGCGCGTTTGATGGCCACCGCCAGGGCACGCTGGTGGCGCGCACAGGTGCTGGTTTTGCGACGGGGACGGATCTTGCCGCGTTCCGTGATGTAGCGGCTGAGCATATCCGCCTGTTTGTAGTCGATCTCTTTTACCTTGTCGACGCAGAAGGCGCAGACACGCCGCCGCGGTCCAAAGCGGCGGGGGCCACCCGGCCCACCGCGGCCTTCACCGGCCGGCGGTCGCGGACCGCGCGGGCGGAAGCCACGCGGCGGCCGGCTGTCGCCGTCGGCGCTGCTGTCTACATCGCTGTCGTAATCATTGTCTCTGGCCACGTTCTATGCTCCTCACACAACGTGCTGGCAGCAGTTCGTGACTGCTTGCGTGCACGACCTAATAGTTCGATTCTTTGTCGTAATTGCTGGCATAGTCTACATCACGCCCACCGGTGCCGTCGAGCATGATCATCTCGTTGGCGACCAGTTCGGTGCGGAAGTGCTTCTGGTTACCCTGGTCTTCCCAGCTGCGGGTTTGCAGGTGACCTTCGATGTAGACGCGCCGGCCTTTGCGCAGGTATTGGTTGCAGATTTCGGCCAGGTTACCCCAGGCCACGACGTTGAACCATTCGGTGGCTTCACGTCGTTCGCCCTCGGCGGTGACCCAGGTCCGGGTGACGGTTACGCTAAACGAAGTGACCGGCTTGCCACTCGGTGTATACCGCATATCCGGGTCGTGTCCGACCTGGCCGATGATCATGACCTTGTTCAGTCCTCTCGGCATGGGTCTGATCTCCTCATCGTGCCATGGCTGGGGAACTAGGCTTCCTTACGAATCAGCAAGTGGCGTAGAACCGCTTCGTTGAGGCGTAGACTGCGTTCGAGCGTGGCGGTTGCCGAAGGTGGCAACTGCAAGCGGCGCAGCACGTAGATGCCCTCGCGGTACTTGCGGATTGGGTATGCAAGCTGCCGTCGTCCCCACACTTCGGTCGCGGTAATTTCGCCCTGGGCCGTCTTGATCCAGTCGGCGATGCGGTCGTTGAGCGCCGTCATCCCGTCCTCGTCAAGTTCTGGCTGAGCGACAACCACCAGTTCGTACTCGTTCATGTGGTTCGCCTGCCTCCTTTCTATGGGTTTGTCCACAGTCAGGCTGTGGACAGAAAGAACGAGGGCTTGTCCTTCGCATCAGCGAATGCAAGGGTTGCCCTCGTGCGAACGGCGAATAGTGTAACATAGGGGGGATAAAACGGCAAATCGGCGCGAAGGGGTGGTGACCACGAATGGGCGCCAATGGGCGCGAATGGGGGGAGGGTTGTCCTTCACGTCTTCGCGGCCTCGCGTGCATAGAGGGGTCCGCACCCCCAGGTGCGGACCCCCTGCTGCGGCGACTTACGGGCGACCAGCGCCGTTCACCAGCTCGGTGGTCTTGTTTCCGGCCGCCGTATTGAACAGAACCACGCGGTCCGTCGGGTTGAGGAAGCCGGTGGTCAGGAGTTTTTTGTAGGCGGCGACCGTGGCGGCACCTTCGGGGGCGGGGAAGAGGCCTTCGAGGCGGGCGGTTTCGTGCAGGGTAGCGAGGATCTCCTCGTCGTCGACGGCGATGGCGGTGCCGCCGCTGGCGCGGATGGCGTCGAGGATCAGGTAGTCGCCGATGGCCGCCGGTACACGCAGGCCAGCGGCGCAGGTGTAGGCGTCGGCCCAGGGGTCGGCGTGGCGGGCACCGGTGTGGAAGGCGCGTACGAGCGGCGCGCAGCCGGCGGCCTGCACGGTGATCATGCGCGGCCGCGCGGGACCGATCCAGCCCAGTGCCTCGAGTTCGGCGAAGGCCTTCCACATGCCCACCAGCCCGGTCCCACCGCCGGTGGGGTAAATGATGGCACCGGGCAGCTGCCAACCGCACTGCTCGGCCAGCTCGAATCCGAGCGTCTTTTTGCCCTCGACGCGGTAGGGCTCCTTGAGGGTTGACAGGTCGAACCAGTCGCGGCCGGCGGCGGCCGCACGCAGCTGGCGGCCGGCCGCGTCGATGCGCCCGTCTACCAGGGTGACGTGGGCGCCGCTGACGACCGCCTCGCGCACCATGACCGCTGGGGTGTCGGCGGGCACGAAGACGTGCACCGCCATCCCGGCGCGGGTGGCATACGCCGCCAGCGCCGCCGCCGCATTGCCGGCCGAGGGTGCCGCTACCGTGCGCACGCCTAGCTCGTGCGCACGTGACACGGCCACCGCCATACCGCGGGCTTTGAAGCTGCCGGTGGGGTTGAGGCCCTCTTCTTTGATGAAGAGATGCGGTGCACCCAGGGCGCGTCCCAGACCGCGTGCCGGCAGCAGGGGCGTATCGCCCTCACCCAGGCTCACGAGGTAACTGGGATCGCGCACCGGCAGCAGCTCGTGCCAGCGCCACAGCCCCCGCGACCGGCCGCGCACGACCGCCGGCGTGAGCAAGCGGCCCGCTGCGGCCAGGTCGTACCGCGCAAACAGCACTTTGCCGCAGGCCGGGCAGGTCGTCTGCTGTGTATCGGCGTCGAACTGCGCGCCGCAGGCGGTGCATTCCAGGTGGGAGAGGCAGCTGAAGGTGTTGGACAAGTTCACGTGGTTCAATCCTCCTTACCCCGGACTGATCCACCCCCACGCTGCGGCAAAGCGCTGGACGTCCACCACGTCGACCACCCCGTTGTCGTCCACATCGTACACCCGGCTGTAGTTCCACTGGCCGGCGCTGGTCGACCAGTGGTTCGCCGCGCGTGTCAGGTCCAGGGCATTCACTACCTCGTCGCAGTTCAAGTCAGCCCAATAACAGTCGGTGCGGATGTTGGCCATATGCGCAAAGGCAGCCAGCGATGCTCTAACCATGCTGTGGAAATAGGGTTGATCGTAGTACTGGGTACGGTCGTTCGCCGAGTGGTAGTAGGTGTTGAAATCGGCGGGAATGGCGCCGTCAGAGCGGTAGTTTTCGATCACCAGGAACGCCGGAATGCCCACGTTCCAGAATGACGCATGATCGCTGGCCGAAGTGCCGTTGCCGTAGACAACCGGTGTCAGGTTGAACTGATACGCAGTCACGACGTCGGCGAAGATCTGCGCCAGGGCCATGCTGCCCGCCACGCCGCTGCTGCTGTGCAGGTCCATGTCCGGCCCGCCCTGACCGTCCCACGCGATCATATCCATGTTCAAGACACCCCGAATGTCCTGGTTCTGCACCAGGTTGGCATAGGCGGCGCTGCCCAAGAGGCCCTGCTCCTCGCCCGTGAACAAAACGAAACGCAGGGTGGCGTCGAAATTGTAATGGGTCAGGATCTCAGCCGCCTGCAGGACGGCCACCGAACCGCTGCCGTTGTCGTCGGCACCGGGTGCAGTACCACTGCTCGGCATGTCGTCGAGGTGGGCGCAAATGATATAGATACCGGCTGCGGGATTCAGCCCCGGTTTTTCGGCAAGCACGTTGGGGGGCCGGCTGGCATTCCAGGTGTGCGTGGTTACGGTCAGCCCCAACCGCTGCAGGCGTTCGATCATGTAGTGGGTGGCCTGTGTCACCGGGGTGCCGCTGTAGGTATGGCGCGTGGTGATGGTGTACGGTTGGCCGTTGATCGTCGTCGCAATCTGGCCGCTCACCTCGTTGGCATTGACCATCAGCCTCGGCAGATCGACCTGGTCGATGATTTCCTGCACCAGCGCGATGGGCGTGATGGTCGTGGGTGGCAGGATCACGGCGCGCGGCGCCAGGCGTACGACCTGGTTCAGGGTCCAGGCGTGATGGCTGGCGTGAATCGGCGCGTCCACCGGTCGCCGCCAGAGGGCACGGCTCGAATCGCTGAACAGCAGCTCACCATCGGCGTAGGCCGTCTCGTATCCGTCAGTTGTATCGGCCATGACGTACTGCGCGGTTGCCGCGTCCTGGTCCAGCACCTCGCTGTGGAAACCCTGCGCCGCCAGCCAGGCCAGGCCGGCCGCCTGGCTGCGTGCCAGCACGTACGGCTGCGGCAGAGACTCGCGGGCAATGGGGGTCAGCGGCGCGGCAGCCAGGCGCGTCGCGTCGGCCTCGGTTGTGAGCCAGATGCGGACCAGCACCTGGGGCGGGTCGACCGGTGCGGCCTGTCCCAGCGGGGTTAGTGCGACGAACAACACGAGAACAGCCAGCCATGAGAACAGGCGTCGTTGGTGTGACACAGGTTTCCTCCGGGTGGGGGTTGAGTCGTTGATCAAGGCAAAATCCGAATCACCGGCAATTCGTATCGAGAAGGCAATAGGCGGTGATGCAGATCGGCTTCGAGACGCGCGGGGTGCGTACCACTGCTCATTATACCCAAGAATCGATTTGACCGCACTTTCTGGTCAGGGGTGGTGAAACGTGCTACAATCGAATCCCAAACAGGTCCATGCCATGGTCTCCACCACCGAACTCGCCGACCTGGCCGCGGCGCTGCGTCCCGCCATTGCGGGTGACGTCCAGTTCGACACGTACAGCCGGGTCCTCTACAGCACCGACGCCAGCAGCTACCAGATCGAACCGCTGGGGGTGGTCCTGCCGCGCCATGCTGCCGACGTGGCTGCGACCGTGGCGTTGTGCGCCAGCCGCGGCATTCCGGTGCTGGCACGCGGCGCCGGCACGTCCCTGGCCGGGCAGGCCGTCGGCCGCGCCGTGATTCTCGACTGTTCACGCTATCTGGACCAGATCGTAGCGCTCGACGTGGCGGCGCGCACGGTACGCGTCCAGCCCGGCGTGATCATCAGCGCATTGAATCACACCCTGCGCCCCCACGGCCTGATGCTGGGACCCGATCCCGCCAGCGCCGAACGCGCCACGATTGGCGGCGCCCTGGCCAACAATGCCACGGGTGCCCACTCGATCCGTTACGGTATGTTCGCCGACCAGGTGCTGGCGGCAACGTGCGTGCTGGCTGACGGCCAGATGGCCCACTTCGCCAGCTTTGCCGACACTGACCCGCGCTGGCAAACACATGCCCAGGGCACCTCGCTGGAAGCCGCCATCTATCGCGGTCTTGCCGGCCTGCGCACCACCTACGAAGCCGACATTCGCCAGCACTTCCCCCGCTACTGGCGCCGCGCCAGCGGTTATGGCCTGACCTACCTGCTGGCCGATGGGCCGGGACGCCACCCCGGCCATGGGCCAGACCCGGTAGGTATTCCACCCCTGCTGGCTGGCTCGGAAGGCACCCTGGCTATCGTCACCGAGGTGACCCTGGCCCTGGTGCCACGGCCGCGCCATACCGGCCTGGCGGTGCTGCAGTTCAGCGACCTGGTGGCGGCGATGGAAACTACCCACGAAATCCTGGCCTGTGCCCCGGCGGCGGTCGAGGTGATGGACGACTTGCTGATTACCCTCGCCCGCCAGCAGCCCGCCGTTGCTCGCCGCATGGGCTTCATCGACGGCACACCCGCCGCGCTGCTGGTGGTCGAGTTTGCGGGCGACTCGATGGGTGACGTCGCCGGCGCGTTGGACCACCTGCAGGCCCATCTGCCCAGCCTGGGCCGCACCACCACGCTGCAGCGCATCGTCGAGCCGGCGGCGCAGGCCGCGGTCTGGGATGTGCGCAAGGCCGGGTTGGGTATTCTGATGAGCCTGCGCGGCGACGTCAAACCGGTGCCCGGCATCGAGGATGTGGCCGTGCCGGTGGACCACCTGCCCGCCTACGTAGCCGACGTCCAGGCGCTGTTGGCGGGTTTCGGCACCCGCGCCGGCGTGTATGGCCATGCCAGTGCCGGCTGTTTGCACGTGCGGCCGCTGCTCAACCTCAAGACGGGTCACGGTGTCCAGCAGCTGGCCGACCTGACCCATGCTACCCTGGAGCTGGCCCTGCGCTATGGCGGCGTGACGAGCAGCGAGCACGGTGATGGCCTGGCGCGTGGCAGTCTCAACCCACGCCTGTTTGGCCCGCGCCTGTACCAGGCGCTGTGCCAGCTCAAGACGATCTTCGATCCGCAGAACATACTCAACCCAGGCAAGGTGGTGCACGTCGCACCGCCGACCGAAAATCTGCGCTATGGTGCGAGCTACCAGACTATCGAACTGCGCACGCATCTCGATTTCAGCACCGATGGTGGTTTTGCCGGCGCGGTCGAGATGTGCAACGGTGCCGGGGTGTGCCGCAAGCTGGGCAGCGGCACGATGTGCCCCTCGTTCCAGGCGACGCGTGACGAGGTCGATTCGACGCGCGGACGGGCCAATGCCCTGCGCGCGGCTCTCGACGGCCAGCTGCCCATCGGCGAGCTGACCAGCCCGCGCATGGCGGCGGTGATGGACCTCTGCATCGGCTGCAAGGCGTGTAAGACCGAGTGCCCCAGCCGGGTCGACATGGCCCGGCTCAAAACGGAGTTCCTGGCGCAGATGCACGACGTGCACGGTGTTCCGCTGCGCGATCGGCTGTTTGGCCACATCGCGGCGTTTTATCGCCTGGGTAGCGCCGCGCCGGCGCTGGGCAATGCGGTGATCCAGTCACGCCTGACCGCCCTCATTCAGGCGAGGCTGGGCATCGATCCTAACCGCCAACTGCCACCCCTGGCACCTGTGCGCTTCAGCACCTGGTTCGACCGGCGGCAGCGTCCCCTGCGGCCCGGCCCCCTGGGACCAGTCGTGCTTCTGCATGACACCTGGACCGAATACCTCCACCCCAAATTGGGCAAGGCAGCCGTCAAGGTGCTGGAAGCAGCCGGTTATCACGTTATCCTGGTGCGACAGCTGCGCTGCTGCGGGCGGCCCATGTTATCGAAGGGCTTGGTGGAAGACGCGCGCCGCCTGGCTCAACACAATGTGGCTGTGCTGGCGCGCTACGTCGCGCAGGGGATACCGGTGGTCGGTATCGAGCCGAGCTGTCTCTTGACCCTGCGCGATGAATACCTGGCGCTGCTGCCCCGGCAAATCGACGCCCAGCACCTCGCCGGCAACAGTTTCACGATCGAAGAATTCCTGCACCGGCACGTGCAGTCCGGCGTGCGACCTTTGGCTTTTCGGCCGGCGTCGGCTGCGCTGCTCCTGCACGGCCACTGCCATCAGAAAGCGCTGGTTGGCACCGAGCCGGCGCGCGCCCTGCTGCGCCTGCTCCCTGGCTGCACCGTGCACGAGACCGACGCCGGCTGCTGCGGTATGGCTGGCTCCTTTGGTTACGAAGCCGAACACGCCAGCATCAGCGCGCGCATCGCCGAGGACCGGCTGTTACCCGCCCTACGCGCCCACCCCAACGCCACCATCATCGCCAGCGGTGTCTCGTGCCGCCAACAAATCACCTTCCTCACCGACCGCCCGGCGTATCATCTGCTCGATGTGCTGGCCCAAAGCCTTGCGTAGACAGCAGAGGTCGCCCAACCAAAAGCCACCCTCTCGACAACCAATCCAAAATCCAGAATCCAAAATGGAACCGCGTTTGCTTGTAGCCAAAGTTGACGGTATAATACCACAGCCCCGGTCTCGTTGCCTGGCCACCGCAGGAGACAGCAATGCCCGAACCAGCACTGACAGCCGACAATTTGGAACCCATCCTGGCACGTTTTGCCGGGAGAGGGCGCGCTTACCTGCTGCCTTGCCTGTGGGCCGTGCAGCAGGCCACGGGCTGGCTGTCGCCGGCGAGCGTGGCCCGCGTGGGGGCTACCCTCAAGGTGCCGCTCGCCGACATCTTTGGCGTGATCGATTTTTACACGATGCTGTACGCGGCGCCGCACGGCCGGCACCTGCTGCGGGTGTGCGACGACGTTGCCTGCTGCCTGGCCCACCCCCATGGGTCACCGGCCGTCTTGGAAGCCATTGCCGCTGCGACCGGTCTGCGCCAGCACGGCGACACTACGCCGGATGGCGCCTTCACCCTGGAGCGGATGCCGTGCCTGGGGCGCTGCGAGCAGGGTCCTGTCATGCTGATCGACGAAGCGGCCATCGGGCACGTCGATCCGGCGACGATCGCCGGCCGCTTGCAGAGCGATCCCACGCCCGATCCTCACCCGCCGCGCCCCCACCAGGTCGGCGGCGACCGGGCCATCACAACCTGGATCGGCCGTATCGACCCCCTCGATCTGGATGATTACACGGCGCGCGGCGGTTTTGCCGCGCTGCGGCTGGCGCTTGATGGCCTGACCCCGTCCGACGTGATCCAACGCCTGGAGGATTCGGGCCTGGTCGGCCGCGGCGGGGCTGCATTTCCGACCGGCGTCAAGTGGCGTGCGGCGGCAAACGAGGCGGCTTCGCCCAAGATGGTCGTGTGCAACGCCGATGAAAGTGAAACCGGCACGTTCAAGGACCGTATCCTGCTGGAAGGTGATCCGTACCGCCTGATCGAAGCGATGATCCTGTGTGCCTATGCCATTCGCGGCGAGGGTGCGGTCGCGGGCTACATCTACCTGCGCGGCGAATACGCACCCCTGCAGTCGCGGCTCGAACAGGTGCTGGAGCATTGCCGTCGCGCTGGTTACCTGGGGCAGCACATCCTCGGCAGCACACTGGACTTCGATATCGAGCTGCGGCTGGGGGCCGGCGCCTACGTGTGCGGTGAAGAAACAGCGCTCTTCGAGTCGATCGAGGGTAATCGGGGGATGCCGCGCCTCAAGCCGCCGTTTCCGACCCAGGCCGGCCTCTTTGGTAAACCGACCGTCATCAACAACGTCGAGACCTTCTTCAACGTTCCCGACATCGTCCAGCACGGAGCGCTGTGGCTGCGTCAGCGCGGCACAGCCCTCTCGCCGGGTACGAAGCTGTTCTGCGTCAGTGGGCGCGTGCAGCATCCCGGTTTGTACGAGCTGCCGCTCGGCCGGTCCCTGCGTCATCTCATTTTTCAGCAGGCCGGCGGGCCGCTGCCCGGTCACCGCGTCACGGCTGTCCTGCTCGGTGGTGCAGCCGGTACCTTTGTCGGACCGGAGCACTTCGACGTGGCGCTCGACTGGCAGTCGCTCCGTGAAATCGGCGCCACCCTCGGTTCGGGGGCAGTAATGGTGCTGGACGAAACGGTCGATCCCTGGGACGTATTACGACGCGTGGCGCGCTTCTTTGCCCACGAGTCGTGCGGTAAGTGTTATCCGTGCCAGCTGGGTACGCAGCGCCAGTGGGAAATGGTCGAGCGCATGCAGCGCGGCGACGTCCGCACCAGCGACCGTTATGACCTGGGCGATCTGGCGGCAACGATGCGTGACGCATCGATCTGTGGCCTCGGCCAGGCCGCCACGGCTGCGGTGGAGAGCGCCATCGATCTCTGGGGGCTGGCGCCCGCTGCCTAGGCAGGCCACCCTGCCAGGGTTGCACCCCGCGTCACTGAACGATAACCTGGCTGCGCCTGACCGCTTCGTAGTGAGGCAGCAGCCGGCTGGATAGAGCCATGAACGGAATCAAGGATTTCACCTACATCGTCTATGAACGCGGCACGCACCATGCCGTGACCGGGGCTGTGCCGGCCGAAGGGTTCCTGCGCATTCACGTCAACGGCCTGGAGCTGGCCACCGTGATGTGCTCACCGGTCGAGCCCGAATGCCTGGCGCTTGGTTTCCTGCGCTCGGAAGGTGTCATCCAGGGCATGGACGACGTGCGCAAGTGGACGGTGTGTCCCAGTGGGACGTGCGTCGACGTGTGGCTGCACCGCGCCGACTTCGAGCCACCGGCGCGCCTGATCATCACGTCGGGCTGCGGCGGCGGTGTCACGTTCGATGACCTGGTCGACCGCGCCGATCCGGTGGAATCCGACCGCATGGTTGCTCCGGAGCGAATCAGCCGGCTGTTGCAGGATTTGCAGGAATCGGCCCAGCTCTACCAGGAGGCGCGCGGCATTCATACCGCCGGGTTGTCCGATGGCGAACGGCTGCTGGTAGTTACGCAGGACGTCGGTCGTCACAACACCGTCGACCGCTTGTGGGGCAAGTGCCTGCTGGCGGGGCAGTCGACGGCCGACCTGATCCTGCTGTCCACCGGGCGTATCAGCTCGGAGATGCTGAACAAAGCGGCCAAGATGCGTATTCCAATCGTGGCCAGCCGCACGTCACCGACGGCTTTGTCGGTCGAGCTGGCGCGCACCTGGCATATGACGCTGATTGGTTACGTGCGCAGCGGCAGCCTGCGTATCTACGCCGGCGCAGAGCGGCTGCGGCTGCCACCCCTGGCCGACATACCGGTCACCACCACGGCGGCACCCGGCGCCGTCATCCGGGCCAACAAGACGTAACGTCGGGCCAGCTGAAGACCCTTCGGGTTTGCCTCGCCGCCGGCGACACGTGGCTGACGGTGAAAGGCGCATAAGGGGCAAGACGTGGTCAAGGAGACAAAACCCGAAGGGTCTGTCGCCGTGCAACACACAAAGGCAATCAACAGAAAGGAATCGATCGTTTATGGCATTCAACGAAGTGCACAATTACCAGGTGTGGTACCGGGTACCGCCCAACGAGACGACCGAAATCCGGCTGCTTCTGGACAACGGCGCCGTGGCGACGGTGCCCAATCTCAGCGTAGCCGCCGCCTCGTTTATGGTCGACCTGCTGCGGCATGAGAAGCCGCTGTGGTGGGACGGCACGGCACGCACGCTTTTCACCGCCACCTTCGAACCGGTGGGTGAAGCGGAATGACCGGTGAGGCGTCCGGCCGCACGGCACACGTCATCATCGACGGCCAGCACCTGGAAGTGCCAGAAGGCACCCGCCTGCTGACGGCGGCCGCGGCGGCGGGCATCGACATTCCCACCCTCTGTTATCATCCAAACCTGACGGCCAATGCGGTGTGCCGCCTGTGTGTGGTGGAGCCGAGTCGCGGGCGCACGCTGATTCCGGCGTGCGCTGTGAGCTGCTTCGACGGCCTGGAGGTGAGCACCGATTCGCCGCGTGTCCAGCGTGCGCGTAAGGTCATTCTCGAGCTGCTGCAGTCGGCCACCGACTGCTCCGAAGCACCGTCTGTCCAGGCCTACAGCGCACGTTATGGCGCTGACCCCGCGCGTTTTGCCGATGGCGCACGGCGGACGGTGCCCGTCAAGGACGACAATCCCTTCTACGTGCGCGACTACGACAAGTGCATTCTGTGCTGGCGCTGCGTGCAGGTCTGCGCCGAGGATGTGCAGTTCACCTATGCCCTCACCCTGGGTGAACGTGGGTTCCACACCCACATCGCCACCTTCTTCGACGCGCCGATGCCCGACACGACGTGCGTTTTTTGCGGCAACTGTGTCGAAGTCTGCCCGAGCGGTGCGCTCAAGGGCAAGCAGGAATGGCGTTTGGATTGTGGATTTTAGGTTTTGGATTGGGGGTGCTGAATGCGGGCGGAACAGGTTGTGCGGTCGACGTGTGGATACTGCGGGGTGGGCTGCCAGGTGGATTTGCACGTCGACGGGCAGGAGCGTATCTTTCGTGTCAGCGCACCGTTCGACGCGGCGCCCAACTACGGTCGTTTGTGCGTCAAGGGGCGCTTTGGGATTGACTTCATCTACCACCCCAGCCGGCTGACCACACCCTTGATTCGTAAGGACTACGCCGCGCTGCAGGCGGGCCAGGTACGGCGCCAGCCGGTGGACCTGGATGCATTCCGGCCGGCGAGCTGGGATGAGGCGCTGGACCTGGTCGCCACGCGTCTGGCCGAGATCAAGGTGCAGCACGGTGGCGATGCCATTGCGGCGCTCTGCTCGGCCAAAGCGACCAACGAGGACAACTACGTCTTTCAGAAGCTGATGCGCCAGCTCCTGGGCACAAACAACGTCGACCACTGCGCACGCTTGTGCCATGCCGGCTCGGTGACGGGCTTGCAGATGGCGATCGGCTCGTCGGCCATGTCGAACGCCATTGCCGAGATGGCCGGCCTGGAATGTTTTGTGGTCACCGGCTCCAATACGACCGAAACGCACCCCGTAATCGCCACGTTTCTCAAGCAGGCGGTGCGCAAGAACGGCGCCCAGCTCATCGTGGCCGATCCACGCCACATCGAGCTGGCCGACTTTGCCACGGTCTGGCTGCGCCAGCGGCCGGGCACCGACGTGGTGCTGTTTCAGGCCATGGCGCACGTCATCGTCGAAGAAGAACGCTACAATGCGGACTTCATCCAGGCGCGCACCGAGGGCTTTGCCGATTACGTGGAAAGCCTGGAACGTTGGACACCCGAGTACGCCGCGGACGTCACCGGTGTGCCCGCTGACGACATCCGGCGCGCGGCACGGCTGTACGCCAACGCCTCACGTGCCGCCATCTACTGGGGTATGGGCATCAGCCAGAGCACGCACGGCACCGACAACGCCCTGGCCCTGGCCAACCTGGCGCTGATGTGCGGTCACCTGGGCAAAGAGGGCACGGGTCTCAATCCCTTGCGCGGCCAGAACAACGTGCAGGGCTGTTCCGACGCCGGTGGGCTGTTCAACGTTTATCCCGGCTACCAGCGCGTCGACGATCCTACCATCCGGGCCAGGTTCGAGTGGGCGTGGGGCTGCGGGCTGAATCCGCAGCCAGGTTTGACGACGACCGAAATGGTGGACGGTGCGGGCAGCGGCGCGGTCAAGGCCTTCTTCGTCTTTGGCGAAAACCCGCTGATGAGCGAGCCCAACCTGGCCCATGCCCGCCACTGCCTGGAAGGACTGTCGTTGATCGTATGCCAGGACATTTTCTTCAACGAAACCTGCGCCTACGCCGACGTCCTGCTGCCGGCGACCAGCTTCGCCGAAAAGGACGGCACCTTCACCAACTCCGACCGGCGCGTGCAGCGCGTGCGTGCCGCCATCCCCCCGCGCGGCCAGGCCATGGCCGATTGGCAGATCACGTGCCAGGTGGCCCGGCGTGTCGTGCAGGTGTTGGCTGCATTGGGTGGCCAGCCTGGGTACGGCGAGCCGGGCCAGTTCACCGCCGCGCCGCCGGCGCTGCCCGATGTGGCTTACGGCCAGTATGCCGGCTACGACTACACCGACCCCGGCCAGATCTGGCACGAAATGGCGGTGCTGACACCGCCGTTTCAGGGGATCGACTATGCGCGCCTGGAACGGGAAGGAGGTGTGCACTGGCCCTGCCCGACGCCCGACCACCCCGGTTCGCCGTTCCTCTTTGCCGAGACGTTCCCCAAGGGGCGCGGCACGTTCCACAGCCTGGAGCACCTGGAGCCGCACGAGCTGCCGGATACCGATTACCCCTTCATCCTCTCTACCGGCCGCGTCCTGTTTCACTGGCACGGCGGCACGCTGACGCGGCGCTCGAAGCTGGATGAGATCTACCCGGAGGCGGTGGTCGAACTGCATCCGGACGACGCCGCGACCCTGGGTGTCGGCTCGGGCGATTGGGTGGGGATTGCCTCACGGCGTGGGAAGATCGAGTGCAAGGTGCTGGTGACGGGACGTTCCCCGCGTGGCACGGTGTTCCTGCCCTTCCACTTTGCCGAGGCGGCGGCCAACGAGCTGACGCTGGAGGACATCGATCCGCGGGCGAAGATTCCCGACTACAAGGTGTGTGCCGTGCAGCTGATAAGGCTGGAGCGGGTACGTGGTGAAGTTACTGGGGTCAGCAGCCCCGGTGCGCGGCGAGGCTGATTTGGAGTGCGCAAGCCATGCTTGCGCACTCCAGAAATGCGTTTACTGCGCTGGCTCGAGGCGCAGGGTTCCGGTCCCCTGCACGGCCTCGCGTGCAAAATGCATCGGCAGGTACTGCACCGGCTGCCAGACGTCGATCAGGTCATCGTAGTGGCTGCTCATCACATTGCCTGATTGGCCGGTGGTTTGCACGAACTGGCTCTTGCCGAAGTCGCTGACGTCGATGATCTGCCGGTATGATGGCAACCATCTCTGATGGTACGGTTCCTCGGCCGAAAAAGGTGCCACGTTCACCGTGGCGCCGTCTCCACCGTTGGCAATCTGGCGGCTGAAAAACCCTTTGAGCATATCGACTTCATCGAACGGTGTGTGCGGGAAGAGGGTCTGGTGGATTGTGCCCCACTGCCAGGCATCGATGTTATCGTTACCCATGCGCTCGGTCAGGTCTTCCAGGGCTTCCGCCAGGGCCTTCTGCTGCGTGGTGCGGCAGTCCTCATCCATCGGGGTGAGCACGTTGTCGCACCAGGGGCTGTTGTTATTGGCCAGCGTCGTTGCCAGGTAGGTTGGGTGGAAACCGGCACCGAAGTCCTCGAACAGGCCGCGACCCAGGTCATCGGCCATGATCGCCGGCTGCAGATGCACCAGCCAGGCGGCATAGATGGCCGGTGCGGCCGCATCCTGTCTCGTGACGCCATCCCAACTGCGCAGAAGCTCCAGCGCTTTGGCCTCTTCCGGCGTCTTGGTCGGCGTCTCCAGCAGGTAGGGCAGCAGCTGATTGGCCTGCAGCGAGAGCTGATCGGCCTGGATTGTGGCCATGTCTTCGGGTGACAGTTTGTCCTTGGCCGTGATCATCTGCTCGATACGGGCCGCCCGGTAGGGCGACGCCCAGCTGCTGGCCAGGAAGTACGGATAATCGTCGGGTACGACCTGGTTGTTGGCAGTGACGATGTAACCCCGTTCGGGGTTGAATTCGTGCGGCAGATCGTCGAAGGGGATGTAACCCTTCCAGGCGTATTCGTCGTTCCACCCCGGCACCGGCACGTATCCCTCACCCTTGGCGCGGATCGGGATGCGGCCCGGCCCGTAGTAGCCGATGTTGCCGTCGACGTCGGCGTAGACGAAGTTCTGCGACGGCACGACGTAGGAACGCAGGGCGCTGCGGAAATCGTCCCAGTTCTGGGCGTACTGCAAACCCAGGAAGGCCTCCATCGTCGAGTCGTTGTCTTCGAGCGCGGTCCAGCGCAGGGCGAGGGTCGTGCCCGGGTCACCCAGCACGTCCGAGATGATGGGGCCGTTACGGCTGGCGCGGGCGGCCCAGTAGATCGGCTCATCCTCACCTTTGACCCGGATCGTTTCGCTGATGACGGTCAGCGGCTGCCAGCTGCCGTTGACTTCGACTTCGTTCGGGTTGGCCGGGTTGACGCGCTCGATGAAGAGGTCCTGCACGTCGGGCCCCAGGTTGGTGACACCCCAGGCAATGTGCTCGTTGTGGCCGATGACGATCGCCGGCAAACCGGGCAGGGTCGAGCCGACGGCGTGCAGGTTGCCGCCCTGCAAGCTGGCCAGGTACCAGATCACCGGGATCTGGGCGGCCAGG
>CAZXQZ010000083.1:0-7557 GCA_964642445.1 uncultured Anaerolineae bacterium
CATCCGTTCAATCCGTTCCCCCTACTCCGTACTCCGTACTCCCTACTCCCTACTCCGTACTCCCTACTCCTCCCCAAACACCAGCTCGAAAGTCACATACGCCGGCTTCTCCATCTGAACGATCTGGCGAATCAAAATTGCGGCAGGCTGCGCCGCGGCGGGTGCCACCACGCGCAGGTGAAAGGGCAGGGGCCGCCCATCGGGACCAGGAACATCCTCTTCGATCACAAACCCCGGCACACCGGTCGCTGTCTCCAGAAACAACACCAACCCGTGCGCCGTGCCGCGCCAACGTGTGAGGTGCGCGGCGGCCGCAATCAGCTCACGCAGCCGGCCGGTTCCGCCCGCAAAAGTGACTCCGTCCGTAATCGATCCTTCCGGCGCGTCGTCCAGAAAACGCAGGAGGTCGACCCAGCCCGCCAGGTAGGGTACGAAGTCGTCTGGCGTACGGTAGGGGTCGAAGAAGCTGTCCAGTGTGCCCAAAATCTCTTCTGACGGGGCGTGGTATGCCTCCATGACGTCCAGGAGTGCGGCCAGCACGCTGCCCGGCCGCGCGGTGCGCCGGAAGACGTCGGGCAGCAGACCCTCAAGTTCGTTCCGCTTCATCTTCGCTCACCACGTCGATCTCGTGCTCGCCCGAACAGAACAGCCAGGTCGGCGGCAACGTCACCCGGTCCTGGTCGGTGAACTCGCTGCGTGCCGCAGATTCATACGTCGATCCATTGTCCGCACTGCGGAAGATCCCCTCCGTATTACCGGCCATCACCCACAGCCCCGCCGCCGCCGCCGCCACCGTATCCACCGGCAGGAACCGCCCGGGATCACGCAGCGGCAGCCCGCAGCGCACGTCGGGCACTTCCCAGCGCGGGTCGCGGTCGGTCGTAGTCAGCCGCAAGACGCCGCTGCGGAAGGATGCGGCCAGGGCACGCGTGCCCAGGAAGGCCAGGGCCCGGCAGCTGCCACCGTTCCAGCCGGTTGCCAGCGGGCGCCAGCCGTCCGGCGGGTCCTGCGATCCCAACAGCTCCCAGCGAAAACACCCCTTGCCGGCATCGTCAGGCCCGGCCGCGGCCGCGCCAGCCCATAGGAAGGCCCGCGGACCATCGTACTGCACGGCCAGCACACGAATGTCCTCGTTGCGCAAACCGATCATCCGAAACGTGTTGCGCTGCCCGCCGGCACTGGAGAGAAACACCCCCCTGGCACCCTGGGCTGCAACCGCCACCGACACCTGACCCCGCACATCGCGCGAAGCCACAACCGCGTAAAATCCCATGTTCTGATCCTGCGGATCGACCAGGACCTGCACCGGGCTGCCACCCGCCTTGTACGGCAGCTCGTACAACCCCACGTCGGTCGCCAGCAGCAGCAGCGGCACACCATCGCGCACGGTCCAGGCCGCGTCGTTGATTTCGAACGCCGTCTTGACCGGCGCAGGCTCCCACGATTCCCCGCAGTCCGACGAGAAATAGATGCTGGCGCTTTGATCGGTCACGGTGGTGACGGCAGCCAGCACGCCGGCGCGCTCCGGGTGGGCCCGGATGATGCGCAGCCGCTCGTCGCCAAAACGGGCGACCGGCTCCCAGCCGTCACCATGGTTCAGCGAGCGGTACAGCTGCGGCCCGGACGCCGCGTACCAGGTGTCAGGTTGAAAATAGTCGGCCGCCACCGTGGTGACATCCTTGCGCGGCACATCCTCGACGCGCAGCTGCACACGGTCGATCCATAAGACACCCGGCTCGGCCAGGCCCACGTCGTAGACGTGCGAGGCACGCAGGGCCTGCCCGAAACGCCAGCCGCCGGCGCTGTAGGTCGTCGGCAGCGGGTTGATGGTGCCGTGCAGCCGTTCCAACACCCGCTGCTTGACCCGATCCTGGTCCTCCTGCCGGCGCACGACCACGCGTGCACTGACGCGCACCGGCTTGCAACGCGCCCAGGTGACGACACAGTTGGTGCCCAAGGGTCGACGGCTGTTGAGATCGCCTTCGATCTGGCTGCGCACAGTTTCGGTCTGCTGCGCCTGCAGCGCGGCCGCGGTCACCTGGCCGGCCACGCGCTGGTTCTCCGGCAGATCGGGCACCAGGAGCACTTCGACGGTGCCGGCGCGGGCGTGCGCCCACAGGTCGGCGCGGGTGATGGCCCGGGCACGCGCAATGGCGCGCGAGCTGTACAACGCGACATTCTCGAAATCACGCGCCGTGATGGCCCGTTCGAGGCTGTGCAGCTCCAGCGGCCCGCGCACGAGGGCATTTTCGAGCGTCTCCGCCGCCTGCCCGCCCGTGGCCGGCTCCAGGTTGGTGACCTCGATCCCCGGCAGCGGGTCTTTGAGCACGATCAGGGTGCCGGTGGCGACGTTGCCCGCCGTGCCGCCCCCGCGCCGGTACCACAGGCGGATCTCGCGGCCGGCCGGCGGTATCTCGGCCAACGCCTGCGGGTTCGGGTCGAGACCGTCACCCGGTTTGATGACCCGCGCAGCCGGGGCAAAAATGACCTGGCCGCTGAGGCGGTCGACCAGGTAGGCAAAACGGTCGGTGCCCAGGTTGGTGAAGCTGTCGACACTGCGCCAGATGCGGAAGGCCTTGTCGCCGACCTGCACGGCCGGTGCGCGCGCCCCCAGCTCATCGCGCGGCGTTTCCACGCCAACGATCAGGTCCAGCTCGTCGCCTGTGGGAGCCACAATGGGCGGCCGCCGCGCCGTGACGACCAGGCCGGGCAGGCCGGTACCCACGCCGGCCAGTTCGGCTTCCACCAGGTCGCAGTGGTAGGCAATGACGTCGACGCTGCTGGCGCCAGCATCGAGCGTTGCCGTACGCACCGTCGAGAACACCGGAGCGTCGCCGGACGCGTCGGTGCGGTTGATGGTGACCCGCGTGCCGCGTGGGATCTCGACCGCCTGGCTGGTGTCGCCGGGCCGGCTGAAGCGCAGCGTCACACCAGCTGCGGCCGGCGGGTAAAGCCGCACACCGAGCAGGTTCAAAAACTGCACGTAAGCTTTGTCGGGCAGGCGGTTCAGCCGGTAGAGCATGGTTTCGGTCAGAAACGCAAACAGCTCCAGCAGCACCACCCCCGGATCACCGGGCGAAAAGTCGGTCCACTCACGACTGCTGCGCTGGATGTGCAGGCGCGCGTCCTCCATTAATTGGCTGAACGTGCGGTCGTCCAGGTTCGGGGCAGGTAGCGGCATCACACCTCCTCGGCCTCCAGGCTGACAGTGAAGGCCAATCGATCGACCTGCCGTGTGGTGCGCACCCGGTATTCCAGGGTCACTTCCAGCAGCTCGGCGCGTTCGGGGTGGCGGTTGGCATCGAGCTGCATGATCTCGATGCGCGGCTCCCAGCGCTCCAGCGCACGGCGGACGTAAAAAATCGCCAGGCCGGCCGTGGTGTCGTCGTTCGGGGCAAACAACAGCCGGTGCAGCTCGCAGCCGTAATCGGGCCGCATTACGCGTTCCCCCGGCAGGGTCGACAGCAGCAGCAGGATGGCCTGGCGTACGGCTGCGGTCCCTGCCACCGTCTCGATGCCGCCGCGCGGCGAGATACGCAGCCCGGCCGCGTCCGGCCCGACGTCGTAGTCGGGATGCACGAACAACCACCCGCGTTCGGTCTGCAAGGTCATGCCACTTCCTCGACGAGGTCCTGGCCCGGTTTGCGCACCAGGTAATCCACCACACCCGGCGGCGTGCCGTCGGTCAAGCCGGTCACCGTGTCCAGGCAGACACGTTTGCCCTCGATGCGCACCAGATCCGAGTAGCCCGCCTTCACCTTGAGCGTCGTCTGGCAGGGTTTGATCGCGACGCCAATGTTGGGGCAGAGTTTGATCTTGCGGCCCTCGGGGTTATTCTCGACCAGCACACGGCGTCCATCGATGCGCACCAACGTCTGGGTCGCCTCGATGTCGACGGTGCCCAGCTCGTGCCGGCACACCAGCAGCGCATCTTCGGTCAGAACCTTCATGGAAATCCCCTACGCGCAGCATCAGCCGCGCTCGAAATCGATCGATGCGCCCCGAATCACCACGGCCTGGCCGGGCGCGTCCAGCTCCAGGCGCGTTTGGGCGTGCACGACCACTTTTTCCGGCGACAGCTCGACGAAACTGCCGTGGCTGTCCTCCACGCGCACCGTCTGCGCGGCATCGTCCAGGCGCACGCGGTGCCCGCCGGCGGTCAGCAGGGTAAAGCGCTGCGTATCGCCCGCCTCGACGCCGCTGTCTGGCATGCCGGCCGGGCCGTACAGGCCACCCAGCACGATGCCCTCCGCTGGCTCGCCGTTGGCCAGGAGAACGAGAACCCGGTCGCCCACACCGGGCAGAATCATCAACCCTTTGTTGCACCCGGCACCGGGACTGAGCAGCTGCATCCACTCGGTCTCGGCGTCACCGTACGCCGGCAGGCTGACCCGCACGCGTCCTTCGTTCTGCGGGTCTGCCACCTGGGTGACGATCCCCAGCGTAGCCACGGTGGGCCGGGCCAGGCTGTCCGGCGGGGCGGGCGGTACGCTGGACAGCTCCGAGACGAAGCCGCGCGTCGTATCGATGGTGTGCGTCACCGCCGTCAGGACGTAACGCCCCGCGGCCGCGGTGTCGACCCCCTCGACCGTCACGGGAGTGGCCGGCCGCAAGCGGGCATCACCGGCCGCCACGCCCCATAGCATCTTCTCATAGGTCGTGAAACGATCGAGTTCGGCCTGGGCGATCGCGGCGGCGTGCCGGTCGTCGGGCAGAGCCTGGCCGGGCAGGATGCGTGAACCCGGGGTGCCGAACGCCAGTTCGGCGGCGCTGCCGAATTGGCGCTCGGCACCCCCGGCCACGGCCTGCCGTGGGTTCCAGCTCTGCACGGTTACGGCACGGGTCGCCGGCTCACGGCTGATCTCCAGGCGGGCTTCAAGTAGCGATTCGCCCAACACCAGCGTTACCGTGTCGCCCGTACCGGCCAGCGTCACCAGGTGCAGCACGTGGTCGCGTACGGCCAGGTAGAGCCCGGCACGCGCCGCCAGGTCGCTCAGCAGCTGTAAGTCCGACTCGCGATGCTGGATGATGCGCGGCCAGAGCGGGCCGGGTGCCGCCGCGTCGACCAGCAGACCCAGGTCGGTGACCAATTCGGCTGCCAGCTCGGCCACGGTCAGGTTGACGTGTGCCGCGACCCGCTGGCGTTTGCGCAGCCGGTGCAGCAGGTCGTAGCCGCGCACGCGCAGCGCACGCTGTCCGGCGGGACCGTAGACCCGCTCCACGACGGTCACTTCGCCGTCGAACAAGGCGACCGGCTGATCGCCCACGTGAACCCCAAGGCGGGTGCCCGGCGTCAACCGTGCTGCCCCGTCGAGCGGTCCGGGCGGGTCGGTGAATACCAGCTCACACAGTGCCGGCAGCGACAGCCGCTGCTGCACCCGCACCTCGGCCAGCCCCTGCAGGTCGCTGGTCTCCAACGCGGTGCCATCTGCGGTCACGACGACGCGGGGCAGCAGTGTGACCGTGCTCACCCGGCACCGCCGTGCGCCAGGGGCGGAATGCGCAGGACCAGGCCCTCCGCCAGGTGCAGCGGATCGTTGAGATCGTTGAAAGCCGCCAGCAAACGCCAGAAGGCCGCATCACCGAAGTAATGGTAGCTGATGTGGTCCACGCGCTCGCCAAACTCGACCGCGCGGGTGGCGGCCGCGGGTCGCGGGGGCAGATCGCCCGCTTCGGTCGTCGGTTCGGGCGGTGCCGGTACTGTGGCCAACGCCGTGGTCACCAGGGTGCGCGTGGCCTGTTCGTCGACGGCCTGGAGCTGTCCCAGGACAGTATCCAGGTTGGCCAGGAGAGGCTCGACCTGAGCGGCGATGTCAGCTGCCGGCTTCGATGATGCCTGGTCCAAGATGGCTGCGATGCCCGTGACTGGGGCCACAAGCGACTGGTAGGCTGGCTCCTCCAGCGTGGTCTCCTGCACATCGACCGCGGCAGCCAGGTCGACACCGGCATCTGTGACCTGGGCAGCAGCCGCGTCATCGCCAGCCACCCACTTGCCCAGCGCCGCCCGCAGGGTCGCTGCGGCTTCGCCGAGCGATGCGCGCAGCGGGTCACCGGCCACCGCCGTCAGCGCCTCGCCGGCCTCCAGGAGGTTCTTCAGACCGGTGGTCATTGCGCCGACGGTCTTTTCAATCGCCTGCGCCGCGCGACGTGCGCCGGCTGCCCAGAGTGTGGCGACCGACTGTGCGACGTCGGCCAGGGCCACCTGCACCGCGGGCAAGATGCCAGTGCGGCCGGAGCGGCGTATCTCTTGCACCGTCTGCGCAATCGACGCCATGGCGGCGTGGATCGCCTCGGCCGCTCGCGTCCCAGCGGCGGAGAGGACGGTGCGGGCGCGCCGCAAGGCACGCTCAGCGGTATCACGTCCGGCCTCCAGGACAGGCAGGGCGACGGCAATGACCTGTGCGGCCCGCGCCCGCACCGCCGCCGTTACGACCGCGGCCGCCTGGGGGAGGGCTCGGGCCAGGGGGCGGATGTTGTCGAGCACCGTCTGCAGCGCCGCGCCGATCGCCTTGCGTGCGGGGGCGGTCAATTTGGCCAGCTGGGCGGCCACGGCACGGGCGGCAGCCGCCACGCGTGTGGCCGCTGCCGAGATCGTCGATACAACGCGTTTTTGTACGTCGGCCAGGCGGCTGGACACGGCGGTCACGACGTTTTGCGCGGCGCGGCCCATCGATTCCAGGCCGGCACGGAGCGTACGCAGCACGGCGGAGTCGCCCGAACCGGAGACCCAATCGGCCACCTTGCCCAACGCCTCTCCAACCTCGGCAACAATGCGCTGGCCGGTCGAGATTAGAAACGCGACCGCCGGTGTCTCGCGTAGGGCCATGCCGATGATGTCGGCGGCGGTAACCAGGGAGGTCGCAAACGACAGCCCAGCCGACACGCTGGCCGTGCCACCGAGCCGCTCGTGCACGCGCGGCGCGCTGCCAGCCACCGCGGGGAGCGACAGCGCTGGCAGGCTCAGGCTGGTGGTGATGCCCGCGGCGGCGGGTCGCGGGATCGGCGCGGCCATACGCAGCAGCCGCAGGCGCAGCCAGGAGCGCTGCGGCACACCCGACGGGGTAAAAAACTCCAGGCGTTCGGCCACCGCGACGACGATGCCGGGGATGTTCCACGACTTGCCCCAAATCAGCCGCACCAATGGGGGGCGCCCATAGCCGGCGGTGGCCTGGTTGTTTTCGGCCAGCCGCCACAGCGGTGCGGTCAGGTCACGCACGTCTGCGCTGGTCACCGAGGAGCCCGGCAGCGTCACGTCGAACAGCAGGTCGAGGTCGAGCTCGGTGCGGCCGCCGCCGGTGTAGAGCAGCGGGTCGTCGGCCAGGCCTGTGCCTGTGACCTGGCCGGTGGCGGACTGGCGCGGGCGCACGCCGGCGGTGCGGCGCAAGACCAGGGTTTCGGGATTGAGCAGGCAGCGCAGCCGTTCGTTCGTCTCTTCGATTAAAAAGGCGACTCGTTCCACAACAAGCCTCGCTGTTCGCGGTCCAGGCGCTGAAGATGCTGCCGAACTGCTTCGTGCGGGTTGGGTTCGGGCTCGGGCATATCGGGCCAGTCGGGCAA
>CAZXQZ010000083.1:7657-18079 GCA_964642445.1 uncultured Anaerolineae bacterium
CCGCTGACTCGTGCGCGGTCGCCGCTGGCTTGAAGCCAGGTGCAGCCAGGTCCGGTGTCGTGTCCGGCTGGACCGTACCCCCGTTCGGCGGTGACACGGCTGACGTCCAGTTCCGGGTCTCGGCTGTCGATCCGGCGGGGCTGGCATCCGCGGCACCGGCCGGTGCTGCCTCACTCCCAGCTGCCGGATACGAGCCCGGCGTCGAGCCTGCCGAATGTCCGGCTGCCGGTGCAGGGCTAAAATCAGCCGGACTGGCGCGTGACGATCGGCCCGCTGGCGGCATCGAAGGCAGACCTGGCGATTCGGATATGTTTCCGCCCGCTGCTTTTTCTGCAGCTGCAACCGCGGGTGCCGCACGCGGATTCGCTGGTGCGCGCTCAGACTGCTGCTCCCCGGAATCGGGTGCGCCGGCCGGGTGGTGGGCCGGGGATGCGGGCCATGCAAGAGCTGGACTGCCGGCCGGCGCCAAACGGCGCGGCGACGATTCCGGCCCCGTTACTGCGGAGCTGGCGCTGCGGCCGGCCTGCTGCGGTGTGTCGGTGCGCCGCAGGTGCAGCGCACGTCCCGCAAACAGCGGCATGGCGCGTCGCGGCGGTCTGGAAGCCACTGTTTGACCCGTGGGGCGGTCGTTGGGTAGGGGGCGTGGCGCGGCCTCATCGACGGTTGGCGTTACAGCCAGGCGTGGCACGGCGGGCGGCACGCTGATCCGCGTCCAGCCTGTGCCAGCCAGCCCTTCGCCGTCGAGGAGGTGCGGCGCCTGCTGCCGGATGCGCGCCAGCCAGTGTGCCGGCGGTGGGCGGCGCACGCGCTGCCGCCAGTGGGCTGGCGGGCCACCTGCGGGCGAATCGTCCGCGTCAAGCCCAACCGGTATGGCCGGCGTGACCCGGACCGCAAGCCGATCCAGCCAGACCGCCCCGCGGCGTAGGGTGCGCGCCAGTATCCGGCGCAGCGACTGCCGCAGCGTGCTCATGGCCAATCAGGCCCGTTCCAGTGTGTCGTACACCAGGGTCATCGACTCGATGGCCACCTCGCGCGAGAGAGCATCCAACGAGGCGCTGTGCCACTCTGACGGCCAGGCATCGATCAGGTTCCAGCGCATCACTTCACTGGTGCCCTGGCTGTCGAGCATCAGGATAGAGACGTTCTTACGCTCGACGCGGCCCTGCGCCGCACTCTGCAGCCAGTCCCACAGCTCGCGCGAGCTGGTCAGGCCGTAGCGCAGCGTTACCGCCGCGTAATCGACCGGGCCAGGGATGTGACGCACGACCTGGTTGTTGCCGGCCTCGCGGTACGCAATCGATGTGACCTTGACGCCCAATCCGCTGCACTCGGTGAAATGAGCCTCGGTGACGCCGCCGATGTCGAGCTTGAAGTTGTAGGAGCGAAATGGATCGACCTGATTCGCCATGATCAGCCTCCCTGGACCTGGGTTTCGGTGCCGCTGGCGTACTGGCTCAAGCGGAAGACGATGAACTCGGCCGGTTTCACCGGCGCCACGCCGATCAGCGTCACCACGCGCCCGGCATCGATCACGTCGGGCGTGTTGGTTTCTTCATCGCACTTGACGAAAAAGGCTTCGTCGGGCGTGCGTCCCATCAACGCGCCATCGCGCCACAGCAGGGTGAGGAAGGCGCGGATGTCGCGGCGGATCGATTTCCACAGGGTGTAGTCGTTGGGCTCGAAGACGATCCAGCGCGTGTTCAGGGCAATCGATTCTTTGATGACGTTGAACAGGCGGCGCACGTTGAGGTAACGCCACTCGCTGCCTGAGGCCGCCAGCGTCCGTGCGCCCCACACCAGGATGCCTTCGCTGCCGAAGAAACGAATGCAGTTGACGCCGGCCGGGTTGAGAACCTCTTGCTCGGCGCGCGAGACGTGATAGCTCAGGTTGAGCGCACCGCGTACCGCGGCGTTGGCCGGGGCCTTGTGTACGCCGCGCGTTGCGTCGGTACGCGCCCAAATACCCGCCACGTGGCCAGAGGGTGGCGCGTTGACCAGGGTACCGGCCGCCAGGGGATCGCGCACCACCAACCAGGGGAAGTAGTAGGCGCCGTAGCCCTTTTCGGACTGCCGGGCACGCAGGCCCGCACCGGCATTGCCACCACCGCCACCGGCCGTGGCGACTTTGGTGAGGTTGTCGATGTCACCGACCTGGGCCGGCGCATCGAGCACGGCGACGCGGTCCTCGAGCCGCTCGCAGTGCTCCAGGAGTGCATCGTACGAGGCCACGTCGCTGAAACCGGGTGCAGCCACGATGGCCACGTCACCGACCTGCTCCAGCACGTCGAGCCCGCTGCGCTTCTGGCCACCGCCGGCAATCGGCTTGC
The DNA here is from genome assembly GCA_964642445.1 of uncultured Anaerolineae bacterium. Taxonomy (GTDB): domain Bacteria; phylum Chloroflexota; class Anaerolineae; order SSC4; family Amarolineaceae; genus SSC4. The sequence goes on from CAZXQZ010000083.1 coordinate 9,985, forward strand.
CCTCACCGACGTTGACCACGTAACAGCGACCGCCACCGTTCTGAAAGAAGCCGTACACCGCGTTGGACAGGTGGGTGCTGGTACTGCCGTCAGCCACGTACTCTTTGACGAACTGCATCCAGTTGTTGATGGCCACGGCCTCGTTGAGGTGGGCGCCCGCGTTGGGCGCCACGCCGACAAATCCTGCGGTACTGGCGCCAACCGCCTCGATCGGTCGCGCACCACCCGCTACTTCCTCGACATAGATATCTGGCGCCAGATAGTTTGGCATGCGAACTCCCCCTTTCAATCGAAAGACGTGAAACGAACCAATACCGGCTTGTCGTCCGGTGTTGGAATACGCGTGTCGTGTGTGATCTCTTTCCCTTTGGCCCGGACACGCAAGCGCCGGCGGGCTGTTCCAGCCGGCAGCGTGTCCAGGTGAAAATATCCGTCTGTGTCGGTACGCGCCTGCGCATCGAGCCCTTCGACCATGACATGTGCGCCGGCCAGGGGCACGTCATCCGGCCCCACGACCTGGCCGCGTAACGTGGCCAGCGGCACTGGCTGCACGTCGAGCGGGTGGCGCACACGTGGCACGGGCGGTTGCGGGCGCGCCAGCTGCAAGGGTACGCGCAAAATGAACGAAGGCTGCGGCGGCAGGCCAAACGTGCTCCAGGCAGCCGCCGGCAGTGCGCTCAGCTCGACCCGAAACTCGGTGCTCGCCATGGCCGCAAACAACAGGTCGCTTAGCAGACGATGCGCATCCTCGGTCTTTGGCGCCCAGGTCGTCACCAGAAAACGGGCCGCCGCCTGCAGCGGCGTGCGCTGGCTACCGCGCAGGGGGGGATCGTCGGCCAGTTCGAACAAATACAGGCTGGCACCCTGGCCGTCGCGGGCAGCACCGGGCGGATCGAGTGTTACTGCCGTACCCGGTACGGCCTGCTCGACCCATGCTTTCAAGCGCTGATCGATTTCGTCAATCATGATGTTGGCTCAGGAAATGAACGGCAGCCGCAGCGCCAACTGCACGGCGGAGTGCAGGGCGATCCACATCTGCCCAGTACATGCGACATAAGAGGCCGTGTGACAGACCAGTCGCGCGGTACGCCACCGACGCTGGCGTGGAGATCATAGCATAGATGTCCGATTTGGGCAAACGTCTAATGCAAGAGTGCTTACATTTCAGCGCGGTCGTGAGCAAAAAGCCAGATGCCCCGCGCCGCGCCTGGGAGCACGGCTGGTAACCTGGTTCACATTGTACTCTGATTCAATACAAAGTGGCAGACAGGGGCCACGGTTACCTGGATGGGTTTGCGTGGACGACTGCGATCACGGCGCGATGATCTGCGTGTGCAGTGGAAAGACGTCGAGAACCACGATGGCTTTGAGGTTTGGCGGTAGGGTGGTGCCGGCTGGCAGGGTGAGGCTGGCGCTGGCCAGGTTGCCGCTGGCGTCGGTGGTTGCGGCCAGGTTGTTGTGGTAATCCAACGGCACCGCCACGGTCTGGTCATCATCCACCAGGACGATGCCGGCACGGTGGGAATCGAGCGGATAGGCAGCCCCTGGTTCCAGCCGGAAAGTCACATCGACACGGCCGGCGGTGGCGGTCGTGGGCGCCGTGTAGGTCACGGTCTCGACCTCGATGCCCGCCGGGCGCTGGTGGGCCGGACCATCTGGCGGATAGGGATGGGTGATGTAGGTGCCCGCCACGATCAGTTTCTGAATCCAGTTGTTGGCCAAACCGGCAATGGCCAGGTACGGGCCAAAGGTCGGGATCGACAGGACGTCGGTGTCGGCGTACGCGGTTGCACCGGGCTCCACCTGTAAGTTCTCCCCAAAACGGCCACGCAGCTGAAATTCGTTGAACGGAATCGGTATGCCGGTGATGGGCATGACGAACTGTTTGTTGGCCAGGATGAACGAATCGCCCTGGTAAGTTCCGCTGAGGGGCAGGGTGAACTCGCTGGCCGCATCGGCCACCAGGCGCCCGTCGGCGTCCCGTTTGCCACCAATGGCCCACAGGATGACTTTGCCTGTGTTATCGCCGTCTGGCGCACGGTCTACCGTGCCGACGATCCAATCCATATAGTCGAATCCGATCTGGTTCAGGCTGGGCAGCATGGGGGGCAGCGGGGCCGCCAGGCGTGTCCATTCGAAGGCGGCGGTCTCGGCGGTTCCAACCGCCAGGGGTGTCACCGACGCCGGTTCGTCGGCGACGCGGAAGTTCAGGGTGTCGCTGAAACGCCCCGTCCGCCGCCCACCGAGCATCACGTTGCCGACCGGCAGCCCGCCTGTGTAGTAGTCACCGGCCACGGTCATCGAATAGGTCTGGCCTGGCGTCAGGAAGGTGTCGGGAATAACGTGCAGGTAGTGGCCGTCGGCCGAGTGTTCCAGGCGGAACGGAAAGGCAGGTTCAGCGGTGACAGTCACCGCATCCTGCGGACAGCCAATCGGGCTGTTGCACACCCAGGCATCGATCGTTTCACCCTGCTCGCGCACGAGCAGGCGCAGCGTCAGGATCGTACTGGCGGGCAGCTCCACTGGATCCGTGGTCAATGTGCTGCCGCCGGGCGTGACATAGAACAAGCCGGTCACATCGTCGGGCAGATCACTGCCCGGCTCCGTACTGCACCGCGGATCGGTCCGGTGCAGGCAGTAGTCGTACGGCACGTACCAGACGAAGCCGTGTTCACCGCCGATGTAAATCCCCTGCTGGCCGAGGGCGGGTGAGGCGTTGAGATCGTTGCGGTCGCGCAGTTCGGGATCGTCGGGCGTCGTGTCGAAGGACCAGCGGCGCGTGCCGGTGGCCGCGTCGAGGGCATAGAGTTTGCCGTTGCCGCTGCCGAAATAGACGATGGCGTCGCGCGTGCCGTCGGGACCCGCGCCCAGGGCCGGCGATGACCGGATGGGGTCACCGGTGTCGTACTGCCAGCGCAGGCTGCCGTCGGGATTTAGGGCATAGAGCAGCCCATCAGCCGAGCCCACGTAGATGGCGTTGGTCACGCCGTTGGCATCACTTCCCAGGGCGGCTGAGCTGTAGATGTGATCGTTGGTCTTGAAGCGCCAGCGTGTGCCGCCGCTGCGTGGATCGAGCGCATAGAGATAACTGTCGAACGAGCCGATGTAGACCGTGCCGTCGGTGCCGATGGCGGCCGACGCCGCGATGAACCCCAGCGTGCGGTGCGTCCAGCGTGGCTGGCCATTGGCCGTGACCGCGTGCACGAAGGTGTCGTTCGATCCCCAGAAGATCGTGCCGTCGTCGCCCAGTCCACCGAGCGACCAGTTGTTGGCGCCGGTCGGGTAGACCCAGCGCAGGGTGCCCGCGGGGTCGATGGCGTAGTAGTTGAAGTTGGTATTGCCGGCGAGCAGCGTGCCGTCGTAGGCGATGCCGACGTTGCCCTCCCACCAGTTGTTGTAACTCTCGCGCGCTGCCACGCGGGCGTCGAACTGCCACACCACGCGGTCGGCCGGGTCGGTGATGCCGTCGGCCGTGCGCAGGCGGTAAAGGTAACCGTCGCCGGACGGGACCAGCACCGTGTCCCCGCCCAGCTTTGGATCGGGTTGCGGCAACGCGGCCGCGGAGTCGATGATTTCGCCGGTGGTGTAGCGCCAGCGTTCACGGCCATCGGCGCCGATGGCGTAGAAGGTGTGGTCCGCCGAACCGACGTAGAGGGTGCCGTCGGCATCGATGACCGGGGTCGAGAAGATGCCTTTGCCGGTGGGGAAGGACCAGGGTGCATCGCCGGCGTAGACGGCCGCGAGCGGGCTGCTGCCGGTGTTCCGTTCGTCGCGGCGGAATAACGGCCACGGGGAGGCATCCTGGACGGGGATGGCATAACCGAACGGCTGCGACGGCAGGCCAGGTGCAGATACCACAACGGGCGCAGCATCAGACAGCCAGTGGGAAAAAAGCATGCGCTTCATCACCTGCACGGTCCCACCGCCTGCTCCATCGGGTGGGGCTGCAGTGACGTGGCTGTTGGACCAGGTCAGCCCGGTGTTCTGCGTGACCTGGCGGTCGCCGAACTGCCAGACCAGGTAGCTGCCATTCTGGCGGTTGCCGAAGCCATGGCCGGTTAACGTGATCGGCTGGCCGGGCTGAGCCACCGGCACGTGATCGATCACCGGCCTGGTGACAGTAAAGACAAGCCAGTCGAGTGCCAGGACAACAACCAGGACGATGAACACTGGATGGGTCACCACGCGGCGTACGGTGCGAAACAGTCGGCGCATGTCTGTCAGTATAACACAGGGCACCCAGACACGCAACGCTCATGAACCAGAACTCCACCCGTCCCCTCCCCCAGGCAAGAGACCGCCGTCATTGCACAGACAGTTGCCATCTTTTTGGAAAGATGGCAACTGTCTGTGCAACCGCCACCGCTTTCGGATCAGCGAATTCCGGCCATCATGCCGGAAGTTATTCTTTTACGCTGCCTTAACGCAGATTCGTGCGATTCGCGGTTCCCAGATCACCCATTTGACGCCTGATGTGTGTGCGGTATACTCCAGCTACAATGACTTGAGGGAGGAAGGTTGTGCAGAACACCGCTCCAAACGCCGCTCGGAAAGGAAGATCGATGCTTGTTTCCCTCTTGCTGGTGCTGGGTTCTGTTGGCACGGCCACACTGGGTCAGCTCCTGCTCAAAACCGGCATGACGTCGGTAGGTCGCCTGGGCGCAGGGGCGCTGCAGCAGCCACTGGAAACCCTGATTGCGATCGCCTCGACGCCTGTGGTGTGGTTGGGGCTGGCCAGTTATGCCATTGGTGCCGTGTTGTGGATGGTGGTGCTGTCGCGGCTCGACCTGGGTTATGCCTACCCGCTGCTGGCAATTTCGTACATCTTGATTCCACTACTGGCCCATTTTCTGCTGGGTGAGACGATCCCGCCGCTGCGCTGGGTGGGGATTGCGGTGATTTTCGTCGGCGTCATCATTGTGGCGCGTGCGGCGTAGATACGTTCGACGAGTGAAGGAGTCGGCCACTTTATGACGTTGGCTTTCATTCACGCCCGTGTTGGTCTGGCGGGCTGCCTGTTTTTGGTTTTTGCGGGCGTATGGGCACTGTACCTGTACTTCCGTGGGCGCGGTGTCGACGGCACCCTGCGTGGTATGCTGGCCATTGGCGAGATTCTGTTCATTGCCATGGCAATTTTGGGGATTCTGATGGCGTTGCAGGGTGCCCAGGTGGCGCGCTGGGTTCACTACCTGTACGGCGTGCTGATGGTGATCTTGATTCCTTCCGCTTTTGCCATTACCCAGGGGCGCGATGGCCGGCGTGAGGCGCTCATCTACGGGTTGCTGGCGTTGTTCATGGCTGCGATGGCCTATTCGCGTGCAATGACCACGGGGTAAGGGCTTTTTTGAAAAGATGGCAACTGTGCAAGCCCTGACTACGCCGCAAGATTCGGTGCAAAATCGTCCATGAAGTGGGGTGGAATCCGAATCGGCCGGCCCGTGGCCAGCTCGAGCCATACCGCGTAGGTGTGCACGCGTGCCAGGAGCCGGTCGTCGGCGAGCCGCGTGATCGTGTAGTAGCGCATCGCCGTGGAGCGCCGGACGTGCGCCGCCCACGTTGAGATTTCCAGCTCATCATCCAGGAACGCTGGCGCCAGGTAGTCGATCTGGTGCCGGCGCAGGATGATGGCAAAACCTGCCGCCGTCATGCGTGCCACAGGCCAGCCGTGCGCCGCAACGACACGAATCCCACATTCTCCAGCATAATCCAGGTACACGCCTTCATTCACACAGCCTCGCATGTCCAGCTCTTCCCACGTTACCTGCCGCCGCATGCGGAATGTGCCAGGTGGCGGTGGGGGTGGATCGGGGAGGGGTTGGGGGCTGGGGGTTGGGGGCTGGGGGTTGGGGAGGGTGGCGAGCGGCGTGGATGGTAGTATCAGGGTTTCGCCGGTGTCGGGGTGGATGGGTGCGGCTTGCAGGAGGCCGGTCGCGGCGGGGTGATCGTGATGGCTGGCACGCAGGTCGAACGTGCGGCGGATGTGGCGCGGAGTCAGGTCGACGAGCTGCGTGGTGACGGTGACGGTGTCACCATAGCGCAGCGGCTGCAGGTATTCGACGTCGACGCGGCGCGGCTGCCACGCTGCGGCCGGGTCAACGGCTGCCAGCAGCTGGTTTTCGCCCGTCAATGCTGCCGCGCGCGCCGTTTCCAGGATGAAACGTACGTAGTGGGCATTGTTGACGTGGCCGTACACGTCACATTCGTCGAAGCGCACCTGGAACTGGCGCACGAAGGGATCGATCGACACGACGATTTTTTTCCTGTTTCGTTTTCCTGCATACGCGAAAACTGCGCAAATAGCCTAGGCCAAAACCTCTACCTGTGCGCTGCGGCGCCGGATCGGTTCGGCCAGGGAATCCAATTCCTGCCGCACGGCGGCGATCACTTCGGTGTGGGGCACCAGCGTTACGACACCATCGGCCCGCCGTTTGAGCTCGACCGCACCAGACTGCAGGGCGCGGGCGCCCACCGTCAGGCGAACCGGCAGTCCAAGCAGGTCGGCATCGTTGAACTTAACGCCCGGACTCTCCTCGCGATCGTCGTACAGAGTCTCGATGCCGGCGTCCCACAACTGTTGGTAAAGCGCATCGGCGGCGGCAACGGCCTCCGGCGCTTTACGACCCAACACGACCAGGTGCACCTGGTAGGGCGCCACCGTCACCGGCCAGACGATGCCGGCATCGTCGTGGTGCGCTTCCACGACACAGGCCAGCAAGCGCCCAATCCCAATCCCGTACGAACCCATGATCACCGGCTGCTCGCGACCATCGACGTCCAGGAAAGTGGCACGCAGGGCGGTGCTGTAGCGCGTGCCGAGTTTGAAGATGTTGCCCACTTCGACGCCGCGTACGCTGTCCAGCGCAGCGCCGCACGCCGTGCAGGCATGCCCAGCCTCGGCGGCGACGATGTCGGCAGCCAGGTCGGCCTGGTAATCGCGCCCGGTGTTGGTGTGCCGCAGGTGATAACCGACGCGGTTGGCACCTGCCACCAGGTTGGGTGACGTGGCGACCAGGTCGTCGACCACCAGGAGATAGGCGTCGCGCCGGGTGCCGATGGGCGAGCCGTAGCCGGGCTCGGCACCGATGGCGTGGATTTCTGCTTCGGTTGCCGGCCGCAGGGCCTGTGCTTTGATGGCGTTGGCCAGCTTGGCTTCGTTGACGTCCATGTCGCCGCGCACGACGGCAAAGACGAAACGGTCGCGGGTCGAGGTGCCGTCGACCAGGGTCGCCACTGCAAAGTAGGCTTTGGCCGTGCGGCTTTCGGGGATGTCGAGAAGCTGCGCCAGCGCGGCAATCGTGGTCGTGTCGGGTGTCGCAATTTCTTCCAGGGCCAATGGGGCTTCGGGGACCGGCGTGGGCTTACGAAACGTGGCCACCTGCCGGTTGGCGGCATAACCGCACTGCGGGCAAACAATCAGCGTGTCCTCACCGATCGGCGAGAGGAACATGAATTCGTGCGCCAGCTGGCCGCCCATCATACCCACGTCGGACTGCACGGCGATGACGTCCGCCAGGCCACAGCGGCGGAAGATGCGGAAGTAGGCCTGGTAGTGGGCGCGGTACTGGCGGTCCAGCCCGTCCCAGTCGGCGTCCAGGCTGTAGCTGTCCTTCATGGTGAACTCGCGCACGCGGATCAGGCCGCCGCGGGCGCGCGGCTCGTCGCGAAACTTGGTTTGCAGGTGGTAGATCAGGCGCGGCAGCTGGCGGTAGGAATGAATCTCGCGCCGCACCAGGTCGGCCACCACTTCTTCGTGCGTCATGGCCAGGACCAGGTCACGTCCACCGCGGTCCTTGAGGCGCGCCATTTCGGGACCGATTTCGTACCATCGGCCCGTTTCCTGCCACAGCTCGGCGGGCTGCACGACCGGCATCGTGATCTCCTGACCACCGATGGCGTCCATCTCGGTGCGCACGATGGCCTCGATTTTGTTCATCGCGCGGCGCGCCAGGGGCAGGTAGGCGTAGATGCCCGCCGCCACCGGGCGAATCAGGCCGGCGCGCAGCATCAGCTGGTGGCTGACGACGTCGGCATCGGCCGGGGTCTCGCGCAGGGTCTGGCCAAAGAGCTGGGATAATCGCATATCACACGTCCAGGT
>CAZXQZ010000084.1:0-12084 GCA_964642445.1 uncultured Anaerolineae bacterium
GGCGATCAGCTCCAGGCGGCGGCCGATGGCCACCAGGGCCTGGACGGTCCCATCGTGCAGCTCGCGTGCAATGCGGCGGCGTTCGTCTTCCTGGCTGCGCGTGACCATGGCGACGTATCTGCGCTGGCCGGCGCGCGAGCGCTCGATCTGCTGTGCCATGTCGTTGAACGAATCGGCCAGGACTTGTAGCTCCTGGATCGTGCCGCCGTCGACATGCACTACCTCCCCGCCGGTGGCCAGGTGTGCTGCGGCCTGCACCAGCCGGTCGATTGGCCGGGTAATGCGGCGTGCACCGAGGGGCAGCCAAAACAGTCCGAACAGCAGCCCCAGGCCCAGCACCAGGAGCACGGTGCCTACGTAGGGCCGGATGGGGTTGATCAGGGTATCGAACGATTCCTGTGTCACCAATCCCCAACCGCTGACCGGCACGGTGGCGTAACCGAAGACCGACTGCGTGCCGGCGTCCTCACTGACCAGGGCACCGCGTTCACCCTGCAGCACACGCTGCACGACCGGTCGTGTGCGTACGTCACGGCCGGAAAGCGCGGGATCGGGATGGAAGATGACCCGGCCCTGACGATCGACCAGGTAGGCCTGGCCTTCTTCGCCGATACGCAGACCGCTGATGATTCCTTCTCCCAGCTGCCGGTTTTCCAGGCCAAACGCACCGACCAGCGCACCGGCAAAGTCACCGGTGGGGGTCAGAATGGGTACGAGCACGACGATCAGAGAATCGGCTGTGCCGGGTTGGTCCAGGATGTCGGAAAAGGCTGGTGCCTGGCTGGCGCGTACGCTGCGAAAGTAGGGATCGAGGTTGATGGGTGTGACCGCCTGGGCCGAATCGGGATAGGAGGTGATGATACGCCCGGAGGCGTCCATCACGTACACACCGGCATCGAACGGTTCGAGCTGCAGGCTGGCATCGTTGAGCACACGGTAACGCTGGGCCGGGTCGGGCGCCGTCAGGCTGGGGTCGTTGCCCAGGACCGCCAGGATGTTGGCATAGTTGTCGAGTCTTTCTGATACGCGTTGTGCCGCAACGGTAGCCAGCTCCTGGTCGCGCGCGGTGATCAGTGAGCCGACGACCTGTTGGTAGGCGACGGCGCTGACCAGCAGGACAAGTCCGAGCATCAGGGCAAAGGGCAGCAACAGCCAGATTATGGCCTGCACACGCAGGCTGTAGAGGTTGCTGTGGTGGCGTGGGGCGTGTGGTTCAGGTTCCAAGGGTCGGAGCCATCACGGTGCAGCAAGCAGGTTACGTTTCATCGCGACCAGAATGGCCTCAGTACGCGAGTTCACTTCCAGCTTACCAAAAATGTTGCTGAGGTGCGTTTGCACGGTACGATCGCTGATCACGAGGACCTCGGCAATCTCTTTATTCGTCATGCCCTGGGCCAGCAGCTTCAGCACTTCCATCTCGCGCGCGGTCAGGGCTTCGACGTCGTCCTGTGGCTGAGACGCCCGATCACGCCCGCTCAGGCGTGCCACGACCTTACGTGCAATGCTGGGTGCGAGGGCCGATTCGCCGGCAGCCACTTCGTGAATGGCGCGAACCAGTTCCGAAATGGGTGCCGTCTTGAGCAGATAGCCGCTGGCACCTGCTTCCAGCAGGGCAAAGACGTACTCGTCGTCGTCGTGCGCCGTCAAGACCAGGACTTGAACGTCAGAGTAGCGACTGCGTATCTGGCGCGTCGCCTCGAGGCCGCTCATGCCTGGCATGCGCACGTCCATGATCACGATGGTGGGGCGTAACGATTCCACCATGCGCACGGCTTCGAGGCCGTTGCTGGCTTCACCGACGACTTCCAGGTCTGGCTCGCGGGCCAGCAGTTCGCGTGTGCCCTGGCGCAACACAACGTGATCATCGGCGAGGAGAAGGCGGATTGGCATGGGTCAGGTCCCTCAATTGCGCGGGCGCAGGAAGACACCGGCATGGCTGCCCTCGGCGATTTGGCGGGCACTGGCACCGCCGGAAGCGGGAACCAGCCAAATGGTACTGTCGCCATTCCGCGCCTGGCGTGTGTAAACCAGGCTGTCACTGCTACCGGGCACCCACTGCGGGTCATTCATGGCCCCACTGGTAGCCTGCACGACGGTTCGTGCACTGTTGCGCGCCACATCGAAGATGCGCAGGGCGCTGCCGTTCCTGTCCGGCGCGACGAACGCCAGCAGGGCACCATCACCCGACCAGGCCGGCCGGCTGGTGGCTTCGGCCACGTTGCGCACACCGGTGCCGCCGCCACTGACCAGCCAGACGGTGCCCTGACCGTCGTAGAAAGCGACTTTCGAGCCATCCGGTGCCCAGGCATAGACGGCGCCGGCGCCGTGGGCGGGCAGGGGGAGCGGGGTACCGCCAGCCAGGTAGAAGATGTAAGCATTGCGTCCTGGATTCAGTAAGAAGCGTGCATTGTCGGGTGACCAGAGAATTTGGGGAGGACACGGTTCGGTGACTTCGCTGGGGGTCAGCAGCACACGTCCCAGGCTGCGCACGTCGGTGCCATCCCCCTTGGCCACGCGCACGTCGGCCAGGTTCGCACGGGGATGGTTGATGAAAGCGACCGTATTGCCGTTGGGTGAGAACGTCGGAGACTCATACGTCTGCCCACCCCCTTTCAACACGGCGCTGCTTTTCGCCTGATCGAACAGCTGCGCGTAGATGTCGGTGCCGTCGGAATAGTACACGCCCTGACTGCTTGGGAGCCAGGACACATTCTGGACCGCCTTCGACGTAATGGGCTGCGGGGTGCCACCGGCGGTCGAGACAGCCCACCAGGCCCCTTTTTGGTCCTGGTAAGCGACTTTGCTGCCGTCGGGTGCCAAAACGTAGGGCACGCAGCCGACGCGCACCTGGTTGGCCAGCACCTGGCTGGTGGTATCACCCAGTTTCTGCACGTGCAGCTGGCCGTCTTGTATGAATATGACGCTGGGATCGGTAGAAACCCCGGTCATGTTGCGCGGCCGGGTGGCCGATGCGCAGCCTGCCAGCAGCAGGGTAACCAGGGTCAACGCGACCAGTCGTCGAAATTGTCTAGAATCACTCATTCCTTGCTCCCAGTGCAGCTCCAGCCGCGATCCATGCGATGGGGATGCGCTGGCACTGGAGTGCAGTGAGAGTATACTCGTATCCGGGCATTTGTGCAACCGGCAAGCGGCGCACGTGCCCTCCGCCAAAACGCGTACCTCCGGCGTTCTCTGCTGATACGATGGACCGTCGTCCGGTTTGCGAAACCATTGCGCCCGGCTATAATGGTCTGCCATGCCAGACGAAGCACTCACGTTTGTTCACGTCAGCGACACACACATCGGCCCCACGCATACGTACTCGCGCGGCGATTACGCCTCCTGGCCGTGTGCCAACCGGCTGGTCGATCTCGTCAACCAGCTGCCCATCACGCCTGACTTCGTGATCCATACCGGCGATGTCGTCGCTTACCCGGCGCACGACGCGTATGACCTGGCGGCCACGACCTTCGCTCGCTGGCAGATGCCGGTCTATTATGTGACGGGCAATCACGACCTGGCACGGCACATCCACCGCCACCTGACCATCGGCCCGCGCGACGATGTTACGCCCGACCCCAATATTCTCTCCTACACCTTCCAGTGTAAGGGCTTCCGTTTCCTGGTCCTGGATGCCCGCGGACCCGACAGCATCGATCCCCACGGTGTGCTGTCTGAGGATCAGCTGGCGCTGGTGCGGCGCGAGGCACAGCCGCACGGCCCGCCGCTCACCGTCTTTCTCCATTTTCCGGTCTGGCCGTTGAACTCACCGTGGATGGACGCCAATATGCTGCTGCTCAACGCCGATGCGCTGCACGCCGCCCTGCTGCCCGCACGGGATCGCCTGCGCGGCGTGTTTCACGGTCACACCCACCAATCGATGCAGATCGTACGCGATGGCATCGTCTACACGAGCGTCGCCAGCACCTTTGCCCAGTTCACCGCCTGGCCCACCGACCAGAGCGCCGCCTTCGATCACGATTATCCCCCCGGCTTCAACCTGGTCACCCTCCTCCCCATGCAAACCATCGTCCGCCAACACACCTTCCCTCGTCCCTCCACAATCTGAAATCCAAAATCCAAAAATTGAGCATTCCCCACTCCTCAAGTATAATCAATCCTTTGTGACGAGGCACCGATGAGAACGCTGAGGAGGCCCTGGTGTTAAGCAGACTGTTCAAAAAGCCGGAAGAAAAACGTGCAGAAGACGAGAAGATCCACGATAGCCTGGCCAAAACGCGGCGCGGTTTCTTTGGCCAGATTGGTGATTTGTTTCAGTCCAACGAGCTGACCGACGAAACCTGGGATGACCTGGAGACGCTGCTGATCCAGGCCGACGTCGGGGGCAACACGTCGCTCGCCCTGGTCGAGCGCCTCAAGGAAGCCTGCCGGGCGCGCGGCATCAAACGTGCCATGGATGCCCAGGTTCTGTTCAAACAGGAGCTGGTCAATCTGCTCAACCAGCATCAGCCGCCGCGCGACGACATGGAGCGCCTGCTGACCGTGATTATGATCGTGGGTGTGAATGGTTCGGGCAAAACGACCAGCATTGGCAAGATGGCCAAGATGTACAAGGATGCCGGCTACAAGGTAATCATTGCCGCCGCCGATACCTTCCGTGCTGCGGCGATCGATCAGCTCGCGGTGTGGGCCGAGCGGGCCGGCGTCGAAATGATCAGCCAGGGACCGGGGGCCGATCCGGGGGCGGTGGTGTATGATTCGATCCGCGCCAGCCAGGAGAGCCGTCGCGCCGACGTGCTCCTGGTCGACACCGCCGGCCGTCTGCACACCAAGTTCAACCTGATGAAAGAACTGCAGAAGGTCCGCAGCGTGGCGTCGGCACAGGTCCACCGTGCACCGCACGAGGTACTGCTGGTGCTGGATGCCAACACGGGTCAGAACGCGATTGCCCAGGCCAAACACTTCAAGGACGCGACCCAGCTCACCGGCGTGGTGCTGACGAAGCTGGATGGTACGGCCAAGGGTGGCGTGGTCTTTGCGATCGGCGAAGAGCTGCAGCTGCCGGTGCGTTACGTCGGTACCGGCGAGAAGATCACCGACTGGGCCGAGTTCGACGCCCAGGTGTTCGTCGATGGATTGTTCAGCTGAGCGTGCCGGGGGTGTGGTTTGCAGAGGGCGGCGTGACCGATGGCAACACGGCAGCTGCCTGGCAGCGCGATGCCCTGCGATAGATCGGGTTCGCACCTGGGGGTGCGAACTCCGCACCGAAACGATAACTGCGAAAAGGACGTGAACAAAATGACCGAAACAACCGACCGCCTTGAAGCTTTGCAGGAACGATACGAATCGATCCGGAGGCGTCTTTGACCTGGATGTCAAACAGCAACAGGTCATCGAACTCGAAAAACGTTCGTTAGAACCCGACTTTTGGGGCGACAACGTCAGCGCGCAGAAGCAGATGCGCGAGCTGTCCGATCTGCGCGAGCAGGTCGACAGTTGGAACAGCTTTGGCCAGGAACTGGCCGATGCGCGCGAACTTTTGGATCTGGCCGCTGGCGAAGAGGATGAGGCCGTTGCTGCCGACATGGCCGCTGAGGTGGAGCGCCTGCAGACGGAGCTCGAAACGCGCGTCCTGCAGCTGGCGCTGGCCGGCAAACACGATCGTGATGATGCGATCCTGGCCATCCATGCCGGCGAAGGTGGCACCGAGGCGCAGGATTGGGCCAGCATGCTGCTGCGTTTGTACGTGCGCTGGGCGGAGCGCCACGGCTATAAAGCTACCCTCACCGACCAGACCGAAGGCGAAGGGGCGGGCCTCAAGAGCGTGTACGTCGAAATCGAAGGCGCCAACGCCTACGGTTACCTGAAATCGGAACGGGGCAACCACCGCCTGGTGCGGCTCAGCCCGTTCGATGCCGCCAACCGCCGCCACACCTCCTTTGCCAAGGTTGAGGTGATGCCGCTGCTGGAGGATGACATCGAGATCCAAATCAACCCCAATGACCTGCGCCTGGACTTCTTCCTGTCGGGCGGCGCCGGCGGGCAGAACGTGCAGAAGAACTCGACCGCCGTGCGGTTGACCCACCTGCCCACCGGTATCGTGGTGACATGCCAGAACGAACGCAGCCAGCTGCAGAACCGCGAGTCGGCGATGCGCGTGCTGCGCGGTAAACTGTACGATATCGAGCGGCAGAAGCTGGATGCCGAAAAAGCGTCACTCAAAGGCGAGCACGTCGTGGCCGGCTTCGGCAGCCGCATTCGTTCGTACGTCCTGCACCCGTACCAGATGGTCAAGGACGAACGCACCGGTTACGAGACCGGCAATACGCAGGCGGTACTCGACGGCGAAATCGACAGCTTCATCGAAGCCTGGCTGCGCCTGCAGGCCGGCGATACTCAAGAAGTCAGCGCATAATATGGCGGGCGGCAGCGTGGGACGATTGTCCCATGCTGCCGCTTTTGGTTTGGTGTATCTCGTCGCGGGGCAAAGCGCAAGCATGGCTTGCGCACTCCAGCATGGCTTGCGCACTCCAGGATCAATCGGTCGCCAGTATTTTCTCCATCACCAGCAGCCGCACCGATTTGCGCCCGGCGGCGATGCGCAGCTGCTCAGCGGTGAACTCAAAACCCAGCTTGCGCCAAAACGCCTGTGCCCCAAACGCCTGCCCCGGCACGTCCAGGCGCACGCGCGCATAACCCTGCTGCCGCAGCCAGCCCTCGATCAGCCGGTAGGCCTGACTGCCGTAGCCACGCCGCTGCTGGTCCTCGCGTACCAGGAGCAGGCCAATCGTCACCGCATCGGGCTGCGGATAGGCCAGCCGCAGGTCCAACAAGCCGCAGAGCTGCGGTGTGCCAGTATCACCGGGAACGTACAGACCCAACCAGCTGCGTCCGTCGTGCCTGGCCAGCCCGTCGAACTCGTACGCCGCCAGGCCGGCCGGCGCTGGCTCACCCGCAATCAGAGTGAAATAGGCCGGCGCGGCATCGTAGAGTGCCTGGACCGCCGCCACGTCGGCCGCAGTGAGCGGTCGCAGTGAAACCGGTGTGATCATGGATCAGCTGTCCTGGATACGGTGACGCAGGGCGCTGATCGTCTGCCCGCTGCTGACCAGGCTCCCTTCCAGGGCGGTCAGCTTGTCACGTTCGCCGCGTACGAACCGGGTGTAGGGGGCGATCGCGTCACGGATGCGCTGCAAGGAGTGGCTGAGCTCGCGCTCGAACTCGGTCGACAGCGATTCGTGCAGCTGGGTCCGCAGCGCGTCGATCTGCTCGCGCAGTTCGGTCCTGGCCCGGCGCCGGCGGGCGGGCAGGATGTACAACCCCAGGGCGGCCACGGTGCCCGCCGCCAGCAGACCGGTCACATCGGCCACGGTCGTGTGCAGCAGCGCAACCAGGATCGCACCCAGGCCGATTGCTCCTACTTCGGCAACGGCGGTTTGGGCCACGGCCTTTTGCACCGAGTCGGCCAGCTTGCGCGCCTCGCCCGACCGGTCATAACCGGCCACCGCCTCCTGGGCGGCCTGACCCACCGAGGCCAGCAGCTCGCGCCGGTTGTACTCGAACTGCGTGCCAAGGTGGCCGATCAACCGGTCCTGGTGCTGCTCGGCGCGCCGGTTGAGGTACTCCATGATCGCCTGCCACTCGCGGTAATCGCGGTCTACCACCCAGTCGATCAGGTCGCTGACCTGGCGCTCGATGCGGGGCACGGTGTCGGCCATGACCTGTTCTTCGAACTCGGCCCGCACCTTGCTTGAATTCATCAGGTCGAAGACGCGGGTCAGGCGGATCGTATTGTCGATGAACTCCATGCCGCGGCCCGACATCTCGTACAGCGTATTGTCGACGTGGCTCAGCTGGTAGGCGAAGTCACGCTGCATGTCGGTTTCGTACACCGTCAGCTGGGATTCGATGGCATCCAGGGTCTTAAAGTCTTCGCCGAGCAGGCCTAGCCGGTCCTGAGTCGTGCGCAGGTATTTTTCCTGCAGGCGCGACGCAACCCCCAGTGGGTTCTCCAGCTTGAGCCGCACCCGTTCCTTTTCGTCGAGTGTGCCCAGGATGAACGCTTCCAGCGGCTCGAAACGGCTGGCCTGCCACAAGGCCGTGCGCTCGACACCGCTGACCGTCTTGGCTTTGAGCGCCAGGCGTGCCGACACCGGGAAAATCTGCGGGCGCACACCCAGCAGCGCCTGGCCATTGTCGGCCACGAACTGGCAGACTTTATCGATGTCGGCTTCGTTGTCGAAGATGTCGATCTTGTTGATCACCATCACGACCTTTTTGCCCCAGTCGCGCACGCGCATCAAGAAGGTGCGCTCCGATTCGGAGAAGGGCCGGTCGGCCGAGGTGACGAAAAGCACCAGGTCGCTGCGTGGTACGAAGTCCTCGGTGATTTCCTGGTGCCGCTGGATGACCGCATTGGTGCCGGGCGTGTCGACGATGTTGATCTCCGCCAGCCAGTCGACGGGCAGGGCCAGGATGACCACATCCTCTTCACGGACCGTTTCGGTCTGGGTGCTCCCGTAACGGATGACGTTGATGCGGCTCGTGGTGGGTGTCACCCCTTCGGGCAGCAGGCGCTGGCCGAGCAGGGCGTTGATGAAGGCCGACTTGCCGGCGTTGAATTCACCGACGACGACCAGCAGGAACAGCTCTTCCAGCTGACGCAGGGCCTGTGTCAGCCGGCGCTCGTCGTCGGGCAGTGCGTCGATGCGCACGATGGCTGCGCGCAGGTCTTCGAGCAAAACGCGCTCGGCACGCAGGATGTCGGACTGGCTGTCATTCAGCAGTGTGCGCAGCATAACGACTCAAAAGCCTCAATCGAACCCACTGGCGCCAAAGACGTTCTTCAAAATGACCTGGCGTTCCTCGGGTGTTGCCCAGCGCGGCTGGGAATAGTTCTCCAGGATCGTCGTCAGCAGCTCGGTTTGTAACACGCGTCCCTGGTAGATCGTATGGCGTGGAATCAGGCCGCGCCGCACGTCCGGGTTGAACATCTGGTCGAAAAAGAGATTGCCCAGCCCGTACAGGATGATCTTCTTGCCGTCCTCGCTCAGCTCGACCGCCTGCGGCTGGTGAGCCTGCACGCCGGTGACAATGTCGGCGCCGGCGTCCAGCGTAGCACGGAACTGGTTGCGGTTGTTGTAACTCGGCGCGTACTCGTAGGTCTCTTCGGCCTGGTATTCGACCAGCACCACATCGGCCTGTTCCTGCGCCGCTTCGATGTCGGCCTTCATCGTGGTGGAATTGTAGCGCTGCGCGCCCGGCGTATCTGCGGTCGCCCAGTTGAATTCGGGTCCGAAGCTGTTGGCGCCCAGGAAGGCCAGTTTGTTGCCATGATCTTCGATGAACAGCGTGCGGCGCGCCTCCTCGGCGTTACGGCCGCCGGCGTAGTAAGGCAGGCCCTCTTGATCATACAGATCGAGCGTACTCAAGAAGTTCTTGCGCCCGTAGTCGAGCATGTGATTGCCCGTGAGGCCGATGATGTCGGCGCCCACCAGCTTGATCGCTTCGATGTACGACGGTTTGCTGCACAGCACGAGCAGGTTGGGTGTGCGGTCGGCACGGCACCCCTCGACGAAGGGGATTTCGTTGCTGATGTGCGTGATATCGGCCGCCGCGAGCACGTCGGCGATCTTGCGTGCCGGGTAGGCCGGATCGCCCTCCTGCTCGATGACCCACGCCGTGTCGCGCGCCATGGCGGTGACGCCGGTCATGATCAGGGTGGTCAAACGTTCCAGGTCACGGTTCGTGGCCGGTACCTGCCCGCCCAGCGCGGCAGCCAACGATTCGACCAGGGCCGGATCTCCGCTGGCGACGGTGCGAACGACCAGGGGGTAACTGGCCAGGTCCATCGTACGATCGAGCACGTTTTGCCCATCGAGCGGCAGCTGGCTCAAGCGCGGTTCGAGCTGATCGAACGGCACGATGGCAATTGCCTCTTTCTCCTGCCACAGGCGGGGCGGGATCGCCTCGGTCGCCGTGACCGACACCGACGCAGCCGGCGCACCCCACAAGGTTTGTATG
Source organism: uncultured Anaerolineae bacterium (assembly GCA_964642445.1). GTDB lineage: Bacteria > Chloroflexota > Anaerolineae > SSC4 > Amarolineaceae > SSC4. The sequence continues at coordinate 9,985 of CAZXQZ010000084.1, forward strand.
GCGGCAGCCGTCTCGGGACTGACCAGCAGGGTCGTCAGGCCATCGTCCGTGGGCTGGCCCTGCCACAGGCCACGCACGGCGTCGAGTGTCATGCCCGTGCGCAGGGTGGGGAACCAGTCGGCGACGGCGAAGACCGCCTCGTTGAGCTGGATGCCGTCCGACACGGTGTGGGTTGTCTCGATACGTACGTCGGCTTCGTCCCCCGCCGGCACCAACTCGGCGCCCTGGCTGCTGGCCCAGCTCTCGACGGCTGTGCGCACGGTGCCGGTGATGGCGTCGCTCATCGAGATGCGCGGCGGCGCAGGCGTGGCCGTGGGGGTGGCGGTGGGTACGGGTGGCACGGCGGTTGCCGTGGGTGGCAGGTCAGTCGCCGTGGGTTGTTCGACGGCGGCGGTTGCTGGTGCAGCTGGGGTGGGTGTAGTCTGGCAGCCGCCAACCAGGAGGATCACCATCAAGGCGCTGGCTGCGATCAGTGGTCGTATGTGTGTTGCGTAGCGAAAGAATGCCATGAGTTCGTTGTCCGAGTATCTGATAGATGGGTGTTTGGCAACCCGCGATCGCCGGCAGACGGTGTCTAGACGATACTGCGCACCTGGCCACCGTCGATCTGAAGGGCCACACCGGTGATGTAACTGGCCCGTGCCGAAACCAGGAAGGTTACGGCGGCGGCAAATTCTTCGGGTTCGGCCATTCGTTTCAGGGGGATGTCGTTCGTGATGGCGCGTGCCGCGTCTTCTTCGGTGATACCCTGGCGCCGGGCGCGGTCCGCCAGCAGCACGTTGACCCGTTCGGTCCTGGTCCAACCAGGCAGCGCGGCGTTGACCAGGATATTCAACGGGGCCAGCTCGTTGGCCAGCGATTTGGTGAGGCCCAGGATACCGGCGCGCAGCGTATTGGACAGGATCAGGTTGGGCAGGGGCTGTTTGGCCGAGAGTGACGCAATCACCACGATACGACCGCCGCCGCGAGCCTGCATGGCTGGCACGGCGGCACGGATCAGGCGCACGGTGCTCATCAGGTTGAGTTCGCTGGCGTACTGCCACTGCTCGTCCGACAGTTCCAGGAAGGTACCGGTGGGTGGGCCGCCGGCGTTGGCCACCAGGATGTCGAGGCCCCCCAGCTCAGTCACGGTGGTATCGACCACACGCTGGCAGGCGACGGGATACGTCACGTCGGCGGGAATGGGCAGGACGCGCACCGGCGCTTCACCACGAATCTGATCGGCCGCGGCGTGCAGCGGATCGGGACGGCGGGCGGCGATGGCCACGTCGGTCCCTTCGGCGGCGAGCAGGCGGGCCACCGCAAAACCAAGGCCGGCACTGGCACCGGTGACGAGCGCAATTTTACCGTTGAGACCAAGATCCATTCAATTCCTCTTATCCGGATTGGCCGGGGGCAGTCAATGAACCACAAAGGCACCAAGGCACCAAGATGCGCTCTGTTCTATCGCGCAGGCCACTGGCCTTTGGGGGCATTATAGTTGAAAACAGAGCAAACCCCAAGCCAACAGAGCAGGTATCTCGCCTGGTCCCAGTTCGTGGCTTGGAACATACGACACCGACCACGCACAGAACACAAAAACTCTGTGCCCTTTGTGCTCACTGTGGCCAAAGAAAAAGAGTCCTCGTCTGAGGACCCTTCTCTGTGTGGTGGAGATGGCGGGTATCGAACCCGCGTCCGAAACACTCGGCCGAAAGTCTCTACAAGCTTAGTCGCTGCTTTGGTTTTTCGCTCATCGGACCGCCAGCGACGGCGTTCGATCGATGAACTAGCTGATGGGTCTTACCCCGGTCTTATCGGCATCAGACCGGATGCAGCCGCCCTGTGTTTGACGGCCCGCACAGCGCCAGGAGGCGCCACGCCGTACAGACCGTCCTCCCTTTCATGGGAGGAGACGTTCGAATCGCTACGAACTAGGCAGCGAGCGCCATTGCGGGCGCGGCTGCGAAACGCGGAGCGAAGTTGAACGTTTTGCCAGTGTTGGCAGTTGTTTTTTTGCTCTGGATTTACGAGGTGAGAGCGCCTCGGCTTGCAACCCGCGACCAGCCTGCCCCGTCGAAACCATTCATCCCCGGATTTCGTGTGTCAACGCTGGACGGG